>NZ_JBFBAW010000024.1:0-125309 GCF_040682435.1 Lentzea sp. NPDC051208 | reverse complement strand
ACACCCGGTCCCATTCCGAACCCGGTAGTTAAGCCCTTCTGCGCCGATGGTACTGCACTGGTTACGGTGTGGGAGAGTAGGTCGCCGCCGAACTTTACTTCCCTGAAGGGGCTTGTGATCGCGGGGCACAACTACAGTGCTTCGCTCACAGGCCCCTTTCAGCGTGTCCATAGTAGGAGGATTTGGTGTCAAGGTTCGGGGATCGTCCCGGCGACCGTCAGCGTGGCCAGGGAGACCGACCGCGCCATTCCGACGGTGGCCGTCCATCAGGCGATCGCAAGTTCAGCAGCAACAACAACCCCCAGCGCGGTGAAGGCTCCGGCGACCGCTCCACCAGCGGTGACCGTCGAGACAACCGCGCCGGCTCCAGCGACCGCGGTGGTTACCGCGGTCAGGGGTCCAGCGACCGCGGCAGCTACCGCAAGGACGACTCCGGCGACCGCGGTGGTTACCGCGGCGACCGTTCGAGCGACCGCGGCAGCTCCGCCGGCTCCAGCGACCGTGGCGGTTACCGCAAGAGCGACTCGGGTGACCGAGGCGGCTATCGCGGTCAGGGTTCCGGTGAGCGCAGCGGTTTCCGCAGCGACCGTCCCGCGTACCGCAAGGACGATTCAGGCGATCGCGGTGGTTACCGCGGCGGCCAGGGTTCCAGCGACCGTGGCGGGTTCCGCAAGAGCGAGTCGAGCGACCGTGGTGGTTACCGGGGCTCCAGTGACCGTCCCGGCTTCCGCAAGGACGACTCCGGCGACCGTGGTGGTTACCGCGGTTCCAGTGACCGTCCCGGCTTCCGCAAGGACGACTCGGGCGATCGCGGCGGTTACCGCAAGAGCGAGTCCGGTGACCGTGGCGGCTTCCGCTCTGGTGAGCGCAGCGGCTCGAGCGACCGTGGCGGGTTCCGCAGGAGCGAGTCGAGCGACCGTGGTGGTTACCGCGGTTCCAGCGACCGTCCCGGCTTCCGCAAGGACGACTCCGGTGACCGTGGCGGTTACCGCAAGAGCGAGTCCGGCGATCGTGGCGGCTTCCGCTCCGGTGAGCGCAGCGGCTCGAGCGACCGCGGCGGGTTCCGCAAGAGCGACTCCGGCGACCGCGGTGGCTACCGGGGCTCCAGTGACCGTCCCGGTTTCCGCAAGGATGACTCGGGTGACCGTGGTGGTTACCGCGGCGGCCAGGGTTCCAGCGACCGTGGCGGCTTCCGCAAGAGCGAGTCGAGCGATCGTGGCGGCTTCCGCAAGAGCGAGTCGAGCGACCGTGGTGGTTACCGCGGTTCGAGTGACCGTCCCGGGTACCGCAAGGACGACTCCGGCGACCGCGGTGGGTACCGGGGCTCCAGCGACCGTTCGAACGACCGCGGCGGGTTCCGCAAGGACGACTCGGGTGATCGTGGCGGCTACCGCAAGAGCGAGTCCGGCGACCGTGGTAGCTACCGCGGTTCGAGTGACCGTCCCGCGTACCGCAAGGACGACTCCGGCGATCGCGGTGGCTACCGCGGCGGCCAGGGTTCCAGCGACCGTGGCGGCTTCCGCAAGAGCGAGTCGGGCGATCGTGGCGGCTCCCGCGGCCAGGGTTCGAGCGACCGTGGCGGCTACCGCAAGGACGACTCGGGCGATCGCGGTGGTTACCGCGGTTCCAGTGACCGTCCCGCGTACCGCAAGGACGAGTCGGGTGACCGTGGTGGCTACCGCGGTTCGAGCGACCGTTCGAGCGACCGCGGTGGCTTCCGCAAGAGCGACTCGGGTGACCGCGGCGGTTACCGCAGGGACGACTCGAGCAACCGCAAGGACGAGCGTTCCGGCCCGCCGCGCGACGACCGTCGCAAGGACGAGCGCAGCCGTGAGCGTGCGGCGCGGTTCCAGGAGCGTCAGACCGACCAGGAGACCACCGGTCAGGACGGCAGCGACGTCAAGGCCACCGGCCAGGACGCGCCGGTCGCCGCTGAGGTGACGCCGGCCGCCGAGCGCGCCGGTTACCGCCTGGGCGACGGTGCCGCGGCCACTCGTGCCGCGGCCGGCCGTGAGACGGCCGCCGAGACCGAGGCCAAGACCGAGACCGAGGCCAAGACCGAGACCGAGGCCAAGACCGAGACCGAGGCCAAGACCGAGGCCGAAGCCGAGACCGAGGTCGCCGTTGAAGGCGACGCGGCCGAGGTGGCGAAGACCGAGGCTGACGAGTCCCCCGCCGAGGGTGACGTCGTCGCGGCCGAGGTCAGTCCTGAGGTCAGCACCGAGGCCGACGGCGACGAGCCGCGCGACGAGGCGCCCGCGCCCCGTGGCGGACGGCCGCCGCTGCCGGACGAGGCCGACCTGTCGCTGCTCGACCCGGAGATCAAGCTCGAGCTGCGCAGCCTGCCCAAGGGCCTCGCGGAGATCATCGGCAAGCACCTGGCCGCGGCCGGGCTGCTCATCGACGAGGACCCCGAGCTGGCGCTGGAGCACGCGCGGTACGCGCGGAGCAAGGCTGCCCGTGTCGGTGTCGTGCGCGAGGCGGCCGGTCTGACGGCGTACTTCGCGGACGAGTGGGCCGAGGCTCTCAGCGAGCTGCGGGCCGCCCGCCGGATGATGACCGGCCCGGGCCACCTGGCGATCATGGCGGACTGCGAGCGGGCCCTGGGCCGGCCGGAGCGGGCCATCGACCTCGCCAAGGACCCGGCGGTCAAGGACCTCAGCCAGGAGGACGAGATCGAGCTGCGGATCGTCGCGGCCGGCGCTCGTCGTGACATGGGCCAGCTCGACGCCGCCGTCGTGGCGCTGCAGGGGCCCGACCTCGATCCGGGGCAGCGCAATCCCTACTCCGCGCGGCTCTTCTACGCTTACGCCGACAACCTGGCCGCGGCCGGTCGTATCGAGGAAGCCGTCAAGTGGTTCCTCAACGCCGCCGAGGCTGACGACGAGGGGGAGACGGACGCCGCCGAGCGCGCGTTCGAGCTGACCCAGGAGGAGACCCCGGAGCAGTGAGCGAGACGTTGGTCGACAGGTACGACGCGTTGCTGATCGATCTCGACGGCACCGTCTACCGAGGATCCGAGGCCGTGCCCGGTGCCGCCGAAGCAATCGCGGCGGCCAGAAGCAAGGGTGTCGGGATCCGGTACGTCACCAACAACGCCTCCCGCTCACCGCAGATGGTCGCTGATCACCTCGTCGAGCTCGGGTTCGAGACGAACGTCGACGAGGTGAGCACCTCCTCGCAGGCGGGCGCGGCCATGCTGGCCGAACGCCTGCCGAAGCGATCCACTGTGCTCGTGCTCGGCACCAAGGCCCTGGAGGCCGAAGTGCTCAAGCGCGGACTCATCCCGACCGACACCGCCGAAGGCGCGGTGGCGGTCCTGCAAGGGCTGTCCATGGACCTCGGCTGGCGTCAGCTGGCCGAGGCCGCGGTCGCCATCCGCGCCGGCGCGCTGTGGGTGGCGTGCAACGTCGACGCCACCCTGCCCACCGAACGCGGTCTGCTGCCCGGCAACGGCAGCCTCGTCGCGGCGCTGAAGACCGCGACCGACCAGGAACCGCTCGTCGCCGGCAAGCCCGCCACCCCGCTGCTGCAGCAGGCGGCGAAGGACCTGGGCGCGAACCGCCCGCTGGTGATCGGCGACCGCCTCGACACCGACATCCTGGGCGCCGTGAACGCCGGGATGGACTCCCTGCTCGTCCTCACGGGTGTTTCCACCGAACAAGAGGCGCAAGCGCTTCCGGATGAGCAAAGGCCCACGTATGTCGGCGCGGACCTGTCGGTACTCCATCGGCTACCGTAAGACCGTGAGCTACCCCCTGCCCGGACCGCCGCCCAACCCGGCTGACGCCATCGAAGGCGCGCTGGAGAGGCTCGACGGGCTGGAGAACGTCCCCCTCGACGAGCACGTCGCCCGGTTCGACGCCGTGCACGCGACGCTCACCGACGCACTGTCGAGCATCGACAAGGTGTGATGCACAGTGCCTCGCAGGGTGCGGCTCGACGCCGAACTCGTGCGCAGGGGGCTCGCCAGGTCCCGTGAGCACGCCAGCCAACTCGTCGCGGACGGTCGCGTGAAGGTCCGCGGCACCGTCGCGACGAAGCCCGCGACCGCCGTGGAGACCTCCGACGCGGTCGTCGTCAAGGACATCGGCAACGACCCGAACTGGGCATCACGTGGCGCGCACAAGCTCATCGGTGCGCTCGAACGCTTCGAGATCGACCCCACCGGCAAGCGTTGTCTCGATGCCGGCGCGTCCACTGGCGGTTTCACCGACGTGTTGCTGCGCAAAGGGGCACGGCAGGTCGTCGCGGCCGACGTCGGCCGGGGCCTGCTCGACTGGAAGCTGCAGACCGACGACCGGGTCGTGGTGAAGGACAAGACCAACGTCCGCACCCTCACACCCGAGGACATCGGGGGCAATGTTGAACTCGTGGTGGCCGATCTTTCGTTTATCTCGTTGAGGCTTGTGCTTCCCGCACTGGCCGCGTGCCTCGACGAGGAAGGCGACCTGCTGCCCATGGTCAAGCCGCAGTTCGAGGTGGGCAAGGAGCGCCTCGGCTCCGGTGGCGTCGTGCGCGCCCCCGAACTCCGGGTCGAAGCCGTGCTCGACGTGACCAGGGCGGCGACCGGACTGGGTCTGGCCGTGCACGGGGTCGTCGCGAGCCCGCTGCCCGGCCCGTCCGGCAACGTCGAGTACTTCCTCTGGCTGCGCAAAGCGGATCCGCTCCCCGGTGGATCGGACGCTGTTGCGCGGATGGTGCGCACCGCCGTCGAAGAAGGGCCCCAATGAGGGAAGTCCTGCTGGTCGTCCACACCGGTCACCAGAGCAACATCGATCTCGCCCGTCAGGTGGCCGGCCGGCTCGCGGTCGGGGGCGTCACGACGAGGGTGCTCGACGACGAGGCGCGTGACCTCGGCCCGTCGTGCTGCACCAAGGTCGTGCCCGCCGACGACCACGCCGCCGAGGGCACCGAGCTGGTGCTGGTGCTGGGCGGTGACGGCACGCTGCTGCGCGGCGCCGAACTCGCCCGCCCGGCGCGGGTGCCGGTGCTGGGCGTCAACCTGGGCCGCGTCGGGTTCCTCGCGGAGGCCGACTCGGACGCGTTGCACGAGGCCGTCGGCCACGTGCTCGATCGCGACTACTTCGTGGAAGAGCGCATGACGCTCGACCTCGTGGCGACGGTCGCCGGCGAGGTCGTCGTGAAGACCTGGGCGCTCAACGAGATCAGCGTCGAGAAGCTGATCCGCGAACGCATCCTCGAGGTCGTCGTCGAGGTCGACGGACGCCCGGTGTCGGCGTTCGGCTGCGACGGAGTGCTGTGCGCGACGCCTACGGGCTCCACGGCGTACGCGTTCTCCGCGGGTGGCCCTGTCGTGTGGCCGGACGTGCAGGCGATCCTGGTGGTGCCGAGCAACGCGCACGCGCTGTTCGCCCGGCCGCTGGTCGTCTCGCCGAAGTCGCACGTGGCGTTCGAGATCGAGGCCACCGGGCACCCGGCGGCGCTGTCCGCGGACGGGCGGCGCACGTTCGAGCTGCCCGCGGGTGCGCGGATCGAGATCGTGGAGGGCGAGGTGCCGCTCAAGGTCGTGCGGCTGCGCCAGGCACCGTTCACGGATCGGCTGGTCGAGAAGTTCGACCTGCCGGTGAAGGGATGGCGGGGGCCATCGGCAGGCTGATCGCGCCGCTCGGTGCGTCGGCACTTGCCCGTTATGGTGCCCGCGAGGAAATGTCGGACTCGACAAGTAAGGTTCGCCCTGTGCTGGCCGAGATGCGCATCAATGGCCTTGGCGTGATCGACGAGGCCACCCTTGAACTAGACCCCGGGTTCACCGTTGTGACGGGTGAGACGGGCGCGGGCAAGACCATGGTCGTGACCGGGTTGCACCTGCTCGGCGGTGGCCGGGCAGAGGCTTCGCGGGTGCGCACCGGGGCTGACAAAGCGGTGGTCGAAGGCCGCTTCCAGGCTCCGGCGGGCAGCCCTGCCGCGAAGGTGGCGGAGGAGGTCGGCGGCGAAGCCGATGAGGACGGGTCGCTGATCGCGATCCGCACCGTCGGTGCCGACGGCCGCTCGCGCGCCCACGTCGGTGGCCGCTCCGTGCCGGTCGGCGTCCTGTCCGAACTGGCCGAGCAGCTCATCGCCGTCCACGGGCAGAACGACCAGTTGCGGCTCATGCGGCCGACCGAGCAGCGCGGTGTGCTGGACCGCTTCGCCGGCGACGACGTCAGCTCACCGCTGCGCGCCTACCAGGCCGTTCGCGAAGAGTGGCTGCGCGTCTCGGCGGAGTTGAAGGAACGCACCGAGCGCTCCCGCGAACTGGCCCGCGAGGCCGACCTGCTGCGGCACGGCCTGACCGAGATCGACGCCGTCGCCCCGAAGCTGGGCGAGGACGCCGAACTCCACGACGAGGCGCGGCGGCTCGCCGACGCCGACCAGCTCCGCGAGGCGGCCCAGGGCGCGCAGTTCGCGGTGTCCGGATCGCTGGAGGGCGACCCGGACAACCCCGGTGCGCTCGGGCTGATCTCCGAGGCCGCGCGCAGGCTGGCGTCGTCGGAGGACCCGAAGCTGCGGGAGATGGAGCCGCGGCTGGTCGAGGCGGCGACGTTGCTGGCCGACGTCGGTGCCGAGATCTCCGGCTACCTGGACCACCTGGAGGCCGACCCCGGCCGGCTCGAGAGCGTGCTGCAGCGGCAGGCCGAGCTCAAGGCGCTGACCCGCAAGTACGCCGCCGACGTCGACGGCGTGATCGCCTGGGCCGAGGACGCGCGCACCAGGCTGGGCGGGCTGGACACCTCCGAAGAGGCGTTGACCGGCCTGGCCGCCCGCCGCGACGAGCTGGCCGCCGAACTGGCGACGCTCGCCGCCAGGGTGACGGCCGCCCGGGTCGAGGCCGCCCTGGAGCTGGGCAAGGCCGTCACCGAGGAGCTCGACGGGCTCGCCATGCCGCACGCCTCGGTCGAACTGGCCGTCCGGCCGCGGCACGCCGAGACCGGTGATGCCCAGGCGTTGACCGTCGGACGCTCGATCCTGCACGCCGGGGCGTCCGGCGTGGACGACGTCGAGCTGCGGTTGATCTCGCACCCCGGGGCACCCGCCCTGCCGGTGCACAAGGGCGCCTCCGGTGGTGAGCTCTCCCGCGTGATGCTGGCGCTGGAAGTGGTGCTGTCGCACTCGGACCCGGTGCCGACGCTGGTGTTCGACGAGGTCGACGCCGGTGTGGGCGGGCGGGCCGCGGTCGAGGTCGGCCGCCGGTTGGCTCGACTTGCCCGGTCGCACCAGGTGATCGTCGTGACGCACCTGCCGCAGGTG
Organism: Lentzea sp. NPDC051208; assembly: GCF_040682435.1. Taxonomy (NCBI): domain Bacteria; kingdom Bacillati; phylum Actinomycetota; class Actinomycetes; order Pseudonocardiales; family Pseudonocardiaceae; genus Lentzea; species Lentzea sp. NPDC051208. The sequence continues at coordinate 118,058 of NZ_JBFBAW010000024.1, read as the reverse complement.
GCGGCGTTCGCCGACCGGCATCTGGTCGTGGACAAGTCCGCCGACGGGACGTTCACGCGGTCCGCGGTGCGGAAGCTGGACGAGACGCAGCGGGTCGTCGAACTCGCCCGGATGCTGGCGGGCATGGACTCGACCGACACCGGCCGGGCCCACGCCGAGGAGCTGCTGGCCGCGGCCAAGGCGGACAAGTCCGCCGCTCCCGTGGTCCGGCGCAAGAAGAAGAAGGCCTGACCGGCGCGGCCGTTCCGGTCGCTGCTCCTTCCGCTGTTCCCGGCCGGGTTCGGCATGATGGAGGCGTGACAGGAACTGTGACCACGCGCCGGGTGCTCGGTGCGGTGCTGGTGGTCGTCGCGGCCGGACTGGCCGTGGCGGCCACGTTCCTGTCCGCGTACTCCGTGCAGATCGTGCTCGGCGGCCGGGAGTTGCGCTACGAGGCCACCTTCTGGGCGGTCGAGCGGGGCGACTTCCGCGAGCTGCTGCCGCTCGAACCCTTCGAGCTCGGTGAGCCCGCGGTGGGGGCCGCGCTCGTCATGGCGCTGGCGGCCGTGCTGGCGTTCCGGGTTCCGGCACTGCGGGTCGGGTCGCTGCTCGGGGCCGGGCTGCTGGCCGGGGTGGCGTGGGCCGCCGTCTCCCGGATCCAGGGCTTGCTGAAGATGATGGGTGAGTTCAACGCGCGCGTGCCGATCGAGGTGGAGCAGGGCGACGGGGTCACCCTGCTGATCGTGGCCGCGGGGGTGGGTGTGGTGGCGGCCGTGCTGCACCAGGAGTTGCCTCGGGCGGACCAGGTGGAGCCCGGCGGTGACGGGGTGGTCGTCCACCAGCTCGACGACGACGCGGACGACACCGACACGCCGCCGTACGGATATCCGGTGGTCGTGGAGCCGAAGAGTGATTGAGCGTCGCAAGATCGCATGGGTGCTGCTGGCACTGGGCGCCCTGCTGTCGGTGGTCGCGTCGCTCGAGGAGGTCTTCAGCACGGTCTACAAGGGGTTCGGGGCCGATCTCACCGTCACCTGGACCCTGTGGGCCACCGAGTCGGACCCGCAGGACGGGCCCGCCGGTCAGTCGGCTCTCTTCGCCGCCGGGTGGCCCGTGGTGGTGTCGGCGATCGTGATGGCCGTCGCCGTGGCGTTCGGGGTGCGCGAGCGGACCGCGTTCGTGGGGCGGCCGCTGGCGATGGGCGGGGCCGGGCTGCTGGCCGGGGTCGTGCTCCTCTACGTGGTCCAGGTCTGGGAACTGCGGAGTCTCATCTACGCGCAGCCGCAGTCCGGTTCCAGCAGGGACGAGCTGCGCTACCACGGTGGCTTCTACCTGTTGGTGGTCGCGGCCGTCGTCGGACTCGTGGGTGCGGCGCTCGCCCAGCGGCGCAGTCCCGGACCGGTGGCGCAGGACGACGACGAGGAGAAGGGAGTGGTCGTGCACCAGCTCGACGGCGATGACGACACGCCGCCCTTCGGCCTCGCCATTCCGCACGACGACGAGCAGCGGGAGACTCCGTGATCGGCAGACCTACGGCGATCGCGTTGATCGCGGCGGGAGTGGTGCTGACCGCCACGGCGATGGTGTTGCCGTGGTACTCGACCGCCTACGCCGGCGGGGTCGAGGTCGTGGTCCGGGCGTGGGGGACGGAGATCCTCAACAAGCCCGGCGACTGGCCCGCGGGAGAGCTCTCGCCCTGGTACGGGGTGCCCGTCGTGGTCACCGCCGTGCTGCTCGTCGCCGGGGTCTGGATCAGCCGGGCGGCGCTCGCGGGAGCGGCCGGGCAGCTCGGCGCCGTGGGTGTGATCGGAGCGCTCGTGGTGTCGGAGCGCGGGCACGCGGTCGAGCAGCAGGGCGACTTCGCGGTCGGGTTCGGGCTGGTGTTCCTCGCGGTGGGGACGCTGGTCGCGCTGGCCGGAGCCGTTGCGGTGCAACGGGAGGCGGCATGAGGAAGATCGTGGGCGTCGTCCTGTTCGGACTCGCCGCCGCGGCCGCGGTCGCGGCCACGTTCCTGCCGTTCTCGGAACTGCTGATCAGGCTGGCTCCCGGGCAGCCGCAAACCGCGTACGTCACCACGGGGTGGAGCACGCGGTTCGGTGGCACCACAGACGAGCACGGGCCGTTGTTCGCGATCCCGATCGTGGTGGCGGCCGCCGCCGTGCTGGCCGGGACGCGGTGGCGAAAGGCCGGCTTCGCCGGAGCGGCCGCGCTCGCGGGCGTCACCGGAATGTTGTTCGTGTATTTGCTGAACGCGATCAGCTTCCACAAGGAGGGCAACGTCGCCATCGATCCTGCGCTGGAAGCCGGGTTCGGCATCGGTATTTGGGTGCTCATAAGCGCAGTGGTTCTCGCGTTTGGTGCCGTAGTAGTTCACCCCGACGACTGACCAGCCGGAATTGCCCGGCGTGCCTCACCTGTCGCGTGGGCACCGTGAGTCACTATCGGCCCATGAAGCTTTCCGGGCTGCTGAGCCGCACCAACCACGAACTTCCCGGAGTCACGGGCGTCGCGCGGGTTGATCGGCGCGCGAGCGACCTGGTTCGGCGCGTCAGTGCCGGTGACGTCGCGGTGATGGACCTGGTCGACCTCGATCGGCGGACCGTCGAAGCGCTCGTCGCGGCCGAGGTCGTCGGCGTCGTGAACGCGTCACCGTCCATTTCCGGGCGGTTTCCCAACCTCGGCCCGGAACTGCTGATAGAGGCCGGTATTCCGCTGATCGACAACGTCGGCGCCGTCGCGCTGCGGGAGATCAAAGAAGGCACTAAGATCCGGCTGCACGAAGGTGTCGTGTACGCCGGGGAACGCGAGCTCGCCAAGGGGATCGAGCAGAACGCCGAAAGCATCGCCGACGCGATGATCGAGGCGAAGGCCGGCATGTCGGCGCAACTCGAAGCGTTCTCCGCGAACACCATCGAGTTCCTGCGCCGGGAACGCGCGCTCGTTCTCGACGGCGTCGGCGTGCCCGAGGTGTACGTGCCGATGCGCGACCGGCAGGTGCTCGTCGTCGCCGGTGGGCCGTCGCACGCCGAGGAGCTGCGCAAGCTCCGCAAGTACATCCGCGAGTACCGGCCGGTGCTGATCGGCGTCGACACGGGCGCGGACACGCTGCACGACGCCGGGCTCAAGCCGGACATCATCGTCGGCGACCCCGACGGCATCGGCACCGCGTCGTTGCGCGCGGCCACCGAGGTCGTCGTGCCCGCGCAGACCGACGGCCACGCACCCGGCCTGCAGCGGATCCAGGACCTCGGCATCGGCGCGGTGACGTTCCCCGCGTCGGGCAACGCCGAGGACCTCGCGTTGCTGCTCGCCGAGGCGCACGGGGCGTCCCTGGTGGTCACGGTGGGGCTGCGCGCGACGCTGCGCGAGTTCCTCGACCGCGGGCACTCCGGCTCCAACCCCTCCACGTTCCTCACCCGGCTGAAGCTCGGCAGCAAGCTCGTCGACGGGGAGGCCGTCGCGATCCTGCACCGCAGCCGGGTCTCGCTGGGCGTGATCGTCCTGCTGGTGACCGCGGCGATCGCCGCCATGGCGGCGGCCCTCGCGGTCTCCGGTGTCGGTCACGTCTACGTCGACATCGTGGTCGACGGCTGGCAATCCGTCGTCAACTGGATCAAGGGGTTCTTCTCGTGATCACGCTGCGCTACCACATAGTTTCGATCACCGCGGTGTTCCTCGCGCTGGCGGTCGGTGTCGTGCTCGGGTCGACCGCGATCAGCGGGCGGCTGCTGTCGGGGCTGAGCGACGAGAAGAACTCGTTGGCACAGCAGGTCAACGACCTCCAGAACGACCGCAACGCGTTGCACGCCAAGCTGACCGAGGCGGACGAGTTCGCCTCGTCCGTCGGCCCGCTCGCGGTCAAGGACCGGCTCACCGACCGCACGGTCGTCATCGTGACGACGGCGGACGCGCGCCCGTCCGACCGGGACGCGCTGACCGGGTTGCTCAAGTCCGCCAGCGCCACCGTCACCGGCGAGATCCAGCTGACCGACGCGTTCACCGACCCGTCCCGCGGGGACCAGCTGCGCGACCTCGTGGCACGGCTGCAGCCCGCCGGCTCGCAGCTGCCCACGGCCGCGGACCCCGGCACGCGCGCCGGTGGCCTGTTCGGGGCGTTGCTGCTGCTCAACTCGTCCAGCAACCAGCCGCAGGCCACGCCTGAGGAGATGGCGTCCGCGCTCGCCGGGCTGACCAACGCCGGGTTCGTGAAGGCGACCTCGGGGGTGAAGCCGGCGCAGCTCGCGATCGTGCTGACCGGGGGCGCCGCGCTCGGCGACTCGGCCGCGGACCGCGCCTCGACCGTCGCGCGCTTCGCCACCCAGCTCGACCGGGGCGGCGCGGGTGTCGTGCTGGCGGGCGCGAACGGTTCGGCGAACGGCACGGGTGCGATCGGCGTGGTCCGCGCGGACACCGCCGCGACGTCGATCCTGTCCACGGTGGACAACTCCGACACCCCGGCGGGCCAGGTCGTCGTGGTGATGGCGTTGAGCGAACAGCTGGAGGGCCGCTCCGGCCGTTACGGCGTCGCGGGCAACGCGGAGGCGTCCTCGCCGGGCACGGCGAGCTAGTGGCGCGACCCGGAACGTTGGCGAGGTAATCCACGCTCAGCAGGGCGCCTCGCGGCACCGCCCCCGCACCCCCATACATCCAGTATGAGGGCGCGGGGGCGGCACCACGACGCACCCGTCTGACCGCGAATTCCCCCGGCAACATTCCGGGCCACATCACTAGTAGTCGGTGTTCCACTCGCCGGGCAGGACCTTCAGCAGCTGGTCCAGGGCGTCCGGCGTGCGGGCGCGGGCCCACAGCCACTGGCGGTCGTCCTCGCGGACGACCAGGTCGTCCGCGACGAACCAGCGGGTGCCGGGACTGTGCAGCGGCAGCAGCGCGAAGTGGTCCTCGAGCAGGGAGACGTCCGCCTCGGACGTCTCCCTGTCCGCTGTTCCGGCCCCGTCGCGGAACAGCGACTCGGACAGCACCATCTCCACGCACGCCAGCGAAAAACGGGGCAGCCACGTGTCCCAGCGCTCCTCGGTCCTGTCCACGAGGTCGAGCTTGATCATCACCTCGGGGTCGTCGCCGTCCAGCGTCGTTCCCCAGGCCGCGACCCACTGGTTCTCGGCGCGGAACACGAGGACCTCGTCGTCCACGCGCAGTTCGGACGGCGTCAGCAGGCGGTCCTGGTTGCTGGTCAGGTCGGGGCGCTTGCCGAACAGCGACAGCGCCTCCTTCACCGCCTCGGGCAGCCGGACGAGCAGCTGTTCCTCGGCGGCGGCGAGATCGGCCCGGTTCCAGCCGTCCTGCGGTTCGATCGGCTCGGCCCACGCGGCCGCGAAACCCTCGATGAAACGCCACGCCCCGGAGCGTTCGCGCACGGCTTTTGCGGCTTCCCCTGCCACGTCGAAGGTCACGTGACAACTTTTCCTGATGCCGGCCTGTGCCGTGGGAGGTTCGGCAAAACCCCTCACTGCGCCGATCGGGTGATGTGATCTGCCGGGTCGTGGTGCGCTGAGTGACCGGCGGCATGTTAGCGTTATGGCCCGTGGATAGGGGGATTCGGCCCCCACGATTTTCACGGGAGCCCCGTTGGTGCAGCAGGCACGTACGACCAAGCACGTCTTCGTCACGGGAGGCGTCGCGTCCTCCCTGGGCAAGGGGCTCACCGCCTCCAGCCTCGGCCAGTTGCTCACCTCGCGCGGCCTTCGGGTGACGATGCAGAAGCTCGACCCGTACCTGAACGTGGACCCCGGCACGATGAACCCGTTCCAGCACGGCGAGGTCTTCGTGACCGACGACGGCGCGGAGACGGACCTCGACATCGGCCACTACGAGCGGTTCCTCGCGCGTGACCTGAGCGGCGACGCCAACGTCACCACCGGTCAGGTGTACTCCGAGGTCATCGCCAAGGAGCGGCGTGGTGAGTACCTGGGCGACACGGTCCAGGTCATCCCGCACATCACCGACGAGATCAAGCGCCGCATCCGGGCGATGGCCGAGCCGGACGCCGACGGCGTCACGCCGGACGTGGTCATCACCGAGGTCGGCGGCACGGTCGGCGACATCGAGTCGCTGCCGTTCCTGGAGGCGTGCCGCCAGGTGCGTCACGACGTCGGCCGCGACAACGTCTTCTTCCTGCACGTCAGCCTCGTGCCGTACCTGGCGCCGAGCGGCGAGCTGAAGACCAAGCCGACGCAGCACTCCGTTGCGGCGCTGCGCAACATCGGCATCCAGCCCGACGCGATCGTGTGCCGTGCGGACAGGGAGATCCCGGACGCGCTGAAGCGCAAGATCGGCCTGATGTGCGACGTCGACACCGACGCCGTCGTCGCGGCCGTGGACGCCCGGTCGATCTACGACATCCCGAAGGTCCTGCACGCCGAGGGCCTCGACGCCTACGTCGTGCGCCGCCTCGACCTGCCGTTCCGCGACGTCGACTGGACGGTGTGGGGCGACCTGCTGGAGCGTGTGCACAACCCGTCCGAGACGGTGAAGATCGCGCTCGTCGGCAAGTACGTCGACCTGCCGGACGCGTACCTCTCGGTCACCGAGGCGCTGCGCGCGGGCGGTTTCGCGCACCACGCCAAGGTCGAGATCAAGTGGGTGCCGTCGGACGAGTGCCAGACGCCCGAGGGCGCGGCGCGGGCGTTGTCCGGCATGGACGCGGTGCTGATCCCCGGCGGGTTCGGCGTGCGCGGCATCGAGGGCAAGCTCGGCGCGCTGAAGTACACCCGCACGCGCGGTGTGCCGACGCTGGGCCTGTGCCTCGGCCTGCAGTGCATGGTGATCGAGGCCGCGCGGAACCTCGCGGGCATCGAGGACGCGAACTCCAGCGAGTTCGAAGAGGGCGGCACGCCGGTCATCTCCACGATGGCCGACCAGCAGGACGTCGTGGCAGGTCAGCGCGACATGGGCGGCACGATGCGCCTCGGCGCGTACGTCGCGAAGCTCACCCCGGGGTCGGTCGTCGCCCAGGCGTACGGCACGACCGAGGTGTCCGAGCGGCACCGCCACCGCTACGAGGTCAACAACGCGTACCGGGGCAAGCTCGCCGACGCCGGTCTGGTCTTCTCGGGCACGTCGCCCGACGGCCGCCTGGTCGAGTTCGTCGAGCTGCCGGCGGACGTGCACCCGTTCTACGCGGGCACGCAGGCGCACCCGGAGCTCAAGTCGCGTCCCACGAAGCCGCACCCGCTGTTCGCGGCGTTCGTGAAGGCCGCGATCGACTACCGGGTGGCCGACCGCCTCCCCCTGACCGCGGGGGCCACCAAGTGACCCGGCACGACTTCCGGACGGTGTCCAGCGAGGACGTGCACGTCGGGAAGGTCGTCGCGCTGCGGGTCGACGAGGTCGAGATGCCCGGTGGCGGCACGGCCAAGCGCGAGATCGTCGAGCACATGGGCGCCGTCGCGGTCGTGGCCGTCGACGACGCCGGTGAGGTCGTGCTGATCCACCAGTACCGGCACGCGCTGGGCCGGCACCTCTGGGAGCTGCCGGCCGGGCTGCTCGACCACGACGGCGAGGAGCCGGTCATCGGCGCGCGCCGGGAGCTGGCCGAGGAGGTCGGGCTCGACGCGGCGCGCTGGGACGCGCTGGTCGACACGGCCGCGTCTCCCGGGTTCACCGACGAGGTCGTGCGGGTGTTCCTGGCGCGCGAACTGTCCGAAGTGGACCGTGAGGTGCAGGGCGAGGAGGAGGCGGATCTGGAGATCCACCGCTTCCCTCTCGACGAGGCCGTCCGGATGGTGCTCTCGGGCGAGATCGTGAACTCGTCGACGGTCGCCGGGCTGCTCGCGGCGCGCGAGGTGCTGGACGGCCGGGCGGAGCCGCGTCCGGCCGACGCACCGTTCCGCGACAAGCCGACCCGGTTCGCCGCGCGCAAGAAGTAGGTTGGACTCATGCAGACGTTGAAGGGTGCCTTCGCACGGATGAAGGCACCCTTCGGCGTTCTCGCACTGGGTGGCGCGGGCGCGGTGCTGCTGCTGTTCGTCGATCCGAACGAGCCGGGCAACCTGCTGCCGAAGTGCCCGATCAACTGGCTGACCGGGCTGAACTGCCCTGCGTGTGGTGCCACGCGCATGGTGCACGCGTTGCTGCACGGGGATGTCGTCAGCGCGTTCCACTTCAACGCCGTGTTGCTCGCGTTGGGCGTGCCTCTGGCCGTGTGGCTGTTCGCGCGCTGGACGCGCGACCGGTGGAACGGCGAACGGCGATCCGTGCCGAAATCGGTCGGTGTCGCCGTTCTCGTCGTTACCGCCCTGTGGGCCGTGGGTAGAAATCTCGCAGGGATCTAGTCCCTGAGCTTGCGGCCCTCCGCGTCCGTGCCGCCGTTGACCAGGATGATGATTCCGTCGATCAGCGACCAGATGCCGCAGCCACCGCAGGTCAGCAGCTGGGCGACGGCGATGCCGGTGTGACCGGTGTAGAAGCGGCCGATGCCCAGGTTGCCCAGGAACAGCTGCAGCAAGCCGGCGACGACCTTCGACTTGTCCGACAGCGGCACGCCGGTCATCGCGTCGTAGCCGTACGGGGCGCCGGGGGCGCCGTAGCCGGGCGGGAGCATGCCGGGCGGGGGCGGCGGGACCGCGTACTGCGGCTGCGGGCCCGTGGGCGGCGGGTAGTACGGCTGGGTCGGCTGGGGCGGGTAGCCGGGCGCGGCCGGGGGCACGGCGAACGGCACCGACGGCGGCGCGAGGAACGGCGGGTGGGGCTGCGGCAGGTCGCGGAACAGCTCCGCGAGCTCGGCGTAGCTCTGCGCGGCGGACGCGCGGTTCACGCGTTCCTGGTACTCACCGATGTCGAGCCGCGCCATCGCGAAGTGGTCGTTGAGCGCGGTGATCGCCTCTTCGCGCTGCTGGTTGCCGATGCGTTGCCGCTCAGGCCCGAATGCTTCTGACACGGCTCGCACGGTATCCGATGCAGCAGATCGATATCGGGAATACGCTGCGACGATGCTGGTCGGTGTCCCAAAGGAGATCAAGAACCACGAGTACCGCGTCGCGATCACACCCGCCGGAGTGGTCGAGCTGGTGAGCCGCGGGCACGAGGTCGTCGTCGAGCACGACGCCGGTGCGGGTTCGTCGTTCCCCGACCACGAGTACGTGGCGGCGGGCGCGCGGATCGCCTCGTCGGCCGACGAGGTGTGGGGGTCCGCGGACCTGGTTCTCAAGGTCAAGGAACCGATCGAGCCCGAGTACCACCGCATGCGCCGCGACCAGGTGCTGTTCACCTACCTGCACCTCGCGGCCTCGCCGGCGTGCACCGCGGCGATCGCGGCCTCCGGCATCACGGCCATCGCCTACGAGACCGTGCAGCTGCCCGACGGGTCGTTGCCGTTGCTGGCGCCGATGAGCGAGATCGCCGGGCGGATGGCCGCCCAGGTCGGCGCGCACTGCTTGGAACGGGCCCAAGGCGGGCGCGGTGTGTTGCTCGGCGGGGCGCCCGGAGTGGCGGCGGGCAAGGTCGCGGTGATCGGCGCGGGCGTGGCGGGGATGAACGCGGCGACGATGGCCGTGGGCATGCAGGCCGAGGTGGTCGTGCTGGACAAGAACGTCAACCGGTTGCGGCAGATCGACTTCACCTACCGCGGGCACCTGCAGACGATCGTCTCGAACGTCTACGAGGTCGAGAAGGCCTGCCAGTGGGCCGATCTGGTGGTCGGCGCGGTGCTGGTGCCGGGTGCGAAGGCGCCGAAGCTCGTCAGCAACGACCTGGTGTCGCGGATGCGGCCCGGCAGCGTGCTCGTCGACATCGCGGTCGATCAGGGCGGGTGTTTCGAGGACTCGCGGCCGACCACGCACGACGCGCCGACGTACCGCGTGCACGACTCCGTGTTCTACTGCGTCGCGAACATGCCCGGTGCCGTGCCGAACACGTCGACGTACGCGCTCACGAACGTGACGCTGCCGTACGTCATCGCGTTGGCGGACAAGGGTTTTGATCGTGCTGTCGCGGATGATCCGGCGCTCGCCAAGGGTGTCAACGCGCGTGCTGGGGAGATCGTGTTGGAAGGGCTGGAGTGATCGCCGATCTGGTGGCGACCTATCTCGACCACCTCGCCGTGGAACGTGGCACCGCCCGCAACACGCTCGACTCCTACACCCGCGACCTGCGCCGCTACACCGAACACCTGGAGTCCATAGGTGTCACGGACTTGGCCGCGGTGACGGAACTGCAGGTGAGTGAGTTCCTGGCTGTGCTGCGCGAAAGCGGGCTCGCGGCGTCGTCTGCCGCACGGACGTTGGTCGCCGTGCGCGGGTTGCACCGCTTCGCGCACCGCGAAGGCGTTGTGCCACATGACGCCGCACGGGCCGTGCACCCGCCGTCGCCGCCGAAGAGGCTGCCGAAAGCTTTACCGATCAATGAGGTTCTCACCCTCTTGGACACTGTGGGAAACCTCAGGGACAAAGCGCTGCTGGAGCTGCTGTACTCGACGGGAGCGCGCATCTCCGAGGTCGTCGGGCTGGACGTCGACGACATCGACGCTTCCGAGCGGACGGTCCTGCTCGACGGCAAGGGCGGGAAACAACGGCTGGTTCCGGTCGGGCGGCCGGCGTTGGCGGCGGTCGACGCCTACCTGGTTCGAGCACGTCCCGAGTTGGCGGCCAAAGGACGTGGCACGCCCGCGTTGTTCTTGAACGCGCGTGGCGGAAGGCTTTCCCGGCAGAGCGCGTGGACCGTTCTGAAGACCGCGGCGGAACAGGCGGGGATCACCTCGGTGGTGTCCCCTCACACGTTGCGGCATTCGTTCGCCACCCATCTGCTCGAAGGGGGTGCTGACGTTCGGGTGGTGCAGGAGCTCCTCGGGCACGCATCCGTTACGACCACTCAGGTGTACACACTGGTAACCGTTACGACTTTGAGGGAGGTCTACGCAACTGCACACCCTCGGGCCACTGGAACATGAGGCTTCCACGGGTACGGTGGGCAGGTGCCGAACTTGGACGAGCCGTCCCCGCAGGCCATCGATCTAGCCGCTGTGCTGCACGCGCTGAGTGACCCGACGAGGCTCGCGGTCGTGCGCCAGATCCAGTCGAGCGGCGAGAGGCTGTGCGGGGCCTTCGAGGTGGACGTGGCGAAGTCGACCCTCTCCCAGCACCTGCGCGTGCTGCGCGAAGCGGGCATCACCCGAACACGCTGCCGGGGCAACCAGCGCTGGGTGTCACTGCGTCGCGATGACCTGGATCTTCTGTTCCCGGGCCTGCTGGACGTGGTCCTGTCCGCCGCAGACAGGCGAACACGGACGGATGTCTCCGTCTAACTCAGTCTCGACTGTGACCTGCCGACCCCCGAAACGTGGTTCCCGCCCCCTCCGGTCCCGGCGAGGCGCGTTGCCGCTCGCACGGGTGCGGCCTAGGCTGCGCCCCGAGAGACGACTACGACCAGTGAGGGAACGCCAGCCATGTCGACACCGGAGCACGCTTTCGCGCCCCGTGCCGATCTGAACATGGCCCCGCACGCCGCGCCGGTGGACGACGTCGCTCACGAGCAGGTCGACGGGATCGGTCCGACAGGCCGCACGCGCCGCAGCATCCCGGATCCGCCGCCGCTGCTGCACCACGGCCCGGCGAAGATCCTGGCCATCTGCAACCAGAAGGGCGGCGTCGGCAAGACGACGACGACCATCAACCTGGGCGCCGCGCTGGCCGAGCACGACAGACGGGTGCTGCTCGTCGACTTCGACCCCCAGGGCGCGCTCTCGGTGGGTCTCGGCGTGCACCCGCACCAGCTGGAAACCACGATCTACAACGTCATCATGGAGAACGACACCGCCGTTCCCGACGTCATCCGCAAGACCATGATCGACGGGATGGACCTGCTGCCGAGCAACATCGACCTCTCGGCCGCAGAGATCCAGCTCGTGTCGGAGGTGGGCCGCGAGCACACGCTCGTGCGCACCCTTCGTCCCGTCATCGACCACTACGACTACGTCCTGGTCGACTGCCAGCCCTCGCTCGGCCTGCTCACGGTGAACGCCCTCGCGGCCGCGGACGGTGTGCTGATCCCGCTGGAGTGCGAGTTCTTCTCGCTGCGCGGGGTGGCGCTGCTCATCGACACCATCGAGAAGGTCAAGGAACGCTTGAACCCCAAGCTCGACATCACCGGCATCCTCGCCACGATGTACGACCCGCGCACGCTGCACTCGCGCGAGGTCATGGCCCGCGTCGTGGAGGCGTTCGGCGAGATCGTGTTCGACGCGGTCATCAACCGCACCGTGCGCTTCCCGGAGACCACGGTCGCCGGTGAGCCGATCACGCGCTGGGCACCGCGCTCGTCCGGCGCCAACGCCTACCGCGCGCTGGCACGCGAGGTGATCGCCCGGTGAACCGCCGCCCGACGCTACCGGGGGCCGCGGAACTGTTCAGGCTGACCGCTGCCGCGCCCTCCACCGAGGTCTCCTCCACCGAGGTCTCCTCGTCCGAGGACGCTCCGCAGCAACGCCGAGGTTCCGGCCGCACCAAGCACACCACGAAGATCACGGTCTACGTGTCCGACGAGGAACTGCTCGCCCTCGAACAGGCGCGGCTCGTGCTGCGCGGCTCGCACTCGCTGGGCGTCGACCGCGGCCGCGTGGTGCGTGAGGCGATCGCCATCGTGCTGGACGACCTCGAAACGCACGGTGACGCGTCGTTGCTGGTACGCAGGTTGCGCGAGCAGTGACAGAGCAAGCCCCTGCTGAGACCCCGGTTGACGACGGCAAGTTCAAGGTTCGGCTCACGAACTTCGAAGGCCCGTTCGACCTGCTGCTGCAGCTGATCTCCCAGCACACGCTCGACGTGACCGAGGTGGCGCTGCACACGGTCACCGACGACTTCATCGCGCACCTCCGCGGCATGGGCGAGAAGTGGGACCTCGACGAGACCACCGAGTTCCTGGTCATCGCGGCGACCCTGCTGGACCTGAAGGCCGCCCGGCTGCTGCCCACCGGTGACGTCGAGGACGAGGACGACCTGGCGTTGCTGGAGGCACGCGACCTCCTGTTCGCCCGGCTGCTGCAGTACCGCGCCTACAAGCAGGTCGCGGCCCTGTTCGCCGAGCTGGAGCAGGGCGCGTACCGGCGCTACCCGCGCTCGGTGGCACTGGAACCGCGCTTCGAGGGCCTGCTGCCCGAGGTGATGCTCGGCGTCACCCCCGACAAGTTCGCCCTGATCGCGGCCTCGGCCTTCCGCCCGAAGCAGAAGCGGACCCTGTCCGTCGCGCACATCCACCAGCACCGCGTGTCGATCCGCGAGACCGCGGACGTCCTGCGGGCGATGCTGATCGAGAAGGGCACCGCGTCGTTCTCGGAGATCGTCGCCGAGTGCACCGAGACCATGGAGGTCGTGGCGCGGTTCCTGGCACTGCTGGAGCTGTACCGCGAGAAGTCGCTGGCCTTCGAGCAGGAGGACCCGCTCGGTCCGCTGCAGGTGACGTGGGTCGGCGGGACGTTGGAGGACGCGCAGGCGCAGGTGCACGCCGGCGACGAGGATGAGGACTACGGCTGATGAGCGAGCCACTGGTGGGGCCGGACGCGGCGGAGATCGAGAAGCCGGGGCCGGCGTTCGACGGTGCCGGGCCCGAGCCTGACGCCGCACTGGACGACGCCGCTCCCGCCGCTGCCGAGCTGGAGGTGCCCACGCCCTCCGCCGAGGCCGAGGCCGAGCCGGGCGACACCCGGTCCGGACCGGAAGCCGAGCCCGACGCCGCGCTCGACGACGCCGCCCCCGCCGCTGTCGTGCTGGAGGAGCCCCAGGTCCAGGAGCCCGACCCGGCCGACACCGAGGATGCCGCCACCCTCGAAGCACAACTCCTCGCCGCGGCCCCGGAAGAGGCGATCGAGGACAGCGGCCTGCCCGACCTCACCGACGACGCCACCTTCGAGGCGGCACTGGAGTCCGTCCTCCTGGTGGTCGACAGCCCGATCGGCGAAGACGCCCTCAGCAGTGCTCTCGAGCAGCCGGTGAAGCGGATCAAGCAGGCACTCCGTAGACTCTCCACCCGGTACACCGAGTCCGGCAGCGGCATCGACCTGCGCAGGGCGGGGGACGGCTGGCGGTTCTACACGCGAGACCGGTTCGCTCCGTTCGTGGAGAAGCTGTTGCTCGACGGCCAGCGCGCGAAACTCACCCGCGCGGCTCTGGAGACGCTTGCGGTGATCGCCTACCGGCAGCCCGTGACGAGGGCGCGGATCGCGGCGGTCCGGGGCGTCAACGTGGACGGTGTGATCCGGACCCTGGTCGCACGGGGGCTCATCGAGGAGACGGGCACCGACAGCGACACGGGTGGGATCCTGTACCGCACGACCGAACTGTTCCTGGAGCGGTTGGGGCTGTCGTCACTTGCCGACTTGCCGCCAATCGCCCCGCTGCTGCCCGAAGTGGATGCGATCGACGATGTCTGAGAACGAGGGCGTGCGCCTGCAGAAGGTGCTCGCGCAAGCGGGGATCGCCTCGCGCCGCGCTTCCGAAGAGCTGATCGAGCAGGGGCGGGTGCAGGTCGACGGCCAGGTCGTGCGCGAGCAGGGTCGGCGGATCGACCCCGAGACCGCGGTCGTGCACGTCGACGGACTGCGGGTGCAGATCCGCGAGGACGTCGTCACGATCGCCCTGAACAAGCCGTTCGGGATGCTCTCCACGATGGAGGACGACCTGGGCCGGCCGTGCGTGGGCGACCTGGTGCGCAACCGCAAGGAGCGGCTGTTCCACGTCGGGCGCCTCGACGCCGAGACCGAGGGGCTGCTGCTCCTCACGAACGACGGCGAGCTCGCGCACCGGCTGATGCACCCGAGCTACAACGTCAAGAAGACCTATCTCGCCGAGGTCCCCGGCCCGGTCGAGAAGGGTCTCAACAAGAAGCTCAAGGCGGGCATCGAGCTGGAGGACGGACCGGCCAAGGTCGACTCCTTCAAGCTCATCAGCGCCGTGCCCGGCAAGGCGCTGGTCGAGATCGTGCTGCACGAGGGTCGCAAGCACATCGTCCGCCGCCTCATGGAGACCGCCGGGTACCCGGTGCAGTCGCTGGTCCGCGTCGCGGTCGGTGACGTGTCGCTCGGCAACCAGCGTCCCGGTTCCATGCGGGTGCTGAACCGCCAGGAGGTCGGCGGGCTTTACAAGCTCGTCGGTCTCTGATCAGAATCTGAACCCCGCTCGTCCCTCCGGCCCCCGAACGCCGGAGGGACGACCTGCGGTGAATCCCCATTCACCTTGCGACGAGAACGCTACGGCGACGACGTTGTAAGGGGTCGGAAGTGCGGATTGAACAACAGGGTGTGGACAATCGATCTCAGGGGGAGATCGACATGCCACGCACCGAACGCCCGCTGGAGAGCGCGGACACCGAGCTCGGCCAGTTCGCGGCCGATCTGAGGAAACTCCGCGACAAGGCGGGCACACCGTCCTATCGCGCACTCGCCTCACGCGCGCATTACTCGGCGGCGACGCTGTCCGACGCCGCCGGGGGCAGGAAACTCCCGAGCCTCGCGGTCACGCTCGCCTACGTGAAGGCCTGCGGTGGCGACGTGCAGGAGTGGGAACAGCGCTGGCGCGACATCGCCGCTCCGCCGCAGCCCACGGCTGAGGCCCCGTACGTGGGTCTCAAGGCTTTCCAGAAGGAAGACGCCGAGCGTTTCCACGGCCGCGAGAAACTCACCGCGAAGCTCCTCGAACTCACGGCAACGCGTCCGTTCGTCGGTGTCTTCGGCGCCAGTGGCTCGGGCAAGTCGTCACTGCTGCGCGCGGGCCTGCTGCCGCGGCTCGACCAGGCGTTGATCTTCACCCCCGGCGTGCAGCCGCTCGACGAGTGCGCCGTCCGGCTCGCCCAGCTCACCGGGCACTCCGCGGTGGTCCTGCACAGCGAGCTCACCGATCCCGCGGCACTGGGCCTGCTCATCAGGCAGCACGACGAGAACCTCGTCCTGGTCATCGACCAGTTCGAGGAGGTCTTCACGCTGGCGAGTCCCGAGCAACGCGACTGGTTCGTCCAGGCCCTCGTCGCGGCACCGCACGTGGTCATCGGCGTCCGCGCCGACTTCTACGGTCACATCGGCCGCCACCCCGAACTGGTCGAGGCGCTCGAAGGCGCCCAGTTCCTCGTCGGCCCGCTGACCACCGACGAACTGCGCCGGGCCATCGTCGAACCGGCCCGGCACGTCGGCGCCACCGTCGAGTCCGCCCTGGTCACCCGCCTGGTCGCGGACGTCGCGGGCCAGGCGGCCGCCCTGCCGCTCGTCCAGCACGCGCTGGTGGAGACCTGGCACCGCCGCCGCGGCATGACCCTGTCGCTCGTCGGCTACGAGGAGGCGGGCGGCGTCGAGCACGCCATCGCCCGCACCGCCGAGGCCGTGTACGAGCAGCTCACGGAAGAGCAGCAGCAGACCGCCCGTCGCACGTTCCTGCGCCTGATCGCGCTCGGCGAGGGCACCGAGGACACCAAGCGCCGCGCGAACCGCGAGGACCTCGACGCCGAGGTCCTCGACCGGCTCGCCAACGCGCGTCTGGTGACGCTGACCGAACAGCACGCCGAACTCACGCACGAGGCGTTGATCCGCTCCTGGCCGAGGCTGCGCGACTGGATCGCCGAGGACCGCGAGAAGCTGCGCGTCCACCACCGGCTCACCGAGGCCGCCGCCGGGTGGGACGGCGATCGCGACCTCCTCTACAAGGGCGCGCGGCTGGCTCAGACGGCCGACCTCGACACCACCGACCTGACCGAACCCGAACGCGCCTTTCTCGCCGCGAGCCAGGCCGCCGGCCGCCGCCGCACCCGCCGGGCCCGCGCGGTCATCAGCGTCCTGTCGGTCCTGGTGCTGCTGCTGGCCGGCACGGCGGTGTTCGCCGCCACCAAGGCAGGGGAGGCGACGCAGCAGCGCAACGACGCGCTGGCCGGCCGGGCCGCGACGGAGGTCATGCGGCTGATCCCGGCTGATCCGCTGCAGGCCGCACGCCTCGCTCTCGCCGCGTACGCGGTGACGCCCGGCCAGGCGACCCGCGACGCGGTGCTCAACGCCGACGCCGCCAGGCAGGCGCGGACCATGTCGTCCGGAGCCGCACTCCCTCACGGGTACCTCTCGATGCAGACGGACGGCGAGTTGTTCGTCCTGACCGGGATGTCGGGTCCGGCCAAGATCGTGAGCAGGTACGACGCGAGGACACCGGGTTCGGCGATCGGCGCCGACGTCGTGCGGGCCGTGCTCACCGCCGACGACCGGCGGGTCTTCACGTTCGAGAGGTCCGGCGTGACGGGCATCTGGGACGTCGCGGATCCCGCGCACCCGAAGCGGGTCGGTGTGCTGCCGTTCGGCTGGGGTGACGTCTGGGCCGACGTCAACCGCGACGGCACGCGGCTGGTCACCACGAAGCCGCAGGACTCCGCCAGTCCCGGCACGCGTGCGGCCATCTGGGACCTGCGAGACCCGGAGAGTCCCCGGGAGTTCGAGCTGCCGTCGGACCGGGTGGCGCACGTCGAGGTGTCCCCGGACGGCCGGAGGCTCACCTTGCTGGAACGGGACGAGAGCACCGGGAACAAGACGCTGCAGATCTGGGACGTCGGCGACGGGGATCCGCGCCGGGGCAGGACCATTCGGGTCCCCGGCGAGTTCGTCGAGGTCGCGATCAGCAATGACGGGCGACGGCTGGCACTGCGGTCCGCGAGCAGGATCGACGTCTGGGACGTGGTGGTCGAGCCACCACAGGTGCGGGTGACGGTGCCGCGGGTGCCGGGGGACTTCACCGCGCAGTTCGCCTTCGGTGCCGACGACCGGCAGATCGCCGTGCTGGGCAAGAACGCGGTCGAGATCTGGGACGTCGGCGGCGAGGGCGAGGCGGTCAACGCTGGATCCTTCGGCGCGTTCCGGGGCCCGGACGCACTGCGGTACCGGACGCGGGAGAAGGCCTTCGCCGTCATCGACGGCGGCCAGTCCACCTGGACTTTGGGCACCGACCTGGAGAAGGTCCGCAACGGGCTCTGCCGGGAACGGGCCGTCACGCTGACCGACGACGAGTGGCGGCGCTACTTCCCTGATGTGGCAAGGGTGCCTGTGTGCTGAGTGCGTGAGCCGTGGGTGGCACGTGCGCGGGCCACCCACGGCCACTCCGGCGCCGGTTCGGGGCGCGAGCACCGGGTCTTCCCCGTAGATGTGTCCGCCTCGACGTTAGGGCGAACGGGTTGTTCACGGTCATGTGTTGGCCGCTGAACAAAGTTCTCTGAACAATGACGGGATGCCGAGACGGGAACGCCCTCTCGACGAGGGCGAGAGCGGTCTCCTGCGGTTCGCGGCGGATCTGCGCCGGCTGCGGGAGCGTGCGGGCAGCCCCACCTACCGGGAACTGAGCCGGCGGGCGCACTACTCGGCGGCGGCGTTGTCGGAGGCGGCCGGTGGGCGGAAGCTGCCGAGCCTCGCGGTGACCAAGGCGTACGCGAAGGCCTGCGACGCCGATCCGGAGGAGTGGGCGCGGCGGTGGCGCTCGGTCGTCGAGTCCGAACCCCGTGAGGCGAACGACAATCCGTACGTGGGGCTCGCGATGTTCCAGCCCGATGACGCGCCGAAGTTCTTCGGGCGCGAGCGGATGACGGCCGAACTGCTCACCACCGGGAACCGGTTCACCGGCGTCTTCGGACCGTCCGGTGTGGGCAAGTCGTCGTTGCTGCGGGCCGGTCTCATCGCCCGCACCCGCGAGCCGGTGCTGTTGTTCACGCCCGGCGCGAACCCCGTGGAGGAGTGCGCGATAGCGCTCGCCCGGCTCACCGGCGGGGAGGCGGCCGCGCTCGCCGGCGCACTGGAGGACCCCCGGGAACTCTGCCGCCGGCATCCGCACCTCGTGGTCGTCGACCAGTTCGAGGAGCTGTTCACGTTGTGCCGCAACGAAGAGCTCCGCCGGTGGCTGATCGAGGCGCTCCTGGGCTGCCCGAAGGTCGTCATCGGAGTGCGCGCCGACTACTACGGCCACTGCGCGCAGCATCCCGATCTGGTCGACGCCCTGGAAGGCGCGCAGCTCCTCCTCGGTCCGATGACGCCCGACGAGCTCCGTCTCGCCATCACCGAACCCGCCGCGGCCGTGGGGGCCAAGGTCGAGACCGCGTTGCTGGCGAGGCTCATGGCCGACGCGGTCGGGCAGGCGGCCGTGTTGCCGTTGCTGTCGCACGCGCTCGCGGAGACCTGGCAGCACCGGCGCGGCATGACGCTGACCCTCGCCGGTTACGAGGAGGTCGGCGGTCTCGAACACGCCGTCGCCCGCACCGCGCAGGAGGTGTTCGACGGACTGTCCCCGGCAGGGCAGGAGCAGGCGAGGCAGATCCTGCTGCGGCTCGTCACCGCCGACGACACCAAACGCCGCGCGCACCAGTCCGAACTCGAAGCGGACGACGAGGTGCTGTTCGCGCTGGCCGCGGCGCGGCTCGTCGTGATCGACCGCGACGGCGTCGAACTGGCGCACGAGGCGTTGATCCGCGGCTGGCCCACGTTCCAGCGCTGGATCGAGGAGGACCGCGAGAACATCAGGGCGCAGCGCGAACTCACGCACGCCACGCGGACCTGGGAGTCGCTCGACCGCGATCCCGGCGTGCTGTGGCGGGGACGCCGCCTGGTGAACGTCCCCGAAGGACTCTCGTTGAACGCCGGTGAACGCGCCTTCCTCGCGGCGAGCCTGGCCGCGGAGGAGGAGGTCTCGGCGAGCGCCCGAAGACGCACCCGCCGTCAACGCCAGCTGCTCGCCGCACTCGTGGCACTCGTGGTCATCGCCGCCAGCTCGACCGTCTTCGCTTTGCGCGCGGGCATCGCCGCCGAGGAGCAACGCGCCCACGCGGCCGTGCTGAGAGCCGTGGGGGAGGCCGCCGCCCTGCGTTCCACGAACCCCGCCCTGGCGCAACAGGTCGCGCTCGCCGCCTACCGGCTCGTGCCGTTGCCCCAGGCGCGCAACGGGTTGAGGCAGGAGGACGTGCCGTCCCAGGTGCTGCGCGAAGCGCAGTCCGAGATCACGGCGCTGGTGGTCGGCCCGACCCAGCAGCAGGTCGCGACCGGGCACCGGGACGGCACGGTCGTGCTGACGGCGCTGGACGACCTGCCGTCCCCGCGCACCTCCTACGACGCCACGAGGCACTCCGGGGCCGTCACCGCGCTCGCGATGGACGCGACCGGCGGTCTCGTCGCGTCCGCCGCCGAGGACGGCACCGTGCACGTCGTCGACGTCTCCCTCGGCAGACCGCGCGAACTGGCCCCGCTGCCCGTGCGTGCCACCGCGATCGCCTGGCAGGGCGGCACTCTCGTCACCACGGGCGCGGACGGCGCCCTGAGCTTCTGGACGGACCTGCGCCGCGAACGCCCGAGGCTCCTCACCACCGTCCAGCCCGGCCTGGGACCGCTGGCGGGCATGTCGTTCCGCCCGGACGGCCACGTCCTGGCCGCCGTCACCACCGGCCACGCCGTGCACCTGGTCGACGTCACCGACCCGCGCGACGTCAAGCTCCTGTCGCTGACCAGGGAGTTCGCCCGCGGCGCCCAGTTCGCCGGCGCGGACCGCCTCCTGACCACCGCCGGCAGGGCCGTGCACCTCTGGGACACCACCGACCCGCGTGACCCGGTACTGCGCGCCGCGATCCGGTCCGGCGGCGGCGAGGTCACGTCGGCCTGGCTCGCCGCCGGACAGGTCGCGGTCGCCACCGACGACGGCCTGGTGCGGCTCTGGCGGCTCGGAGACGGCGAACCGGTCGAGCAGGCCCTGCTGCGCGGGCACACCGGGCCGGTCACCGCGGTCGGCCTCACACCCGCGGGTGACGAGGTCGTGACGGGCGGTGCGGACCGGGCGGTGCGGCTGTGGAACGCCGACCCGCGCGACCCGGCCGTCAGGATCTGTGAGCAGGCCGTTCCGCGGATGAGCCGCGAGGAGTGGGAGCAGTACTTCGGCGATCTGGACTTCACCCCGCCGTGCCGCGACTGAAGTCCCAGCATTGGAGTGGTGGAACGATCACGAAGCGCACGCCCGGATGGTGAGCGATTAGCGGGCCGTTAGACGGCAGGCGAACCCTTGGTGGACAATCCGGCCAGGAGGCGGCATGCCAAGAGGGGAACGTCCGCTGGGCCCGGAGGACACCGCGCTGCTGCGGTTCGCCGGTGACCTGCGCAGACTGCGTGACCAGGCAGGCAAACCGAGCTATCGCGAACTGGCCCGGCGCGCGAACTACTCGCCGACCGCGTTGTCCGACGCGGCCGGTGGACGCAAGCTGCCGTCACTCGCGCTGACGCTCGCCTTCGTGCGGGCCTGCGACGCCGATCCCGCCTCCTGGACCAAGCGATGGCGTGAACTCGCCGCCGAGCACACCCAGCCGTTGCACCCGAACACGCCGTACCCCGGCGGCGAGCCGTTCACCGAGGCCGACGCGAAGCGGTTCTTCGGGCGTGAGTGCCTCGTCGAGCAGGTCGTCGAGTCGGTCAGGGCCACGCCCGTCACCGTCGTCTTCGGCGCCTCGGGATCGGGCCGGACGTCGCTGCTGCGGGCCGGTCTGCTGCCCGCCCTGGACGACGCCGTGGTGATCACGCCGGGCCAGGACCCGATCCGGGACCTCGCCGAGGCCCTGGCCGAGGTCTTCGAGAACACGACCGCGAGCCGGTTGGCCGAGGAGTTCCGGGAGGACCCCGACCACCTCAGGCTGCGGATCCGCCAGCACCGCCCCGGCCTCGTGCTCCTCGTCGACGACTTCGAGCGGGCACTGGACGCGGACGACTTCGTCGCCGCCGTGACCCGCTGCCCCCACGTCGTGCTCTCCGTGCGCGCCGACGAGCGGCGGCGCTGGCACGACAAGGGCGTCGGCGGCGCCGAGATCACCATCGAGCCGATGAGCGCGGACCAGGTGCGCCGCGCGATCACCGAACCCGCGGCCAAGATCGGTGCCACCGTCGAGACCGCGGTGATCGCGCGACTGGTCGCCGACGCCGCGAACCAGCACGCGCTGCCGCTGGTGCAGCAGGCCCTCGTCGAGACGTGGCGGCGCAAGCGCGGCATGACGCTGTCACTCGCCGGGTTCGAGGAGTCCGGCGGCATCGAACACGTCGTCGCCCGGTCCGCGGAGACCTTCTTCGCGGGTCTCGACGAGGCCGGCCAGCGCGCGGCCAGGCAGCTGTTCCTGAGGCTCGTCTCGGTGCCGCGCAACGGGATCGCACAACGCCGCAACCGCCTGCTGGACGTCGACGCCCGCCTGCTCGGCCTCCTCGTGCAGGCGAGGCTGGTGACGCTCACCGAGGACGGCGTCGAGCTGACCCACGACGCCGTGCTGCGCTGGCCGAGGCTCGCGAGGTGGATCGACGAGGAGCGCGAGAACCTCAGGACGCACCAGCAGCTCGTCACCGCGATCGAGCTGTGGGAGGCGAGCGACCGCGACCCGCTGGCGCTCTACCGGGGCGTGCGGCTGCGCAAGGCCAAGGAACTCGGCGAGTTCCTGACGGTCCAGGAGCGCCGGTTCGTCGACATGAGCACCAGACGGGAGACGCGCCGCTCGACGGCGTTGATCGCGGTCATGGCCGTGCTGCTCGCGCTGGTGCCCGGCGCCGCCGTCTACGCGCTCTCGAACGAACGCAAGCTCACCGAGATGAACGACAGGGCGCTGGGCGGCAAGGCGCTGTCGCAGTCCGAGGCGCTGCTGGAGCAACGCCGGCCGTACGCCGACAAGTACGCGCTGGTCGGCTACGAGGTCAGCCCGTCCGCCGAGGCCGAGAAGGTGCTGCGGCTCGCCAACGCGGTCGCGAGCGGCATCCCGTTCACCGGCACGCCGAAGGACGACGCGGACGTGGTGGTCGCCCCGCGCGGGGAGATGGCGGCGGTCACCGACGAGGACGGCACCGACCGGATGTGGGGCATCGACGACGGCAAGGCGTCGCCCGGCAAGAAGTTCGCCGACCGCCATCGGGTCGTGAAGCTCGCCGAACGCCGTGCCGTCACGAAGGACTTCAACGGCCAGGAACACCTGTGGGCCGTCAACGACGCGAACGACATCACCTACCTGACAGCGCTGCCCAGCCGGTTCCGCACGCTCGACCTCAGCCCGGACGGGTCCCGGCTCGTCGGCAAGGTCGGCAGCTCGGTCGAGATCGGGCTCCCGACGCCGGACGAGTCCGAGTACGCGGAGCTCTACGACCTGAGCGACCCGCGCAACCCGCGCAAGCTCCCGATGCCCGTGAACAACCCCGGCACCGTCGCGCTGAGCCAGGACGGCCGCGAGCTCGCGACCGGTGTCTGGGACTCGGTCACCGGCACCACGACCATCGAGTTCTGGAGCATCGGCGGCACCGCCGAGTCCGCGGGCCCGCCGATCTCCCAGCACGCCTACGCCCGCAGCATCACCTACAGCGGCGACGGGCGCTGGCTCGCCGTCGAGCACTCCGCGCCCGAGTCGATCGTCGAGGTCTGGCAACGCGTACCGAGCGGCACGCCCGTGCTGCGCGCACGGCTCGACACGGCGTTGCGGGCCGGAGCCCGGGTCACGTTCTCCGACGACGGCCGCGTGGCCGTCGTCCGCGACAACGTCTTCGAGGTCCACCAGCTCTACCCGAGCGACCGTCCGGCGGACCGGCTCGTGTACGTCGTCGGGCACGGCAACTCCACGCGCGCGGTGTACCGGCCGCAGAACCGCGACTTCCTCGGGCGCAGCGGGGGCCAGGATCCGGAGCTGCTGCCGTACGACCTCGACACCGGCCGCATCATCAAGAGGATGTGTGAAAAAGACGGAGCGAGGCTCACTGACTCCGAATGGGTGAAGAGCTTCGGCGAAGTGGCGCGCGTGGAGGTCTGCTGAACCGCCGCGATGTGGGGCAAACAACCCGGAGTTGAGCGTGCACGCATTGTGAACTGGAGATCCACTCTCTAGGGTGACCGAGTGCGTGCGTTCACAAGGGGACTCATCGGCATTGCCGGGTTCCTCGCGCTCTGGGAGCTCTTAGGACGCTCTCCCCTTCTACCTGCGGATGCGCTGCCTCCACCGTCCCTCGTGTTCGGTGAGCTGGTCGTGCAGCTGACATCCCCCGAGTTCGTCAGTCATGTCGTGGCAACGGTTCTGGCGGTGCTGATCGCCATCGCGATCGCCATCGCCATCGCGGTGCCGAGTGGACTCGTCCTCGGCAGCATTCCGGCCGTGCGCCACGCGACCAGGGCGGTCATCGAGTTCCTCCGTCCCATCCCTTCTGTGGCACTGATTCCGCTCGCGCTCGTGGTGCTGGGCTTCGGTCCGGAAACGAAGATCACGCTCGCGGTCTACGCGGCACTGTGGCCGATCCTGTTCAACACCATCTACGCGCTGGACGAGCTGGACCCGCTGCTCGTTGAGACGTCACGGGTTTTCGGCACCGGACGGGTCGGCGTGCTGTTCCGCGTGGCGCTGCCGAGCGCGTTGCCGTTCGTCCTCACCGGAATCAGGCTCGCGGCGACGACGGCGCTGATCGTGATGGTGAGCGTGGAGCTCATGGCGGGCAGCCAGATCGGTCTCGGCTACTTCATCATGGAGGCCCGCAGCGGGCCTGGCCGGATGGACCAGGTGCTCGTCGGCACCGTGGTCGCGGGCGCGATCGGCGTCCTGCTGAACAGCGGTCTCGAGCGGGTCCGCCGGCGTTGGGTGGCCTGGTGAACAAGTTCCTTCAACGGTGGACCGTGTTCGCCGGTCTGATCGTCGTCTGGCAGTTGGCCGGCATGGCGGCCGACGACCCGTTCTTCCCACCACCGTCCGACATCCTGACGGCGGCCTGGGAGTGGTGGGTCCTGGAGCCGCAGAACGTCACCGAGCACGTCCTGCCGTCGATCGGCCGGCTGCTGTCGGGCTGGGCGATCGCCTCGGTCATCGGCGTGGCGTTGGGCCTGCTGCTCGGCCGCTCCGACCGGGCGATGGAGTACGCGGGACCGCTGCTGGTGTTCCTGCGCTCGATCCCGCCGCCCGCGCTGGTGCCGGTGTTCCTGTTGCTGTTCAGGGGCGGCACGTCGATGCAGCTCGCGACCATCGTCTTCGGCGTGATCTGGCCGGTGCTGCTCAACACCGTGGACGGTGCCCGTTCCGTCGACGTGACCAAAGTGGACACTTCCGCGGTCTTCCGGATCCCTCGCCACCAGTGGGTTCTCGGGGTGGTGCTGCCCGCGGCCTCACCGAAGATCTTCGCCGGGCTGCGGGTGTCGCTGTCGCTCTCCCTGGTGCTGATGGTCATCTCCGAGCTCGTGGGCACGGACAACGGCATCGGTTCACAACTCATGACGGCACAGCGCGAGTTCGACTACACGCGCATGTGGGCCGGCATCGTCCTGCTGGGCGTGCTGGGCTACGGACTGAACACCGCGCTTCTGGCGGTGGAACGCAGGGCTTTGGCTTGGCAACCGAGGAGCAGGGATGAGCAACATGCTTGAGGTGGCCGACCTAGGCCACACCTACGGCGACTACGAGGCCATCGGCGGCCTCACGTTCAACGTCCGCGTCGGCGAGCTGGTGTGCGTGGTCGGACCCTCCGGGTGCGGCAAGTCCACACTGCTGCGCACGATCTCGGGACTCATCGCGCCCTCCCGCGGTGACGTGTCCCTGCACGGTTCCCACCTCGCGGTGGTGTTCCAGGACTACCAGCGCTCGCTGTTCCCGTGGCTCACGGTGCAGGGCAACGTCGAGTTCCCGCTGCGCTCCCTGCCGCGCGCCGAACGCCGCTCCCGCGCCGCCGAGGCCCTGGCGTGGGTGGGTCTCTCGGCGGCCGCCAAGAAGCGGCCGTGGCAGCTTTCCGGTGGCATGCAACAGCGTGTGGCGATCGCGCGCGCTCTGGCGTACCGGCCGGCGTTGCTGTTGATGGACGAGCCGTTCGCCTCCGTCGACGCGCAGACCCGGTTCGAGCTGGAGGACCTGTTGCTTCGAGTGCGTCGCGAGCACGACACGACCGTTCTCGTGGTGACGCACGACATCGACGAGTCGGTGTACCTGGGTGACCGCATCCTGGTGCTCTCCGGCTCGCCAGCGAAGCTGGTGGCGGACCTGGAGGTGCCGTTGCCCGCCGAGCGCGACCAGGTGACGACGCGGACGGACGAGGCCTTCGTGGCGCTGCGGTCCAAGGTGGCCCGGCTGCTGAACGTCGGCGGCAAGCCCACCCTGGACGTGGACAAGTGGGCTGCGGCGGAACGGGAATCGCTCAGCGAGACCGTCTCGTCCTGACAGTCGCAAGACGCAGCAGAGCCCCGGACCGACGCGGTCCGGGGCTCTGCTGCGTTCTCAGTGCCCGCAGGAGGGTGTGGGCACTGTGTGGAGCACACGGACGCCCGCGCTCGGGGGCAGAGCGCTGAGCGCCCGTCGTGCGGTCACAGGGGTGTTCAGAGGTGGATGTCGATGTCACCGTTGCCGACGCCACCGTCGAGCACGTCGACGTCGCCGAACTTCACGTCACCGATGACCTGGCCGAGGTCGGTGTGCACGTCGCCGACCTGCGCGACGTCCTGCACCACGTTGCCGGTGACGTTGTCCGTCACGTCGAGGACGTCCTCGACGTCGACGTCCACCGATCCGATGACGTCCTTGACCAGCACGTCGGTGTCCACGACGTCCTTCACCAGCACGTCGGTGCCGAGGTCCTGGACGACCACGCCGGTCACGTCGTGCACGGGGGCGATGTCGGTGACGTTCGCGACGACCTCGTTGGCGTTCACGGCGTCGAGGGTGCCGGTCACGTCACCGATGCCGTCGAAGTCCTTGACCAGCGCGGTGATCGCGGAGGGGGCGGCGATGTCGGCGATGCCCGTGACGCCCTCGAGGTCGCCGGTGATCAGCTTGAGGCTGTCGGCGGCGGTCAGGTCGCCTGCCTCGACCAGGACCTTGTCGATCGCGTCGATCTTCACGACGGACGCGCTGTCGAGCACCAGGGGCAGGATCTCGTGGACGTCGACCGGAGAGATGTCGCCCAGCCCGGCGGCCTGCAGGGTGCCCTCCGGGTCGAGCTGGAACGCCTCGCGGGCGTCCAGGTCGCCGAGCAGGGTGAGGGTGAAGTCGTGCAGCGTCTGCTGGGTGCCCATGGAACTCAAGCTCCTGTAGGTGGATCGGGGGATGTCGTGATGCACCGTATGGATGAACGACATCCCCCGGCATCGGGAGTTGGCCCCAGATCGTGACGCGATGAGGTCCCTAGGGGATCGGCTTCACTCGTTAGGGGAGCGGGGATCTCACCCTGTAGGGCTGATTTTTACCCATCAGGGGCCGACGTAGTTCTCCGCGAAGGTGGCCCGGTAGGCGGGGGACTCCGCCAGGTGCTCCAGCCTCGCCTGGGCCAACCGTCCGAAGAACGGCGAGCTCACGTCGGTGTGGATCATGTTCACCATCCACTGGGAAAATTCCTGTGCCCGCCAGACGCGGCGCAGGCAGTCCTCCGAGTAGGTCTTGAGACCGGTCTCGGATCCGGTGGCGTAGAAGTCGATAAGCGCACGTCCGAAGGTCGCGGCGTCGTTCATGGCGAGGTTCATGCCCTTGGCGCCGACCGGAGTGATGATGTGGGCTGCGTCACCCAGCAGGTAGAGCCGGCCGTAGGACATCGGCTCGACCACATGGCTGCGCATGTCGAGAACGCGCTTCTCGATGATCTTTCCTTCGGTCAGCGCCCACGACGAGTCGTGCAGTGTGAAACGTTTGTGCAAAGCTTCCCAGACACGTTCGTCGGACCACTCCGAAGCCTTCGTCCCGACCGGTACCTGAAGATAGAAGCGGGATACCGCCGGGGACCGCAACATGTGTCCCGCGAATCCGTCCTCGTGCAGTGCGTAAATGATGGCTTTAGTCGACGGAGGGGCTTCCGCGAGAATGGCCAGCCACTCGATCCCGTGCTGGTGCGTGAATTCTGAGAGCGCTCCCACAGGAATGGACGGACGGCTCACGCCGTGGAACCCGTCACACCCGGCGACGAAGTCGCTCGTGATCGTCTCCCGGACCCCGTCCGCGCTGGTGAAGGCCACGGACGGGTGAGAGGACGTCAGCTCCCGCAACTCCACGTCGCTGACCGAGAACCGGATGTCACCTCCTCTGTCCAGAAATCCCCCGATGAGGTCCTTGACCACTTCCTGCTGGGGGTACACGTAGTGTTCGCGGCCGCCATAGAGGTCGCTGTACGACACCTGGAACGCCTGGCCGCTCACGCGGAATTCACACGTTCCGTGACGGTCTGCTTCCATCAGCAAACGATCTGCCAGACCGAGTGACTCCAGCATGGTCACGGAGCGATGCTCAAGCACTCCTGCCCGTGCTCGTGTTTCCACTTGGGCTCGACTAGCTTTTTCGAGCACGACGCAGTCGATACCTGACTGCTGGATCAAGTTTGCCAAGGTCAGACCGGCCGGTCCTGCGCCGACAACGGTCACGGAGCGCTTCAACTGGGGTTCTCCTAGCCCTAGGCCTGCTGTGCTTAGATGCTCACCGCAGGTAGTTGACTGGAACCTGCTCGTGTCGGTCAACTGGGGTCTTTTGGAGCAGCGCCATTACTCTGAGTGGTTGACCGTCGCGAATCCTCCCCGCAACGACGACACCGCTCCGACAGGAGAGTGCTCCCGATGACTCGAAGAGTCCGCCGTATGGCCATCCGTGGCATCGCCCTTGCCACGCTGCTCGCCACCGTGGCGAGCTGTGGTGCGCTCGGCGGCAAAGAGCAAGCACCCCCGGCCGATGCGAACAGCAGCGGCCCGGTCGAGAAGGCCAAGATCACCCTGGGGGTCCTGCCGATCCTCGACGTGGCCTCCGTCCACGTGGCGATCAAGCAGGGTCACTTCAAGGCCGAGGGTCTCGAGGTCGACCTCAAGGTCATCCAGGGTGGCGCCGCGGCGATCCCCGGCCTGGTCAACAAGGAGCTGGACTTCACGTTCGGCAACTGGGTCTCGTTCTTCGCCGCCCAGTCGAAGGACATCGCCAAGTCGGTCGACGGCATCAAGCTCATCTCCGACGGCTACCAGGCGAAACCCGACATGTTCCTGATCTTGGCGGCCGGTGACTCGGCCATCAAGAGTCCTGCCGACCTCGCCGGCAAGACCATCGCGATCAACACGTTCAAGAACATCGCCGAGCTGACCGCCAAGGCCACGCTCGAAGCCGCGAACGTGGACGTGAACTCGGTCAAGTTCAAGGAGATGCCGTTCCCGGACATGCAGGCGGCGGTCCAGAACAAGACCGTTGACGCGGCCTTCATGGTCGAGCCGTTCATCACCCGCGCCCAGCGCGCCGCCGGTCAGATCAAGGTGCTGGACGCCGCGTCCGGGCCGACCGACAACATTCCGATCGCGGGCTACGCGACCACCGGCGCCTTCGCCAAGCAGAACCCCAAGACCGTCGCCGCCTTCCAGCGCGCGATGGCCAAGGGCCAGGCCGGCGCCACCGACCGCCCGACGGTCGAGCCGCTGCTCGTCGAGTACGCCAAGGTCGACAAGGAAACCGCAGGTCTTGTCCACTTCGGCGCCTTCCCGACGACGCTCGACGCGACGCGTCTGCAGCGCGTCGTCCAGCTGATGCAGCGGTACCAGATGCTGGACAAGGAGCTCGACGTCAAGCCGATGCTCATCCAGCCCTCCGGTAGTTGACGAACAGCGCGGGTGGCTGTGATCCGGCCGTGATCACGGCCACCCGCGCACTCGTTTCCACCAGATGAATTATCGTGCGACGGCCGTTTAGCCGCGCAGGTCAAAGTTGTTGATTCTCGAACCACCGTTTTGTCGTCCGAACGGCGGTATGAGAACAGCGCGTTTTACTCCAAGATCCACCAGGTTTGCAGCTATTAAACGGGCGGGGAGTGTTGACGGTGCGCGGTCGTGAGGACCAGCGAGGCATCGACCGGTTCCGCCTACGCAACTGGCGGTTGCGGAGCAAGCTCGCAGTGGTGTTGCTAGTTCCGGCTCTGAGCACCGCGACTCTCGCGGGCCTGCGGCTGAACACCCAGCTCGACGACGTCGAACTCTTCGGCAAAGTCCAGCGCGAGCTCGCCGTGAGCCACCAGGCCGCGAAGGTGGAGAACGCTCTACAGGTCGAACGTGACTGGGCAGTGCAGTGTGTGGCCGCCGGCAGGCAGAACGCGTGCCCCGAGCACGCCGCCAGGACGGGTCTCACCGACACGGAATTGGGCAAGTACAGGGATTCGGGCGCGACGGCCACGGCCTTGAGCGCGCCCTTGCAGGAGTCGTTCACCAAGTCGCTGCAGTCGCTCGACGGACTGGCGAGTTTGCGCGTGACGTTGCTGAGCACCAAGTACCCCGACGTCGCGGTGATCAGTGCGTACAACCAGATCATCGCCTCGCTCGCCACGGTGCACCGCGCCGCGATCTCCAGCCTGAGCGAGCCGGAGATCGTTCCGCTCGTGGCCGCCGCGCAGGCGCTCTACACGGCGCAGGAGCAGCTCGGCCAGCAGAACTCGCTGCTGACGTCCACCGCGTTGCGCCGGGGCTTCGCGCCCGGTGCCGCGGACGAACTGCGTGCCGCGCAGTCGCGTTTGGACGCCGCGTTCAACGAGTTCAACGACGCGGCCTCGCCGGCGAACAGGCAGAAGTTCCAGGACATCGTGTCCGGTTCGTCCGTGGACGGTCGCAACCGGCTCGTGCGGCTCGCGCTCGCGCAGGACTTCGAGCGCAAGCCGGTGTCCATCACCGACGTCGAGGTCCTCAAGATCGGCCAGGACACCGCGAACCTGGTTCGCGAGGTCGCGGCCGACCTGGAGGGTCAGGCCGACGCGACGACCACGCGTCTCGCCGACGCCGCCCGGTCGGACGCCTGGCGTGACGCGGCACTGGTCGCCGTCTCGCTGCTGCTCGCGTTCGGTCTGATGGCGATGGTCGCGCAGTCGATGCTGCGGCCGCTGCGCGTGCTGCGCCGCAGCGCGCTCGACGTGGCCCGCAACCAGCTGCCCGAGGCGATCAAGCGGATCCGTTCGCACCGCGACCCGGAACGCGCCGCGGAAGAGGCGATCGTCCCGGTGCCGCTCAACACGACCGAAGAGGTCGGCCAGGTGGCACGGGCGTTCGACCTCGTGCAGCGCGAAGCGGTCCGCCTCGCCGTCGAGCAGGTGGCACTGCGCGCGAACGTCAACGACATGTTCATCAACCTGTCGCGGCGTTCGCAGGCGTTGGTGGAGCGGCAGATCAGCGTGATCGACCGGCTCGAGCAGGACGAGCAGGACCCGGACCACCTGGCGTCGCTGTTCGAGCTCGACCACCTCGCCACGCAGATGCGCCGCAACAGCGAGAACCTGCTGGTGCTCTCCGGCACGACGGTCAACCGCCGCGTCACCCGCCCGGTCGCCATCGCCGAGGTGCTCGGCGCCGCGGTGTCCGAGGTGGAGAAGTACGCGCGCGTCCAGATCGCGCCGACGCCGGAGCTGATGGTGCAGGGCCGCGTGGTCAACGACCTCGCGCACCTCGTCGCCGAGCTGCTCGACAACGCCACGGCGTTCTCCAAGCCCACCACCAAGGTCACGGTGCGCACGATCGAGACCCGCAGGGGCGAGGTCGCGATCCGCATCCACGACCGCGGCGTCGGCATGCAGGAGAACGACGTCGTCGAGTTCAACGCGAAGCTCGCCGAGCCGCCGGAGGTCGACGTCTCGGTGGCCCGCGAGATGGGCCTGTACGTGGTCGGCCAGCTCGCGAAGCGCCACGAGATCCGCGTGACGCTGGCGAACAACGACGACATAGAGGGTGGCGTCACCGCACAGGTGATCCTGCCGGTCTCCTTGCTGCACAAGGGATCGGCGCCCGCGCTGCCGTTGCCGGCCGCGCCGCTGCCCTCCTCGGCCGAGTCCACCAGCACCGGTGAGGCGCTGTCCGGCGTTCCGAAGTGGACGCCGGAGCACCCGCTGCACGTGCCGTCGCCCGCCACCGAGGACGAGAACTCCGGGCGCCACCGCATCGAGCAGACGTCGACCGACGGCCTGTTCACCGCGCGGATCGAGGCGTCGGAGGAGGCCGCCGAGGACGGGTACTCCTACGAGCCGCCGGTCGAACGCCCCAACGAGCCGGCCACGGAGATCTTCCCCGCCATCGTCGACGAGCCGCTGATCTCGCACGACGACCTGTCGAGGTGGTTCCAGACCCCCTCGGCCCCCGAACCCCCCGTCAAGGAAGTTCCGCCAGCGGAGCCGGAACGCGCCGAGCACCACGACGAGGAAGACGCGGAGCCCGCCACCGTGAACGGCCTGCCCAAGCGGCAGCGTTCGGCGGACACCGTGAAGATCGAGGCGCCGACGGCGGTGCCACGCGCGGTCGCCGACTACGCCGAGTCCGACTGGGGAGCGGCGGACGAAGGCTGGAAGGCCGCGGGCGCGCTGGACAAGGGCGCGGCCGCGCAGACGACGGAGAACGGTCTGCCCAAGCGCGTCCCGAAGGCGCGCCTGGTTCCCGGCTCGCTGCCCAAGCCGTCATCGCCGGCGCCCCAGCTGGCGACCGCGACCGCCATCTCCGGCCGGTCGGCCGACCGGTTGCGCCAGCGGTTCGCCACGTACCAGAAGGGTGTCCAGATGGGCCGTGAGTCGCTCTTCGACTCCGCCGTCGGAGGCATCCCCGTGATCGCAGAAAGGGAACGCCAGTGACCACCGCGACTGAGGAACTGGACAACTTCAGCTGGCTGGTCGAGGACTTCGTCAGCAGGGTGGCCGGTGTCGCGCACGCGATCGTCGTCTCCGCCGACGGCCTGTTGCTCGCATCGTCTGATCGGCTCCCGCACGACCGCGCGGAGCAGCTCGCCGCCGTCTCGTCCGGACTGGTCTCGCTGAACATCGGCGCGGCACGCTGTTTCGAGGCCGGTGAGGTCAAACAGACCGTCGTCGAGATGGAACGGGGCTATCTTTTCCTGATGTCCATCAGCGACGGGTCCTGCCTCGCCGTACTCGCCGCACCCAACTGCGACATCGGGCTCATCGGCTACGCGATGACCCGCCTGGTGGAGCGGGTCGGTCTCCAGCTGACGCCGGAGATCCGGGCCCAGCTGCACGTCTCCATGCGAGCCTGAGTAGAGAGAAGTTCCCATGAGCAACGGTGCTCCGGGTCGTCCGGGGTCACCTGGGGCGGGCCTGAACGTGATGTCGTCGAAGATCGTCGTCGCGGGTGGGTTCGGTGTCGGCAAAACGACGTTCGTCGGGTCGGTCTCCGAGATCACCCCGCTGACGACCGAGGCCGTGATGACCCAGGCCTCGGTAGGAGTCGACGACCTGTCAGCGGTGCCGGACAAGGTGACCACGACGGTGGCCATGGACTTCGGCCGGGTGTCGCTGGACTCCGACCTGATCCTGTACCTGTTCGGCACGCCCGGTCAGCACCGGTTCTGGTTCATGTGGGACGACCTGGTCCGCGGTGCGATCGGTGCCGTCGTCATGGTCGACACCCGCAGGATCGACGAGGCGTTCGCGCCCATCGACTTCTTCGAGGACCGGGACCTGCCGTACGTGATCGCGGTGAACTGCTTCGACGGCCTGATGCACCACCGGGCCGAGGAGATCCGCGACGCGCTGACGATCTCGGCGGCGGTGCCGATAATTCCGTGCGACGCGCGGAACCGGCAGTCGACGAAGCAGATCCTGATCGCGCTGGTGGAGCACGCGCTGCGCCAGCCTTCGTTCGCCTAGAACGCCTTCCCGCTTCCCGCGGGAACGGGGCCGGTGCCACGCGCACCGGCCCCGTTCGCGTTCGGCCTTCTGGTCCATCAAATCCAGACGCGTGTGAACAGTTATTCGCCCGTTCGGCGGCGCCCTGTTCGAGGCCGCGGAACGGGAAAAACCCGTTGGTAGGACCCGTTTCCGCTCGTCAGGTCGCACGACGGGCCTGGTGGCGGGCTGATCACCTGCGAACGCTCTTGACCGTGTCAGTGCCGGTTCACACTTGACCCTTCTTGTGCGCCAACGGGTCGGCGATACAGTCGGGGTGCAATTACCCTGCATTGCGAGGAGATTCCTGTGTCCCTGCGCAAAACAATTGCTGTGCTCGCCAGTGCTGCCGCCCTCTCGGTCGGTCTCATCGGCACCGCAGAAGCCGCGCCCCGCATCGTCACCTACAACTCCAGCAACACCGGTGAGTTCCAGGCCGCGATCGACAAGGGCGCCCAGGTGTGGAACAACAGCGTCACGAACGTGGTGCTGCGCAAGGTGACCGGCACCGCGAACATCACCGTGCGCGTCGACAACCAGTGGCCCCGGGCCTACGTGACGAGCCTTGGCCGCGGTAGCTGGGTCATGGGCCGCCAGGCGGTCAACGAGGGCCACGACACCGTGCGCATCTCGTCCCACGAGTTCGGGCACCTGCTCGGTCTGCCCGACCGCCGCACGGGCCTGTGCACCGACCTGATGTCCGGTGCCAGCGCCGGCACGTCGTGCAAGAACCCCAACCCGAACGCCAAGGAGAAGGCCGAGGTCGAGGCGAACTTCCGCACGATGGTGACCGTCCAGCCGACGACCTTCGCGGACGCCGCCTAAGCAGCGGGTGAGTGGTTGTGGTCTCCCTGACGGCCACAACCACTCACGGCGAGACCACCAGGTCCACGCCCAGCGCCTGGAGCTCGTCCGGATCGCCCGGCCCGCCGATCACGTGCACGCCGGCCGACCGCAGCAGCGGCACCATCAGCGCGAGCCCCTGCCGCGCCAGCCGTTCCGAGGGCGGCCTGGCCAGCCGGACACCCCACACCGGACTGCGGTCCACGGTGGACAGCCCGGCGAAACCGCCGCCGAACTCGTGCAGCAGGACGTGCACGCCCATGTCGTGCAGCACCTCGAGGTTCTCCTCGCCGTCCGGCATCGACCTGACGTCGAGCGCCAGGAACAACGACGAGACCGGGAACGAACTGGCCCGCAGCGTGGACCGCACGTGCGCGGCGAGGTCCGGGTCCCGCGACTGGTCCCCGGACAACCGGATCAGCACCGGTTCGCCGCGTGAACACGCGTCCTGCAGCACCAGCTGCCCGAGCCGCGACGCCAGTCCCAGGGCGTCGGCGTAGGCCACGACGTCGTCGTGCCGGGTGGCACCCCAGCGCAGGGACGCCTCCACGAAGGCCGTTGCTCCCGAGACCCACGACACCGGCGCGTACTCCACGGAGATCTCGCCGTTCTCGAAGGCCCCGGGCATCGCCGCGATCCGCGCGAACCGGGTGCGGTCGGCGGCGTCGGCCTCGTGGTCGTAGATGCCCCACTGCCTCTTGCCGCCGGTCTCGGCTCTGCGCAACGTCGAATGCGCGCGTCTCAGCACGGCAGTGGGATCCACACCGGGACCGGAGGTGTGCACGAACCCGATCGACGTCGACACCGCGACACCGGCGCCCTCCAGGTACACGGGCTCGGAGAGCTCCTCGTCGATCATCGCCGCCAGCGCCGCGACGTCGGGTGACCCGTGGATCAGCACCACGAACTCGTCGCCACCGACCCGCGCCACCACCGCGTCCGGCAGCACGGACCGCAACCGTCGTGCCACCTCGACCAGCACGGCGTCGCCCGCCGCGTAACCGAGGCCGTCGTTGACGATCGTGAGACTGTCGACGTCGAGGTATCCCAGGGTGTGCGGCTCGCCGGACGCGAGCGCGGACTCCAGCTTGTCGGTGAACGACGCCCGGTTCGGCAGCCCCGTCAGCAGGTCCGTCAGCGACTGGTGCCGCAGCCACTCCTGGAGCATGCGCTGCTCGGTGACGTCCTCGATCAGCGCGACGTGGAACTTCGGCAGCCCGTCCGAGCCGCGCAGCACGGACAGGACGACGTTCGCCCACACCGTGTCCCCGTCGGCGCGGGACAGTTCCCACTCCCGCCGATCGGTGTCCACAGAAGACGCGAGCATCCGGTCGCAGGCGGCGGCCAGCGCGATCGCGTCGGGCTCGGCGAAGAGCTCCTTGGGCATCTCCTCGTGGCCGAGGATGGCGGCCAGCGCCTCGTTCGCCTCCACGACCGCGCCCCGCAGGTCGAAGATCGCGATGCCCACCGCCGTCGTCGCGAAGACCTGGGCGAACCGGGCCTCGCTGTCGTGCAGGTCGCGCCGCGCGTCCTCGACGGCCTTCAGCAGCGCGACCTTGACCTTCTCCTGCTCGGCGAACAACTGGTCGCGCGTCGCCCGCACGTACCCCGCCGCCAGCGCGCCG
Organism: Lentzea sp. NPDC051208; assembly: GCF_040682435.1. Taxonomy (NCBI): domain Bacteria; kingdom Bacillati; phylum Actinomycetota; class Actinomycetes; order Pseudonocardiales; family Pseudonocardiaceae; genus Lentzea; species Lentzea sp. NPDC051208. Next base: position 82,052 of record NZ_JBFBAW010000024.1, on the reverse strand, counting down.
AGGATCTCCGGCGAGAACTCCCCTCCGAGCACCTCCAGCGTGCACCGCAACGAGTCGGGCCCGGTGAAACGCTTGCGCACCAACCATTCGCCGATGGCCACCGCTGCCTGCCCAGCACGCAGCCGGGCGGCGTGCTCGTCGAGGTGCTGCGTCAGCTCTCGCCGCGACATCGGCGAGTACGCGCTCTCGATCAGAACAGCCGCCCAGCGCTGTGCGAGGGGCGAGGCGGACATCAGGGCTTGCGGCCGACCGCTGCGTAGAGGTTCGCCTTCGACGGCTCGTCGCCGACGTCCTCGGGGGTCTCCGGCCGCCACTGCGGTGTGAACACGATGCCGGGCTCGATGATCTCCGTGCCCGCCAGCATGTCCGCGACCTGGGCCTTGGTACGGGGCGTGATCGGCTCCGCGGTCTTCGCGAAGATCTCCCTACCGGCCGCCATGGCCGCCGGCATGCTGTCGGCGGTGAAGTGCGACAGCGCCAGGTACGACCCGGACGAGAGGGACTCCACGTAGCGCGACAACACGCCCCAGGGGTCGTCCGAGTCCGGGATGAACTGCAGGACACCGACGACGAGCAGCCCGATCGGCTGGGAGAAGTCCAGGTGCTTCGCGGCCTGCGCCACGACCTTCTCCGGTTCGCGCAGATCCGCCAGCAGCGCCGTCACGTTCGGCTCGCCCGCCAGCATCAGTTCGGCGTGCGTGATCGCGACGGGTTCGAAGTCGACGTACACGACCTTCGACTCGGGAGCGACCTCGTGCGCCACCTCGTGCACGTTGCCGACGGTCGGGATGCCCGAACCGAGGTCGAGGAACTGCCGGATCCCGAAACTCGTCAGCTCCAGCACCGCACGGCGCAGGTACGCGCGGTTGAGACGCGCCATGCCCCGCACCGGGAGCACCTTGATCAGGGCTTCCGCCGTCGCGCGGTCCGCCTCGAAGTTGTGCCCGCCGCCGAGCAGGTAGTCGTAGATCCGGGCGGAACTCGGGACGTCGACGTTGACACCTTCCGGAACCCAGCTGACTCGATCGACCACAGCGGCACACCTCTCGCGATGCGAATTCTGAGCGTCGACAACCCTACTGGCCGCAGATGTGGGCCGAACGAATGAATTGCGCCATCACACGAATGTCAGTCAGAGGATGAACCAATCGGTGCAACCACTTGCGAACCGGAACTTCACCGGTCCTCGCGGCGCGACGCCCATCACGAACATCCCCAGTTCGTCGACCGTCGCGGTCTCGTGGTCGCCGTTCGGCGTCACCAGCGTGACCGGGCCGGTCGCCGGCATCAGCTGACCGGTCACCCCCGCCGCGGACACCTCGACCTGCAGCATCACGCCGTCCGCGTCGAACACCAGCTGCCGCGCCGTGGCCGTGGACCGCGCACGGGCGAACAGCGTGTCGTCCAGCACGGAGTCGTACGACGTGATGAGCAGCAGCTCCTCGTCGATGTTCCGCCAGGTGAACGCGGCCTTCGCGGCCTCCACGAACTCCGGCGGGACGTCGTCCTGGGGTGTGCTCAACGCGTCGCGCAAGGCGTCGAGCAGTACTTCGTCACTGTCCCAGTCGTGCCGCACCCAGCACACCTCCTCTCTTCTGCTGTGCCGGCCCCTTCTTGGCAGATCCCAGGAAGACCGAGATCGCAGGGGTCTTGCGCAACTTCTCCAGGCAACGTATCCGCGTCGGGCCGATGCTGCCGACCGGCATCCCGAGCTCTTCGCTCACGACCTGGTAGCTCGGCGGCGGGTCCGTCATCAACTTCTGCAGCAACCGCTTGCACTGGTCCGTGAGCTCGGCGAACCCGTCGCGCAAGGCCTGCCGCCGCTCCACCGCCAGCAGGTCCGCCTCCACGTCCGCGTCCGCCTGCTCCGACTCCAGCGCGTCGGACTCCGACAACGGGTCGTAGAGGTGCGTCCGCTGCTGCACGCGCAGCACGCGCAGGCATTCGTTGCGGGTGGTCGTCATGATCCAGCCAGGCAGCGCCTCCGGCTCGCGCAGTCGTCCGATCTGCTCCACGAGCCGAAGCCACAGCGTCTGGTTCACGTCGGCCGCGTCCGTTGGGCGCAGCCGGTGCTTGTAGATCACCGACACCACCAGCGGTGTGTAACGGTCCACGATCTCGTTCCACGCCGACTGATCGCCCTCGGCCGCCGCGCTCACGAGCGCGGCGATCGGGGATGCAGAACTCACGTCGACTCCTTGCGGTCACAACTGGCGGAGGCGGAGGTTGCCTCCCAGATACAACTATTTGACGAAAACTCCGTAGCCGGTGTGGAACTCCGGGCCCGACAGCAGCTTGTCACGCGCCTGACGTGCGTCGATGCCGTCCGAGACCATCGTGGCGGCGATCCGGCCGGTGACCAGGGGAGCGGCGAACGACGTGCCGTACCAGTACGCCCACAGCGCGAACGGCGTGGCCGCGGCCTCGCCGGGCAGCTGCCACTCGCCCTTGAGGTAGGTCGACGCCCGGTTGCCGATCGCGCACGCGTCGACCCAGTGGCCGAAGTTCGAGTAGAACGCGGGGCCGATCGACCCGTCCCGCTCCTGCTGGGCGGCGGCGACCGCGGTGACCCCGCACAGCGCGGCGGGCCAGCTCGGCCGCTGCGTGCCCTGGTTGCCGGCGGAGGCGACCACGACGATGTCGTCGGGCAGCGCCTCGATGGTGCGCCGCAACGGTTCGGAGGCGACGTCGTCCGCGGTGAAGCAGCCGAGCGACAGGTTGAGCAGGTTGATCTTCTTCCGGCCCAGCTCGGTGATCTTGCGGCAGATCCGTTCCTCGTCGCCGAAGCCGTTCGGGTCGAGGCCGATCTCCGGGTCGAAGGTGACGCCGGGCGCCGCGTTCTGGATGACGCCCGCGACGAACGTGCCGTGCCCGCCCTGCAACGCGAACTGGTCGCCGCTGCTGTAGGCGTCGTCGACGTCGTCGGCCTCCTTGGCGTAGCGGCCGTCGAACCAGTCGGAGTGGTCGCTGTCGGCGCCCGAGGAGATGCCGGTGTCGATGATGCCGACGCGGACGTCCTTGAGGCGCTCGTCGAACTTCGGCGCGGAGACCGGGTCGGCCGGGTGGGGCCGGTCGCCGGGGTTGCCCATGACCAGGCCGCCGTGACCGACGATCACGTGGTGCGGCTGCACGAGCGGCACGCGCTCGTTCGGCCAGTTCCGCTGGTCGCGCAACAGGCGGACAATGCGGGGAATGTCCTCCGCGTTGTCCGGCAACGTCAATCGTGCCAAACCGGCGAATCCTTCGCCCGGCCGGGCGATGATGTTGTTTTCCCGGAGCTTTTCGACCACGCGTTGTTCGTCCTCGGCGGCGACGAGCAGCTGGCCGGGTCGATAAAGGAATTCACGCCCGCGTTCGGCGTGGAAGCTGATGGTCTTGTCCTCGGCGATGAGCTGCAGGAAAGCTCTTTGGTAAAGCTCCGCGCTTTCTGGCGTTTTCGACACCACGGCCTCACTAAAGCAGCGTTGACGGGCACCCCGACCGAGCTTGATCAAGCTACCACAGCGGATAAAGTGTTGCCGTGACCGACTTTTGTGCGGAGGACGCGCTGGAGGCCAGGCAGCGCAACCCGCGCGCGGCCGCGGAGATGGCGCGCGCTGTCCTTCGCGCGACGGAAGATCGTTCGGAATGGTCGATCGCCGAGCGCGCGATCGGTCTCGCGTTGCGGGAGATGCACGACTTCCCCGGCGCGGCCCGGCACCTCCGCCGCTCGATCAGGATCGCCTCCGAGGCGTCGCTGCCCCGGCTGGCCGCGCTGGCCCAGATGAGCCTGGCGTGGGTGCTCGCCTACACGGGCAAGCAGAAGGCCGCGCTGACGTTGCTGGACGACGCCATGCCGGAGCTGACGGGCGCGGACTCGGTGGCCGCGCTGATGCAGCGCGGCGTCGTCTTCCACTACCTGACCCGCTACGACGACGCGCAGCGCGACTACACGGCGGCCATCGCCGGTGCGCGCCGCGTCGGGGACCGGCTGGTCGAGGCGCGCGCTCTCAACAACCGCGGCCTCGTGCGCGCGTACGTGGGGAACATGCGTGAGGCGTCGGCCGACTTCTCGCTGGCGGCGTCCCTGCTGGGCGAGCTCGGCCAGGAACTCGGCGTCGCCGACGTGCACTGGAACGCCGGCATCATGGCGACGCGCGGCGGTGACGTGCCCGCCGCGCTGACGCTGTTCGACAAGGCGGAGGAGGTGTACCGCCGCCTCGACGTGATGCGCCCGGTGCTGCTGGTCAACCGGTTGGAACTGCTCGTCTCGGTGCCGCTGCTGGACGAGGCCCGCGCCGCGGCCGACCGCGCGATCACCGAGCTGAAGACCCTGAAGAACCCGCTGGGCGTCTCCGAGGCCCTGTACTTCCGCGCCCGGATCGCCCTGCTGGACGACGATCCCTCGGCGGCGCACTCGTTCGCCGCCGAGGCGCGTCGCCGTTTCCGCCGCGAGCAGCGCCTGCTGTGGGCGGCGGGCGCGCGTTACCTGGAACTGCACGCGGCCGTGCTGCGCGGCGACCGCTCACGTCCGTTGCGCCTGGCGCTGTCGCGGGTCGCCACCGAGCTGGACGCGATGGACTGGCGGCTGCCCGCGCTGGAGGCCCGCATCGACGCTGGTCTGGTCGCCGCCGACCTGGGCCACCGCGTGCGCGCGGTCGCGGAGCTGTCGGTGGCGGCCGGTGCGCGGCTGCGCGGCCCGGCCGGTCTGCGCGTGCGCGGCTGGTACGCGGAAGCGTTGCGCCGCAAGCTCTCCGGTGACGTCCGAGGGACTTCGTCCGCTCTCCGGCGCGGCATCGGGCTGCTGGACGAGTACCGGGTGTCCCTGGGCGCGGCCGAGCTGCGCGCGTCGGCGGGCGTGCAGGGCCAGGCTCTCGCGCTGGAGGGCCTGCGACTGGCCGTGGCCTCCGGCAACGCGGCCCGCGTGCTGTCGTGGACCGAGAGCTGGCGCGCCGGCGCGCTGCGGATGAAGTCCGTGTCCCCACCGGACGATCCGCGCCTGGAGGACGCGCTGGCGTCGTTGCGCGCGGTGGCGGCCGACGTGGAATCCGCCGTGCTGGCCGGAAGACCCGCGGGCGCCCTGCGCGCCCAGCTGGTGCGCGCCGAGCAACGCGTCCGCGACCTGACCCGCCAGGTGTCGGGCGAGGTCTCCGTCTTCAAGCCGCCGTCGGTCCCGTCCCTGGTCTCCGCCCTGGGCTCGTCGGCGCTGATCGAGTTCGTGGAGGACGACGGCACGCTGATGGCCGTCGTCCTGGCCGGCGGCCGCGCCTCCCTGCACTCCCTGGGACCGGCGGAGGGCGTGGTCCGCGAGATCCGCCTGCTCCGCTTCGCCCTGCACCGCCTGGTCACCCTGCCGCCCGACCTGCCGAACCTGGCCGTGGCCCGCTCCTCGGCGTCCCACGCCGCCGCGCTGCTGGCCCGCCGCCTGCTGGACCCGCTGGCCTCCCGCATCGACGGCCGCCCGCTGGTCGTGGTGCCCACCGGCGCGCTGAACGGCCTGCCGTGGGCGGTCCTGAACCGCCAGGTGACGGTCGCGCCGTCCGCGTCCGTCTGGCTGCGCGCCACCTCGGTGCCGGACGCCTCGGGCGAGTCCGTGCTGGCCGCGGGCCCGCGCATGGCCGCGGCCCCCGCCGAGATCAAGGCCATCAGCGCCCACGTGCCGGGCCGCGTCCTGGTCGGCGGCGAGGCGACGGTGAGCGCCGTGGCGTCCGCAATGGACGGTGCCGCGCTGGCCCACATCGCCGCCCACGGCTCGTTCCGCGTCGACAACCCGCTGTTCTCCGCTTTGGAGCTGGCCGACGGGCCGTTGACCGTCTACGACATCGAACGCCTGCGCCGGCCGCCTACGCGGGTGGTGCTGTCGGCGTGCGACACCGGGCAGTCCGCCGTTCGGCCCGGCGACGAGTTGATGGGGTTCACGGCGGCCCTGCTCGGGCTGGGCACGCGGACGTTGATCGCGCCTGTGGTGCCGGTGCCCACCGACGGCACGGCGCCGGTCATGGTGGAACTGCACCAGAAGCTGGCCGCCGGAATGGCTCCGGCCGAGGCTTTGGCCGCGGTGCAGCGTGCCGCTGTGGACGACGCGGCTTACGCGGCCGCCGTCGGGTTCGTCTGCTTCGGTGCGGGGTGATGGAGGGCCTCCATCGGCCATCTCTTCGGTTGGTCTTGGCGCCGAACGGTGTTTGACGACCCGGAACCGCCCCTATTTTCCTTGCCATGCCAGCAAGAGCCTCCACGGTGCGTGGCCGCGAGTTCGGAGCGGGAGTCCGCGCAGTAGTCGATTCGACGGGTATGTCGCACCGCGCCATAGCCGAGTTGTTGGGCTGGGATCCGCAGAAGCTCTCGGACCTGCTCACGGGCAAGGGAGGGGTCAGCGAGATCGACTTCGCCCGGCTGCTGGGCCTGTGCAGGGTGAGTGAGGAGGAGTTCGACCACCTCATGGCCCTGCTGAAGGTGTCGCGGGAGAAAGGGTGGTGGCAGCACTACAAGGGCGCCATACCCATCAAGATGCGGACGCTCATCGAGCACGAGGCCGTCATGAGCGAGGTGTACAGCTGGCACCTGACGCTGGTGCCGGGCCTGTTGCAGATCCCTGACTACATCCGGCCCCTGTACGTGGTCTGGCCGAAGATCAAGGCCAAGGACATCGACCTGCGCGTCGAGGCGCGGGTGGCCAGGCAGCGGATCCTGGAGGGCGGGCGCAAGTTCTTCTTCTTCGTGCACGAACAGGCGTTGATGCTGCCGGTCGGCGGCGAAGCGGTATGGCGGGACCAGCTCCACCACCTCCTGCGGATGTCGGTGCGGCCGTACATCACCATCCGGGTCGTTCCGACGGCGATCGGCGCGCACGCCGGAACGATGGGCGAGTTCAGCCTGATGAAGTTCAAGAAGATCCCGTCCGTGGTCTACACCGACACGATGAACTCGGGGATCTTCATGGAGGACCAGGCATCTGTCGACCTCTACACGGACATCCTCAAGTCGCTGGATGGCGTGGCGCTCGATGCGGAAGAATCGAGGAGGTTGATCACCGGCATCGTCTCCTGAGGAGGCCACTGTGTGGCGCAAGAGCAGCTACAGCCCTGACGGCAACAACTGCGTGGAGATCGGTGCGGGAGTCGGTGTCCGGGACAGCAAGTCGCCTTCCGCTCACCTGCCGCTGTCCCCGCTGAGCTGGGAGGCCTTCCTCGCCTCGGCCAAGAGCGACTACTTCGGGCCATTCCAGAACGCCTGAGTTTCGCTTATGGTTGCTCGCCATGACAACGAGGTCGTGGTGGGGCTGGGGCACCGTCGAGGACGCCGTCACCCCGCAGGAACGCCGTGCGCTGGTCGAGCGGGTCCGGGCGGTGCTGCCGGACGCGGACCTGACGTTCCACGAGCCACCGGATCCCGCCGCGCTCGACCTGCCCGCCTCGCGGATCGAGCCGGGTGAGATCTACTCGACCGACCCCGTCGACCGGCTCGCGCACGCCCGCGGCCAGGCCTACCGCGACGTCACCCGAAACCTCGCCGGCGACGTCGGCCCGCTGCCCGATGCCGTCGCCCGTCCGCGCACCGAGCAGGACGTCGTCGACGTGCTCGACTGGTGCGGGTCGAATGACGTGGCGGTGATTCCCTTCGGCGGCGGCACTTCCGTGGTCGGCGGCGTTGAGCCGCGCGACCTGGATCGCGTCGTGACGATGGACCTGCAACACCTGGACCAGGTGCTGGAAGTCGACCCGGCCAGCCGCGCCGCCCAGATCCAGGCGGGGGTCCTGGGGCCGTCGCTGGAGGCCCAGCTCAAGCCGCACGGCCTGACGTTGCGGCACTTTCCGCAGTCGTTCGAGTTCTCGACGCTCGGGGGCTGGCTCGCCACCCGCGCCGGTGGCCACTACGCCACGCTCTACACGCACGTCGACGACCTGACCGAATCGCTCAGGGTCGTGACGCCCCAAGGGATCAGCGAGTCGCGGCGGTTGCCGGGGTCGGGTGCGGGGCCGTCGCCGGACCGGCTCTTCCTGGGCTCCGAGGGCACGCTGGGCGTGATCACCGAGGCGTGGATGCGCCTCCAGGAGCCGCCGACGCACCGAGCGGGGGCCTCGGTGCGGTTCGCCTCGTGGGAACGGGCCGTCGAGGCGACGCGGCTGATCGCGCAGTCCGGTTTGCATCCGGCGAACTGCCGTTTGCTGGACCCGGCGGAGGCGTTCCTCAACGCAGGAGCACCGTCTTCCGTGCTGGTGCTGGCGTTCGAGTCCGCGGACCATCCGGTCGACGCGAAACTCGCGCGAGCGCTGGAGCTCTGCGGTGGTGGCGAGGTGGTCGAGGGCGCGGCGCAGCAGTGGCGGAAGTCGTTCCTGCGCATGCCTTATCAGCGTGACGCGATGGCCCAGCACGGGATGATCACCGAGACGTTCGAGACGGCCTGCACGTGGGACCGCTTCCCCGAGTTGCACGCGGCGGTGACGGAGGCGGCGACCAGGGCGTTGCGGGAGGTGTGCGGCATCGGCGTCGTCACGTGCCGCTTCACCCACGTCTACCCGGACGGCCCCGCGCCCTATTACGGCATCTACGCGCCGGGGCGCTGGGGCAGCCTCACCGCGCAGTGGGACGAGATCAAGGCCGCGGTCTCGGAGGCGCTCCTCGCGTCAGGCGGCACGATCACGCACCACCACGCCGTCGGCCGCGACCACATGCCCTGGTACACGCGCCAACGGCCGGACGTCTTCGGCGCGGCCCTGTCCGGTGCCAAGGCCGCGCTGGATCCTCAGGGCCTGCTCAACCCCGGTGTCCTCACGCCACGACCGACCTGAGGATCAGCGCCGCGATGAACACCAGCGTGAACGCCAGGTCGAGCCCGAACCCGCCGAACCGCACCGGCGGCAGCACCTTGCGCACCGGCGCCAGCACCGGCTCGGTGACGCCGTGGGTCACCCGGCGCACCTTCCACACCCAGTCGCCGCGCGCCTGGAAGGTGACCGCCCAGTCCACGATCATCCGGCCGATCATCACGAGGATGAACAGCGTCAAGAGCCAATAGAGCAGCCAGCCGACCAAGCCGAACAAAATGGCCTCCTTCGTCCTGTACGTCCATGAAGCCACACGAAACTGAGAGGCGCCTGGCAACTCGCTGAGACAGTATTCAGCGTGTGGCGTACGACGAGGGCCTGGCCCACCGGCTGGGGGAGTCGCTGGGCGACCTCCCGGACCTGAGCACGAAGAGGATGTTCGGCAGCCTGGTGTTCATGTGGCGCGGAAACATGCTGGTGGGAGTGCTGAACTCCGACTTGATCGCGCGGGTGGGCCCCGAGGCGCAGGCCGACGCGCTGGCCCAGCCGGGCGCCCGCGTCTTCGACTTCACCGGCCGGCCGATGAACGGCTGGGTGGTCGTCGCCGGGGAGGCCGTGGCGGAGGACGAGGCGCTGGACGACTGGATCGCGCGCTGCCGCGAGTTCGTGGAAGCGCTGTCGCCGAAGTGACCCTGTTCGAACGGGTCCGGGAGGCGCTGGCCGGGTTCGGCCCGATGCGCGAGGTCGAGATGCCCGGCGGCGTCGTGTTCGAGTGGGACGGTGACGCGCTCGCCGGCGTCGAGAGCGGCGTGCCGCGGGTGCGCGTCGAGGACGGCTGGGCCACTCCGGCCGATCACGACCTGGCCGGGGCGATCCAGCAGGCCGCCGACGTCGTGCTGGCCGAGTGCGTGCTCCGATGGCACGACCAGCTTCGCGCGGGCGGCGACGACGCCTACCGGGCGATGCTCGGCCTGGTTCACCACGACCAGGACCGCGAGCAACTGCAACGCCTGCTGCTCGCCCACACCCGCGGTCCCGTCCAGGGCCTCCGCCAGCTCGCGGTCACCTGCCTCGGGCACGTGGGCAGGCTCGACCGGGCAGTGCTGCCGGAGGTGTTGGGGCGCCTGGAAGAACTGATCGACGACCCCGACCTCGGGGGCACGGCCGAGAACGCGCTGGGCGACATCGAGAGGCACACCCACCCGTTCCTGCTGTGGCGGCGGCACCAGTCGGCATGGGTGATCTTCGCGCCACCCGGCGACCCCGAGGTCGCCAGGCAGCTCGCACTGGTCGAGGAACCTGACGTGGTGGTCGTGGTCCCGCACGCCGAGACGCTGCCCTCGTTGCGGGAGTACGTGCTCGGTCTCGTGCGGGAGGTGGAAGCGCGTACGCACACGGTGGACGAGGAGTGCGGGCTGCTGCTTGCGGATCCTGCGAAACCCGGGCTGCGCTTCGTTCTCGAGTACGACGGCGACATCGCGGCGCTGCAGCCGCTGCTGAACGACTGGGAGGACCTGGTCGCCGTCGTCAAGGACCACTACCTGCTGGCCTGGTGAGCTACCGCCGCCGGTACCGGCCTGAAGGTTCTCCGCCAGAGCGGCACGTCGACGACCGTGAAGTCGTTCAAGACGAAGTAGCGTCGATGCATGACTGCTGAAGACATGCTGGCCGTCGCCGTCGAGGAGGCGCGGACGGGACTCGCCGAAGGCGGAATCCCCATCGGCGCGGCACTCTTCGACGGCGACGGCCGTCTGCTGGGCCGGGGCCACAACCGCCGCGTGCAGGACGACGACGCCTCGATGCACGCGGAGACCTCGGCCTTCCGCAACGCCGGCCGCCAGCGCAGCTACCGCGGCACGACGATGGTCACGACCCTGTCGCCGTGCTGGTACTGCAGCGGCCTGGTCCGCCAGTTCGGCATCTCGCACGTCCTGATCGGCGAGGCCACGACGTTCCACGGCGGCCACGACTGGCTGGCGGAGCACGGCGTCGGCATCACCGTCGTCGAGGACCCGGCGCTGATCGAGCTGATGACGACGTTCATCGCCGAACGCCCCGAGCTCTGGTACGAGGACATCGGCCAGGATTAGCGTGACCGCATGGCTGCTGTGCTGATCACCGGCGCGACCGAGGACGCGGAGATCGCGCGCCGGCTCGTTCTCGCCGGTCACACCGTCCGGTTCGCGCCGACCGACGGCGCCTCGGCCGAGTCCCTGGACTCGCTCGACGTGCTGGTCAACGCCGGCGGAGCCGGGGAGGAGACGTTCGAGGGCGCCGTCGAGGGGACCGCGCGCGTCCTGCAGACCTACCTGCCGCTGCTGGAACGGTCCGCCTCCGCCGTCGTGGTGAACGTCAGCGGCCCGCGGGACTCGCCGTCGGCGGCTGCGGTCAACCTCGTCACCGTGCAGTACGCGAAGGCGTTCCCGCGGCTGCGGATCAACGCCGTCGAACAGGACATCGGCGCCATCGTGGAGATGGCGCAGATCGGACAGGACGGGCCGACCGGCGCCTACTTCGACGCGACGGGCAACCCGCCCTGGTGATCAGGACGAGAAGCGCTGCGCCGCCTCGTCCACCGACCTCACGATCGTGAACACCGCGTCGAGCCCGGTCGCCTCGATGGGACGCAACGCGGCCCTGGTCGACGCCACCACCAGGAACTCGACGCCGGTCTTCGACGCGCGCTGCTGGCCCAGGACCAGGGCCTCCAGCCCGGCGGACCCCAGGAACCGGACGCCGCCTAGGTCCACTACGACGGCCCGCAGGCCTTCCGTCACGTGGCTCTCCAGCGGGCCGGTCAGTGAACCGCTGGAGGTGGTGTCGAGCTCACCGGACACACGCAGCACGACCACGTCGGGCGTGAGCCGGTCGACGACCACGGTGGCCAGAGCAGTGGGGTCAGGCACGTGATCTCCTTCGTCAGCTGTCAGCACCCCACGTTAGCCCGGCTGGAAAGCTGCGGTCGACGGCCCCTCAGCGACGTGTGGCCCGCGCGCAGGGAAGCCTGGACGTGCTGGGTGAGGCGGGCGTGCAGTTCGTGGCACGCGGTGAAGCCGAGGCGGACGTCCTCCGGCGGGCACTGGACGGGCAGCAGTTGCGCGAACGGGTCGCCGCCGATCGTGTCGACCGCGGTCAGGAAGCCGACGAGGGCCCCGACGAGCCGGCGGTGCAGGCCGAACAACGACAGCGCGTTCGCCAGTGCGAGGGTCGGGGCGGGCATCTCGTCCACGGCGGCGAACGGGTCCAGGTCGCGCAGCGTCACGGTGAACAGCACCGAATGGGTGCGCGCCGAGCGCGTGCCGTAGGCGTCGCCGTGGATGTCGCGCAGCACCGAACGCATCTCGCGGCGCGGCTGCCAGAACGCGCGGTGCCTGTCCAGCTCGGCCAGTCCCTCGTCCGACAGCGCGGCGGGGGAGGTGACCTCGGTCAGCGACCGCAGCGCCTCCTCCCAGCGGGCTTCCAGTGCCGCGTGGAACTGGGCCAGCGCCGGGTGGTCCTCCCAGCCGGTGGCGACGTCGTCGAAGCCGCGCATCCGCAGCTCGTAGCAGATCCACAGCGACAGCTGCAGGTCGTCGTCCTGCCAGGCCTCCCTGGTGCCGCCGCTGACGAGCAGCGCGGGCCGCGGCGAGGGCGGCAGGCGCAGCGCTGTGACCAGGGCTGAACTCATGTGGCCGCGGGGAGCGGGGAGGCGCATCAGGTTTCCTCACGCGTTCGGGCGATCAGCATGTCCACAAGGGACTCGGGGTCCGGGCAGCGTCGTTGCCGCGCGGCACCGCAGCCGTTGTGGCGCAACCAGTCCAACTGCTGTTCCACAGTAGACAGAGTGTCGCGATCGCGCAGCGCGACCGAGACGTGCTCCACGAGCGACACCGCCCGGTCGAACGCGGGGGAGAGTTTTCCGGTGAGTGGATCGGCGGCCAATCCGTCGACCCCGTCGCGCGACGCCCGCCAACATGCCGCCAGCAGCACGGAATCGTCCACCCGCTGTTCGGAGGGTTCCGTCACGACGAGGGCCCGGATCAGCTCGGCGAGGACCGCGACTTCCGTTGCCAGCTGCGGAATGTCCGCGACGCGCACCTCGACGGTCGGATGATCGGCCGACGGGCGGACGTCCCAGTACACCATCGCCCTGTCCATCATCGCTTCCGAGCTGATCAGCGCCTCGACGGTCCGGTCGTAGTCGGCGGGGCCGTGCCAGTGCGGCGGCGGTCCGCTCACCGGCCAGCGCGACCACACCATCGACCGCCAGCTGGCGTACCCGGTGTCCTCTCCCTGGTAGTACGGGGAGTTCGCGCTCAGCGCCAGCAACGTCGGCAGCCACGCCCGCAGCTTGTTCGAGGCCTCCAGCGCTTCGGACTCCGAGGAGACGCCCACGTGGACGTGCAGTCCGCAGGCACCCGTTCCGGTCACGAGCCTCCGATGGGAGTACTCGATCCGGTGATAGCGGGGGTCATCCGATCCGGGAGGGGGTCCGGCTTCGCCGATCGGCGGCATGCCCGTCGCCACGAGCCGGCACCCCGCCTCTTCGGCGGCGTCCACGAGCACCCGGCGGCCGAGCCGGACCTGCTCGGACAGCTCGTCGAACGAGGAGGTGACGCCGGTGGCGATCTCGATCTGGAACGGGGTGAGCTCGCCCTGGACGTCGAGGTCTCCCGGCGCGCTCGAGATCTCCCTGACCCGGGGTGCCAGTGCTACCGGCCGCCGCGAATCGGGATCCACGAGGAGGAACTCCTGTTCCACACCGACCGTGTAGTGATTCATCGGTGAGCGGGTACCCGCGTTCCATGCTGATCAATCCCGGAGTGGCCACATGAGACTGCGGCGCAGCATCACCGCAGGTCCAGGCTGGACGCGGCGCAGACACGGCAAGGGGTTCCGCTACCTCGACGCCGAGGGCAGGGCGCTGTCCGCGAGCGACGTCGAGCGGGTGAAGGCCCTCGTCATCCCACCCGCCTGGCGCGACGTGTGGATCTCACCGCACCCGAACGGCCACATCCAGGCCGTCGGGTACGACGACGCCGGCCGCCGCCAGTACCTCTACCACGACAAGTGGCGGGCCGACCGTGACACGGAGAAGTTCGCCCGCGTGCTGGAGCTCGCCCCGAAGCTCGGGAAGTTCCGCGAGCAGATCGAGAAGGACATGAGGTCGCGCGGCCGCAGGCGGCTGCTCGCCATCGCGCTGCGGATGCTCGACCTCGGCATCTTCCGCGTCGGCCACGAGGAGTACGCCGAGGAGAACGGCACGCACGGCGTCGCGACCCTGCTCTGCGAACACCTCTCGGTCACCGGCGACCGGATCCGTTTCCGGTTCCCCGCCAAGCACGGTGTCGAGGTGGACCAGGAGATCACCGATCGCGCGCTCGCCAGGGCCGTCCGGTCGTTGCTGCTCGACCGGACACCGGACTGCCGCGTCTTCGACCTCACCGCCGACGACGTCAACGAACGCTTCCGCGAACTGGTCGGCGACGAGTTCAGCGTGAAGGACCTGCGCACCTGGCACGCCACGGTCTTCGCGGCTCAGGCGTTCGCGCAGGCCCTGCGTGAACGGGGCAAGCCGTCGAAGCGCGCGATCAGCGCGGTCATGAAGGAGGTCGCGCAGGACCTCGGGAACACGCCGTCAGTGGCGAGGAAGTCCTACGTGGACCCGCGTCTGGTGGAGGCGTTCGAGGACGGCAACGTCATCGGCGCGGGTGACCCCGAACGGGCCGTGTGCAAGCTGCTCAAGCAGGCTTGACGGCGGCGGCAGCGGCGCGGTCGCACTGGCGGCACCACGCCGCGCCCTGCGCCGCCGCCAGCGAGGCGAACCCGGCGAGGAAGTGCAGCGCGTTCGAACCGGGGTTGACGTTGAGGAAGTTCACGACCTGGTCGTCGTAGCGCGCCAGGCCGAGCCCGAACATCACCAGGAACAGCACCGCCAGCAGCAGCCCGGTCCCGCTCAGCGCCCTCAGGCGCGGCACCGCGAACAGCAGGGCGGCGCCGAAGACCAGGTGGATGACGTTCTGCAGCGGGTTGACGCGCAGCCCGAGGACCCAGGTGTCGGCCTCGCCCGCGAACTTCGAGAAGCCGGTCACGAAGAACCCCGCCACGCCCCAGAGCACGAGCAGCGCCCCGGTGCCGATCGCCAGCTTCTGGGGCCACCGCAACCGGTTCATGAACTCAGTATCGCCAGAACCCGACATTCCCGCTCGCTCATTTCACTCCTCCGCCAGCAAGTCGTGCCGCAGCTGCTCCAGGGACTTGGTGAGCAGGCGCGACACGTGCATCTGCGAGATGCCCACGCGGCGGGCGATCTCCGTCTGGGTCAACCGGCCGAAGAAGCGCAGGACCACGATGGTCCGCTCGCGGCGCGGAAGGCCCCGCAGCATGGGCTGCAGGGCCTCGTGGATCTCCACGCCTTCCAGCGCTGGGTCGTCGACGGTCGAGCTCTCCAGTGAGTCGAGAGGCGCGAACGCCACGTTCTTCTCGATGCGCAGGCCCTCGTAGACGTCGCTGAGCGGCACCCCGAGGTGCCGGGCGATCTCGGAGGGAGTGGGAGACCGCCCGGTCTTGTGCGAGAGCTCGGCGGTCGCGCCGTCGATGGAGTCGCACAGTTCCTTCAACCTGCGGGGCACGCGCACCGCCCAGCACTGGTCACGGAAGTGACGCCGCACCTCGCCCGTGATCGTCGGCACGGCGTAGGACAGGAAGTCCGTCTGCCGCGACACGTCGAACCGGTCGATGGCGTTGATCAGTCCGACCGCCGCCACCTGCGCGAGATCTTCCATGGGCTCGCCGCGTTCGCTGAAGCGGCGGGCGATGTGCCGGGCGAGTGGGAGGTACTCGCGCACCAGTTGGTCCCGCAACACGTAGTAACGCGGCGAGTCACGGCTGGTGCGGGCGAGTTCCTCGAACGCCGCGTGCTGGTCTGGCGTCAACGTGCACCGATCAGACCTGAGGGGGCGGCGTCACGTCGCCTCGCCAAGCGCCGGTCTCGGTGCCGCGGTTCTCGATGAACTCCTTGAACCGCTTCAGGTCACCCTCGACCCGGTGGCCGACGACGCCCAGCGCCGCTCCGGCCTTCTCGGTGAGGGTCTCCGGGTCGTACTCCATCTGGAGGTGCACCCGAGTCGTCTCGTTGTCCAGGCGGTGGAACGTCACCACGCCACCCTGCGGCGGCCCGTCGACCGTGGTCCACGCGACTCGCTCGTCCGCGTGCTGCTCGGTGATCTCCGCGTCGAACTCGCGGACGACCCCGCCGATCTTCGTGGTCCAGTGGGTCCTGGTCGGCGTGATCTGGTCGATCTTCTCGACCCCGTCCATGAACGCCGGGAAGGATTCGAACTGGGTCCACTGGTTGTAAGCCGTGCTCACGGGCACGTGGACGTCCACCGACTTCTCAATGGTGGTCACGAAACCTCCTCCTTCGATTGGTGTCGGAAGGTGAGTACCCGAGCGACGCCGCGTTACACATCCGACCTGTGTCCATTCTGGACAGTCACGCAGAGTGTCGAACCACTTGCGATCTGCACATCACGAAATCACCCACAGTGGTCAAATCGCTCTGTGATCCAAGTCTCAGGGGCGGCATACTGCGCGGTATGTCAGGGGCCCATAGGAGGCGCTGGTGCTCGAAGCGAACAACCTCGAGGTTGTCTACGACGACGTGATGCTGGTGCTCCGCGGCGTGAGCCTGCGGGTGCCCCAGGGCAAGGTCGTGGCCCTGCTCGGTGCGAACGGGGCGGGCAAGACGACCTTGATGAGGGCCTTCAGCGGCCTGCTCGACGTGCACGACGGCAAGGTCACCAAGGGCTCGATCACGCTCGACGGTGAACCGATCCACCGCCTCTCACCAGCGAAGATCGCTGATCGAGGCATCAAACAGGCCCTGGAGGGCCGCCGGATCCTGGCCGAACTGACCGTCGAGGAGAACCTCAAGGTCGGTGGCCACGCGAGACCCAAGCGGCTCAAGCAGAACCTGGACCGCTGCTACGAGCTCTTCCCGCGGCTGCTCGAAAGGCGAAGACAGAGCGCGGGCTACCTGTCCGGTGGCGAGCAGCAGATGCTCTCGATCGGGCGGGCGCTGATGTCGGAGCCGTCCTACCTCCTGCTGGACGAACCCAGCCTCGGCCTCGCGCCGCTGCTGGTCCAGCAGATCCGCGACCTCGTCGTGAAGATCAACGAACAGGGCACCACGGTCCTGCTGGTCGAGCAGAACGCCAGCATGGCGCTCTCCATCGCCGACCACGGCTACGTGCTGGAGACCGGCAAGGTCGTCATGGACAAGCCGGCGGAGGCACTTCTCGCCGACGACGACATCCGTGAGTTCTACCTCGGCCTCGGCACCTCCTCGTTCCGTGCGGTCAAGCACTACAAGCGCAGGAAGCGGTGGCTGTCATGAGTGCCGAGGTGCGCACCTCAGCGGAGGCGCCGTCCACCGCCGTGCTGCGGGTCGAGAACGTCCGGCTCGCGTTCGACGGGGTCGTGGCGGTCGACGGGGTGTCGTTCGAGGTCGGCGAGGGCGAGCTCTTCGCCGTCATCGGCCCGAACGGCGCCGGCAAGACGTCCATCTTCAACGTCCTGAGCGGCGTCTACCGGCCGCAGCAGGGCACCGTGCGGTTCCGCGACCTCGACCTGATCGGCATGCGGCCGCACCGCATCGCCGCGCAGGGCATGGCCCGCACGTTCCAGAACATCGAGCTGTTCTCCCACCTCACCGTCGTCGACAACCTCATGCTCGGCCGCCACAACCACATGCGGTACGGCGCGCTGTCGGCGTTCTTCTGGCTCGGCAGGGCCCGTGACGAGGAGCTGAAGAACAGGGCCGCGGTCGAGGAGGTCATCGACTTCCTGGAACTGGAGCAGTGGCGCCGGTTCCCGGTCGGCCTGCTGCCCTACGGCGTGCAGAAGCGCGTCGAACTCGGCAGGGCGCTCGCCATGGAGCCCAAGCTCCTGCTGCTCGACGAGCCGGTCGCCGGCATGAACGTCGAGGAGACGGAGGACATGGCCCGGTTCATCCTCGACGTCCGGGAGGAGCTGAACATCCCGATGATCATGGTGGAGCACGACATGGGTCTCGTGATGGACCTGGCCGACCGCGTGATGGTCATGGACTTCGGCCGCCCGATCCGCACCGGCACGCCCGCGGAGGTGCAGCAGGACCCCGACGTCATCCGCGCGTACCTCGGCGAGCAGCACAAGAGCGTGACGCCATGACCACATCGACGACGACCACGACCGTGGTCACGCGGGTGAAGGACCGCGCCGAGCGCACGCCCGGCCAGATCGCGCTGCGCGCCAAGGACTTCGGCATCTGGCAGGAGGTCAGCTGGTCCGGCTACTGGGCGAACGTCGAACTGGTCGGCCACGCGCTGCTGGCACTGGGCCTGCAACCGGGGGAGCGGGTGGCGATCCACTCCGAGAACCGGCGCGAGTGGCTCTACGCCGACCTCGGCATCGTCGCCGCCCGGGGCATCACCGTCGGGCTGTACCCGACCAACCCCGCGTCGGAGGTCGCCTACCTCCTGTCCCACTCGGGCTCGCGGATCCTGATCGCCGAGGACCAGGAACAGGTCGACAAGGCGCTGCTGGTGCTGGAGGACACCCCCGACCTGGAGTGGATCGTCTACGTCGAACCCCGTGGCATCAAAGGTCGCTACGACAACCCGAAGCTGCTGGCCTGGGAGGACTTCCTGGCGCTGGGCGCCCAGCACCGCGACGCGTTCCCGGACGAGCTCACCGAACGCATGGCGGCCGTCGAACCCGGCGACGTCATGACGTTGATCTACACCTCCGGCACCACCGGGCCACCCAAGGGCGCGATGCTCACCGTGGCGAACGTCGAGTTCGCCGTCCACGTGCTGGTGGAGGGCGGCGGATTCACCTCGCCACCCCCGTCCTCCTCCGACGTCACGCTGTCCTACCTGCCGTTGTGCCACGTCGCCGAGCGCATCTTCACGACGTGGTTCAGCGCGGCCAGCGGCGTGCAGGTGCACTTCGCCGAGTCGATCGAGACTGTGCAGCCGAACCTGCGCGAGGTGCAGCCGACGATCCTGTTCGGCGTTCCCCGCATCTGGGAGAAGGTGCTGGCCGGCGTCACGATCGGGGTGTCGTCGGCGTCCTGGCTCAAGCGCACGACGACGAGGTTCTGGCTCAAGCGCGCCGAAGCCATCGGCGAAACGCTGGTGCACAACGGTGGCAGGCACACGGGCAAGAGCCGGTTGATCTACGCACTGGGCTGGCTGTTCTGCTTCCGCGCGCTCAAGGCCAGGATCGGCATGCGGCACGTCCGGTACGCCGCCTCGGGTGCCGCGCCGATCGCCCCGGACGTGCTGAAGTTCTTCATGGGCATCGGGGTGCCGATGCACGAGGTCTACGGCATGACCGAGAACACCGCCGTGGCAACGGGAAACCGGCCGGGACGGGTGAAGATCGGCACGGTCGGCGAACCGCAGCCCGGCACCGAGCTGCGCATCGACGAGGAGACCGGCGAGATCCTCACCAGGCACGGCGGCACGTTCGCGGGTTACTGGCGTGATCCCGAGTCCACGCAACGGGTGCTGGACGACGGCTGGCTGCACACCGGCGACGTCGGCGAGTGGGTCGACGGCACGCACGTGAAGATCACCGACCGGATGAAGGACATCATCATCACCGCGGGCGGCAAGAACATCTCGCCGTCCGAGCTGGAGAACGCGCTGAAGACCTCCCCGTACATCAAGGAGGCCGTGGTGATCGGCGACCAGCGGGCCTACCTCGTGGCGTTGATCGGCATCGAGTACGAGACGGTCGGCCACTGGGCGCAGCAACGAAAGATCACCTACACCACCTACCGGGACCTGTCGGAGAAGCCCGAGGTCCAGGAGCTGGTGCAGAAGATCGTGACCGAGGTGAACGGCAGGTTCGCCACGGTCGAGCAGATCAAGAAGTTCCGGATGTTCCCCAAGGAGCTCGACCACGAGGACGGCGAGCTGACCGCGACCCAGAAGGTCAAGAGATCCGCGCTGGGCAAGATGTTCGACGACCTCGTGGAGAGCATGTATGGATGAGTTTCTCCAGTCGTTGATCCGGGGCCTCGGCACCGGGTCGATCTACTCGCTGCTCGCGCTCGGCTTCGTGATCATCTACAAGTCGACGCAGGTGATCAGTTTCGCGCAGCCGGCGTTCATGCTGGCGGGCGCGGTGCTGGTCTCGTACCTCTCGCCCGCGGTGTCGTTCGTCGGCGCGGTTCTCGTCGCCGCCGTGGTGATCGCGGTGCTGGCGCTGGGCGTGGAACGCACGGTGCTGCGGCCGATGGTCGGCAAACCGGTGTTCGTGGTCGCGATCATCACCATCGGCGTGGACGTCGTGGTCAGGGTGGTCACCAACGCGTTCATCGGTCTCGACGTGCGGCAGGTCGGTGATCCGTGGGGGCTGAACACGATCAGCTTCCTGGGAGCGGAGGTGCAGCAGCGCTACCTCGTGATGATCGCGACGACCGCGGTCGTGACGACGCTGCTCTTCCTGTTCTTCCGCTACTCGCGGATCGGGCTCGCCATGCGGGCGGTGGCCTACGACCAGGAGGTCGCGCTGGCACAGGGCATCTCGGTCGGATCGGTGTTCGCGCTGTCGTGGGCGCTGGCGGGCGGGCTCGCCGCTCTCGCCGGCGTGTTCGTGGCCACGGGCGCCGGGGTCGACCAGCAGCTCTGGATCGTGGCGCTGAAAGCGTTGCCCGCGATCATCCTCGGCGGCCTGGAGTCGTTGGGCGGCGCGGTGGTCGGCGGGCTCGCGGTCGGCGTCGTCGAGTCGCTCGTCGGCACCTACCAGGGCGACCTCGCGCCGTGGCTCGGGTCGAACTTCGCGCTCGTCGCGCCGTACGCCTTGATGCTGCTGGTCTTGCTCGTCAGACCGTACGGACTGTTCGGCAGGAGAGAGGTGGAACGCCTGTGAAGGGCCGTCCTGAGCTGTACACCTCCTACGGGCAGGACATGGCGTTCCTGAACACGCGTCCCAAACGCGCGTGGTCGGGCGGCCTCGTCGTGCTCGCCCTGGTCATGCCGTTCATGATCACCGACGACCTGTTGCAGCTGCTCGCGACCGGGTTCGTGGCGGCGATCGGCGCGATCGGGCTGAACATCGCGACGGGGTACGCGGGCCAGGTGTCGCTGGGCCACGCGTTCTTCCTCGCGATCGGTGCCTACACGGCCGCGGCTCTCAGCGGTCCCGAGACCGGGCGGGTGATCGGGTTCGGCATCACGTCGCTGCCGATCTGGCTGCTGGCCTCGGGTCTGGTGGCCGCGTTGTTCGGCGTCCTGGTGGCGCCGGTGGCGGTGCGGTTGCGGGGCCTCTACCTCGCGATCGTGACGCTGGGGCTGGTCTTCCTGGGAGAGCACGTGTTCCGGGAGTGGACGTCGCTGACCGGCGGGCCCGGCGTCGGCCGGCCCGCGGCCGTGCCCGAGCTGTTCGGGGTGCGGCTGGATCAGGACAGCGCGTTGTTCACGGCGGCACAGCAGTTGTACCTGCTGATGTTCGTGCTGCTGGTGATCTTCGGTGTGCTGGCGCGGAACCTCGTGCGCTCGCGCGTCGGGCGTGCGTTCGCGGCGGTGCGGGACCGGGACCTGGCCGCGTCGGTGATCGGCGTGGACCTGACCAGGTACAAGGTCCTGGCGTTCGCGGTGTCCTCGTTCTACGCGGGTGTCGCGGGCGCGTTGTTGTTCGTGGTGAACGGGTTCTTCGATCCCGGCTCGTTCAGCCTGCTGTTGTCAGTGCAGTACATCGCGATGGTGCTCATCGGCGGCGCGGGCACCATCTCCGGAGCGATCATGGGCGCGCTCTTCATCACTCTGCTGCCACGCATCACCAGGGAACTGCCCGCGGTGCTGCCGTTCATCAGTGGTGACGCGACCGGCGTGATCACGGTCTTCCAGCTGGAAGCCGTGCTCTACGGCGTGCTCATCATCGTGTTCCTCATCGTCGAGCCACGCGGGTTGTTCGGCATCTGGGTCCGCGTCCGCAACTACTGGCGCACCTGGCCGTTCTCGTACTGAGGAGAGAATCTCCATGTCTGGTAAGAGACTTGCAGTGATATTTGTCGGGGCGTTGCTTCTCGCCTCGTGTCGGGGTGGGGACGGGGCCGCGCCGCAGGAGGGCACGGGTGGCATCAAGGTCGACGCCGGCGTGACGAAGGAGGCGTGCCCCAACGCCGTCGACAAGTCCAAGGGCTGCATCTACCTCGGCACCATCTCGGACCTCACCGAGGGCCCGTTCAAGACGCTGGCCGTGCCGATCACGGACTCGCAGAAGGCGTTCTGGAAGCGCGTCAACGACAAGGGCGGCATCGGCGGCTACGAGGTCGACGTCACGAAGTACGTCAAGGACAACAAGTACAACCCGCAGATCCACAACCAGGTCTACCAGGAGATCAAGGGCAGCGTCCTCGCGCTGACGCAGACGCTGGGCTCGCCCACCACCGTGGCGATCCTGCCGGACCTCGAGAAGACCCCGATGGTCTCCGTGCCGGCGTCCTGGACCTCGTTGTGGGGCCACCAGGAGGTCGTGCTGGAGTCCGGCGCGAACTACTGCGTCGAGTCGATGAACGCGGTCGACTACGCCACCGAGAAGATGGGCGTCAAGTCCGTCATGGCCGTGCACAACGCCGGTGACTACGGCGACGACGCGGCGGCGGGGACGAAGATCGCGGCCGAGAAGCGCGGGCTGACGTTCGAGAACGTGACCACCACGGCCGGCCAGGACAACCAGGGCGGTGCGATCGACGCCGTGGTGTCCAAGAAGCCGGACCTGGTGATCCTGACGACCGGACCGACCGACGCGGCCGTGATCATCGGCCAGGCCGCGGCCCGCGGCTTCAAGGGCAAGTTCATCGGCACCTCGCCGACGTGGAACCCCGGCCTGCTGAAGTCGCCGGCCGCTCCCGCGATCAAGGCGCTGTACATGCAGACCGCGCCGTGGAAGTCGTGGGGCACCGAGTCCGTCGGCCACACCGCGATGCGCGCGGCACTGCCCGGCGTGACGCCGAACGACGGCTACACCGCGGGCTGGGTGTGGGCGTACCCGCTCAAGGCCGCGCTCGAGAAGGCGGCGGCGAACAAGGACCTGACGCGGGCCGGTGTGCTCGCCGCCGTGCGCCAGCTGACGTCCGTGGACTACGAGGGCATGCTTCCTTCGGGTGCAGGTAACTTCTCCGCTTCGCCCCAGGACGGACTGTTCCGTCAGACGACCCTCTACCGGCCCGACGACGCCGCTCCGACCGGAGTGACGCTGGTGGAGGACTTCTTCACCGGCTCGACGGCAAAGGATTTCAAGTTCGAGAAGCCCTGCTACCAATGAACCGAACGGGTGACACTCGACGCTGAAACCGGACATCGCCGACTAGTCTCGCTGCTGAGGCTTGGGTAGGAGGTCGTGACGGTGTTGTCGTGCGTCGAGGTTCGCCGCTCCACCGGAGGCCTCCGTTTGTTCGTCCGTCCCCCGGCCGCGTCGCGCTGGAGCGCGCGGCTGGGGTACGAACGGGTGTCGGAGTTGCTGACCGCGATTCGTCAGGCGGAGTCGTGCACGGTGCCGGACGTGGCACTGCGGTACGTGCCCGACCAGCGCACCGGTGAGGCGGTGCTGGCGTGCGAGACGGGGTCCGTTCTGCTGGACGCCGACGAGGTGTCGGCGTTGCACGACACGCTCCGCGCGCACATGCCGGACAGGATGAGGCCCCTCCCGGTCTAAGCACTGCTCCGGAAGTCCCGTCTCTCTCGTCGAACGGACCGTTCACCGCTCGGATTTTCCGCACGCGGGGCGCTTTCGTGCGGTCACACCGCACGAAAGCGCCCCGCGTGCGGAAAATCCGAGCGGTGAACGGTCCGTTCGACGGAGACAGGACTTCCGGAGCAGTGCTTAGCGGAACCTGTGGATGGCGGCGGTGATGGCCTCGTCCATGCTGTTGCCCTCCATGATGACGTGCCCGGCGTCGTTCAGGATGACCAGTTCGGCGTCGGGCCACCGCTTGGCCACCTCCCACGCCGTGTACAACGGCCCGCCGAAGTCGTTGCGGCCGTGGATGAGCACGGCGGGGATGCCCTCGAGCCTGCCGAGGTTGTCGAAGATGTGGTTCGGCTCCAGGAACGCCTCGTTGCCCCAGTAGTGGGTCACGGTCCGCGCGAGCCGGTAGCGCGTGACGGGGTCGGCGTACCTCGTGCCTTCGAAGTCGTTGTCGCCACCCGTGATCGTGGACAGGTCCCACTTGCTCCAGTCCCAGGCGGCCTTGTCCCTGACCGCCGGGTCAGGTGAGTTGAGGAGCTTGTTGTAGGCCAGGGCCAGGTTGCCGTCGCGGTCCTCCTCCGGGACGCCGTCGCGGAACGCGTCGAAGTGGTCCGGGAAGAACATGCCGAGGCCGCGGGTGATCCACGCGTGCTCCTCGGGACGGGAGGTGGTCACCGCCGGGATGATGATCTCGCTGACCCTGGTGGGGTGCTGGATGGCGTAGGCGAGGACGAGGGTCGAACCCCAGGAACCGCCGGCCAGCAGCCACTTGTCGATGCCGAGGTGTTCGCGGAGCTTCTCGGCGTCGTCGATCAGGTGCTGGGTGGTGTTGTGTTCCATGCTGGTCGCCGGATCTGCGACCGGGGGCGTGCTTCGACCGCTGCCGCGCTGGTCCCAGAGGATCAGGTTCCAGTGATCCGGGTCGAAGTCCTCGCGCCATCTGGGGTCTGAACCTGATCCTGGGCCGCCGTGGAACACGCACGCCGGTTTGCCGCCGGGGTTGCCGCTGGCCTCCCAGTGGATTCGCTGGCCGTCTCCTACGTCGAGCATGCCTTGGGCGTAGGGCTCCACCTGTGGGTACATGCCGGGGAGGGTATTCAGCGTGAGGGCCGGGGCCGACCGGATTTCGGGCTCACGCCGACACGTCCACTGCCATGGCGGCCGTGGACGTGTGATGGGCGTGCTGGTCCTGCTGCGGTGTCAGGACTTCTGCTTGGCGCTGATCTGGTCCAGCACCTCGGTCTGCGACACGATGATCTTGCCCGCCAGCGCCTTGGAACCGATGTGCTCACCCTTGGCCTGGGCGTCCTTCGCCATGTCCACGCCACTGCGGAGGTGCCGGGAGAGGGTGGCGAGGAAGAGGTCGTCGTACTGCTTGCCGGTGGCGGACTTCAGCGCCTCGACGTCCTTGACGGTCATCATGCCCGCCATCTTGTGCGTGGCGTTGGCGTCGTCGCCGGGCACCTGGATGTTCCAGCTGCGCAGGTAGGTGGCCATCTGCTCGATCTCGCCCGCCTCGGCCGTGGCGATCTTGTCGGCCACGTTGACGACGAACTCGTCCTTGGACTTCTGCATCGCGACCTTGGCGATCTCGATCGTCTGGCGGTGGTGCGGGATCATGCGCAACGAGAACGTCGCATCCGCCTCGTTGGCCGCCGGTTCGCCCGAGCTGCTGCCGCCGACCGACGAACAGCCCGTCAGCGCAAGCAGCCCCAGCACGATGATGAGCAGACGCGCTCGCATGAAGCCTCCCGTCTCGTGTTCCCTGCCGAGGGATACGGGTGGCCGAAGTGTCCGGTTCAGCGAAAGTTCGGCGGCCTAAGTGGTTCGGTGGAGGCCGAGTGCCGCGAGGACACCCTGGACGACGTCGGGGTGGCCGAGCGGGAGCGGGACCGGAGTGGTGTTGGTGTGGGGGATGACCTGGGCGAACGGGGCGTCCACCTGGACCTCGGGGTCCACCAGCAGCACCGAGCGCACGAGCTCGCGGTGAGCTCCCACGAGGTCGATCACGTCGGCCGCGAGCGGTCCGCTGGTGACGACGTCCAGCACGGACCGCGTCTCGTCGCGGTGCCTGGTCAGCACCGTGTCCACTGTGGACTTCCAGGTCGGCGCCGCGGGGGCTCGCAGCCACACGATCCGCAGGTGTTCGGTCAACGGCCGCCAGGTCGCCGGGATCTCGTTGTGGACGGCCTCTCCTGCTGGATCGATCACGAGGACAGTGGGGGCACCTGCGGGTCCGTCGGTGACAACGCCGGGGCCGGCCGCCCTGCTGGGCTCGTCGAATTCGCGCATGGCACGGGGATACCCAATGTGCGGAGTTCGTACCAATGGGCCGGCTGGACCGATCCGGTGAACCGAATGGCTGAGTAAACGTTGTCAGACAGCCGTGAACCCGGTGGCAGAAAGCAGTTTTCGTTCGTGCCCGATGATCGCTTGACCGTTTTCCGAATCCCGGTTTATGGTCTAGACCACAGACCGAAACTGGATCGGTGAGCGATCTAGAGCGCTCCCGGTTCCCGCCCCCTGCCTACGGGTCACCCCGTTTGGGAACGATCCAAGGAGTTCGGACGAATGAAAATCATGCGCAAAGCGGCGCTGCTCATGGCCGCTGTCCCTGCCATCGTCTTGATCACGCCGGTCGGTTCGGCGAGCGCGCACGGCTACGTGTCGTCGCCTGCCAGTCGTTCGGCGCAGTGCGCCAGGGGAGACGTCTCCGTCGACCTCTGTGGCCAGGCGAAGTACGAGCCGCAGAGTGCCGAAGGCCCCAAGGGCCTGAAGAACTGCAGCGGTGCGAACGGTCCGTTCGCGCCGCTCGACAACGACTCGCTGCCCTGGAAGGTCACCAACACCGGTCAGACCCTGTCGCTGACCTGGACCTTCACCGCCCGGCACGCCACGCGCGACTACGAGTACTTCATCGGCAACACGCGCGTCGGTTACGTCGCCGGCAACAACCAGCAGCCGAACAACCCGACCACGCACACGATCAACCTCGGCGGGTTCTCCGGCCGCCAGAAGCTGTACGCGATCTGGAACATCGCCGACACGGTCAACGCCTTCTACTCGTGCATCGACCTCAACATCGGTGGTGGCGGCACGACCCCGCCGCCCACCACCACGACCACGACTCCTCCTCCCACCACCACGTCGTCCAGCACCACGACGCCGCCGCCCGCCGGTGGCACGTGGGCGGCGAACACGTCGTACGCGGCCGGTCAGACCGTCACCTACGGCGGTTCGACCTACCGGTGCCGTCAGGCGCACACCTCGCTGACCGGCTGGGAACCGCCGAACGTGGCGGCCCTGTGGGAGAAGGTCTGACCTGATGAAGCGCCTGGTGATCGCGGTCGCGGTCCTGGCGCTGGCGGGGTGCGGCGGAGAGGCGGTCGTGCCGGAGGGCCAGGGAGCCCACGGTCACGGCGCGAGCTCCGCCGCACCACCCGTTCCTGCCGCCAGTGCGAGGTTCAACGACGCGGACGTGATGTTCGTGCAGATGATGGTGGACCACCTGCAACTCGGCATCAGCCTCTCGCAGGTGGGTCTGGCGAAGGCGACCACGCAGGAGGCGAAGGACCTCGCGGGCGCGATCGACGTGACCCAGCGCGAGGAACTCACGATGCTCAAGTCGTGGCTGAAGCTCTGGGGCAAGCCGGAGGGTGACGGTGCGAACCTGCACGCCGCCCACGGTGGCCAGCCGCTGCTCGACGACAAGGTCATCGACGAGACCAAGGAGAAGAGCGGAGCCGAGTTCGACCAGCTCTTCCTCAACCTGATGACCGGTCATCAGGGCGCCGGCGTCGAGATGGCGCTGACGGAGAAGAAAGAAGGCATGAACCCCGAGACGACGGCCTATGCCGAACGGGTGGTCAACACCCGGCAGGGCCAGATCTCGCAGATGCTGAAGATCATCGGCGGCGCGTAGGTCAGCGCTTTGCCAGCGTTCGGTCAGCGGCCCGGCGTTGCATCCCGAGCATGGACGTACTGATCTCGGGAGCGGGAATCGCCGGGCCCGCTCTGGCGCACTGGCTGAGGCGCTTCGGCTTCACCCCGGTCGTGGTGGAGCGGGCGCCAGCGCTGCGTGACGGTGGCCAGGCCGTGGACTTCCGCGGCGAGGTGCACCTGTCCGTGCTGAGGCGGATGGGTGTGCTCGACGCGGTGCTGGCCGCGCGGACCACGCCGCGGGACATGGTGTTCCGCGGCGTCGACGGCCGCGAACGGGCACGGCTGCCCGCCTCGTTCACCGCCGGGGACGTGGAGATCCTCCGCGGTGACCTGTCGCGCCTGCTGTACGAGCTGACCGCTTCCGACGTGGAGTACGTGTTCGGCGACTGGATCACGGCACTGCACGACGACGGCGCCGGTGTGGACGTCACGTTCGCGCACGGGCCGTCACGGCGCTTCGACTTCGTGATCGGCGCGGACGGCATGCGGTCCGGGGTGCGGCGGCTGGTCTTCCCCGAGTACCGGCCGAAGTTCCAGGGCTACTACTTCGCGATCTGGGACGCGGAGGGCGACGACCGGGACCTGACCTGCTCACCGGGCGTGCTGACCTCGCCGGGATGGCTGCTGTACAAGTCGCCGATCCCTCCCGAGCTGATGCCGGACGAGGTGGTGGCGCAGGGCGTCTACTTCGACTCGATCAGCCAGATCCGCATGCCCGCGGTGAGTTCAGGGCGGGTCACGCTGATCGGCGACGCCGGGTACGGCTCCACGCTGGGCGGCATGGGAACCGGGCTCGCGGTCGTCTCCGCCTACGTCCTCGCGGGGGAGATGGCGGCGGGAGGGGACGCCTTCGCCCGGTACGAGGCACTGATCGGGCCGTACGCCCGCGGCAGCCAGGGCAACCCCGGGCCGTTCCTCGCGCCCGGAAGCAGGCTCGGGATGTGGGTGCGGGACCGGATGTTCGCGCTGCTGCCGAAGATGCCGATGGTCGCGCGGATGGACCTGCGGGCCGCCACCGCGATCACCCTTCCCGAGTACGCCGCAGTTCACCGAGCGCCTCGTCCACCTGTTGCTTGACCGCTGTGTGCATCCATCCGAACCCGAGCTCCTGCTGGGCCGCCAGCAAAAGCTCCTCGGCCCGCGCTGGTTCTCCCCGGCGCAGGGCGATCTTGGCCAGTCCGGCATGCGCGAGCGCCGCAGTGGCGGCCAGTCCCGCCTGCGCCGCCATCTCCAGCGCCTGGAGGTAGTCGCGTTCGGCCTGGTCCTGGTCGATGTCGAGCAACCGGTCCGCGCGCCGGCCCCGCAGTTCGGCCAGCTCCTCCACGGCGCCCAGTTCGGCGACGGCCCGGAGTGCCTCGTCGGTCAGCGCGAGGGCTTCGGCAGGGTCCTCGGTCAGGGTGGCCAGCACGTCCAGGACCTGGGCCGATCCCCAGCGTTCGCCCAGGTCCTGGAACCGCCGCAGGGCTTCGCGGGACTGCTGGATCGCGAGGCCGCGGTCACCGTCGGCGGCCCAGGTGGTGTAGGCGTTGCTGAAGCCCATCAGGCCCTGGATCCACGGGTCCTCGCTGCTCTCGACCTCGTCCTGCAACGCGGTGCGCGGTGCGGACGGGTCGGGCGGGCCGCTGAGCATCGCCCAGGCGATGAGGACGAACGGTTGCTTGATCGGGCCGCGCAGCGCCAGGAGCTTCTCCTGCACGCGTTCGGGTTCGGCCAGTGCCAGCAGGACGGTGTACTCCTCTGTGGACTGTTCGGCTACCCGCTCCAACAGCCGGCGGGCCGCGCCCTGGACCTCCGTGCGGCTGCCCTTCAGGTACCAGTACCAGGCCAGGTCGCCGACGAGCCGCAGCGCCTGGTCCGGGGCGACCGAGGTGGTCCAGTCGAGCGCCTGCATCAGATTCGCGTGTTCGGCGCTCAACCGGGCGAACCACCGCACCTGATCCCGCCGGCGCAGCTCGGGATCCGCGCGGCGAGCCAGTTCCTGGAAGTACGAGGCGTGCTCGGCGTCGACGCGCTTGTGCTGCGAGCAGAACTCGCGGATGGTCTCCAGCATCCGGTAGCGGCCGTCGGCGGCTTCCACCAAGGACTTGTCCACCAGCGCGTCCAGCGTCTCGAGGTCGTGCCGGCAGACCTCCTCGACGGCCTCCAGGCTCGCCCCGCCGCTGAACGTCGCGAGGCACGCGGCCAGGTCGCGTTCGTCCTCGGACAGCAGGTCCCAGCTCCACTCCACGACGGCCCGCAGCGTCTGGTGACGCGGTGCGGCGGCACGGTTTCCCTTGGTGAGCAGGCGGAAGCGGTCGTTCAGACGGGCGGCGATCTCCTCGGTCGTCAACGTCCGGGTGCGCGCCGCGGCCAGTTCGATCGCCAGCGGCAGGCCGTCCAGCTCCCGGCAGATGTCGACCGTGTGCCGGTCGCGCACGAACGCGGGGTTGACCAGCCGGGCGCGGTCGGCGAACAGCGCCACGCTCTGCTCGGGGTCGAGCGGCGGCACCGGGCACAGCGTCTCGCCGGTGATGCCGAGCGCCTCCCGGCTCGTGGCGAGGATGCGCACCGAGGGGCAGGTGCTGAGCAGGTGCTGGGCCAGCCGGGCGGCCTCGGCGATCAGGTGCTCGCAGTTGTCCAGGATCAGCAACGCGTCGCGTTCGCGCAGCGCCAGCGTCAGCCGGTCCTCCGGCTCCAGCACGGTCTCCTTGAGCCCCAACGCCTGCAGCGTCGCCGCCGCGACGTCCTTGGCCGGTGCCAGGTCCACGAAGATCGCGCCGGGACCGGCGGCCTGCAGCGCGAGCCTCGTCTTGCCCGCGCCGCCGGGGCCGGTGAGGGTGATGAGCCGCGCGGAGAGCGAGGCGATCCGCGCGAGTTCCTCCTGCCTGCCAACGAAAGTGGTCAGCTGGGCGGGAAGTTCGCGATGGGTCTGGCCGCGCAGCACCTGCAGGTGCACCGCACGCAGTTCGGGCGACGGGTCTGTGCCCAGTTCGTCGGCCAGCAGGGCGCGCGCGTCCTCGAACGCCTGCAGCGCCTCGGCTTGACGGCCCTGCTGGTTCAGCGCCTGCATCAGGTAGCCGCGCAGGCGTTCGTCCAACGGGTTCTGCCGCACCAGGTCCCGGATCTCCGCCACGTCGGCCTTGCCGAGCCGGATCCGTGCCGCCACCAGCGAACCCGCGGCGGCGGAACGGTGTTGTTCCAGGCGGGTCGCGTGGTCCGCCAGCGCCACGTCGGCGAGCGCCGGACCTCGCCAGAGCAGAAGTGCCTCGGACAAAAGGGATTCCGCGGCCCGCGGATCACCCTGCTCCAACGCCTGCCGGCCGTCCGCCGCCAGCGAGACGAACCGGTGCGCGTCGACCTGGGAGGCGGGCAGCGCCAGCCGGTAGCCGGCCGGGTGGAACTCGACCAGCGCCGCGTCCCCGAGTGCCCGGCGCAGGCGCGAGACCTGGCCCTGCAAGGCGTTCGCGGCGTCCGACGGCGGCTCGGAGCCGTAGAGCTCGTCCACCAGGCGGTCGAGCGGCACGATCTCCCCCGCCCGGATCGCGAGCAGCGCCAGCAGGGTGCGCGGCCGTGGGCCACCTAGCGCGATCTTGCCGTCGGGGGAGTGCGCTTCAACTGGCCCGAGTATGCCGATGTGCACGGTGTCAGCGTACGAAGCGCCCGGGACTCGTACCCAGGACACGGCGGAAGTGACGCGTCAGGTGCGACTGGTCGTGGAACCCGGCCAGCACCGCCGCCTCCGCCGCCGACCGCCCCTCGACCAGATGACCACGCGCGAGATCGACCCGGCGGCCGGTCAGGTACTTGTGCGGCGGCAACCCGAACCGGCGGCTGAACGCCCGCACCAGGTGGGTCGGGCTGGTCTGCAACTCCCGCGCGGCCGCGTTCAGGGTCATCCCGTCCGGCAGGGAGGCGTCCAGCAGCTGCCGCAACCGGTCGGCGAGCGTCGGGTCCGCGTGCACGACGGGTGCGGTGCCGGCGAAGTGGTGCGTGAGGCGTTCGGTGATCAACGCCAGCCTGCTCGCCGCCTCGAACGGCTCGTCCAGCGTCAGGTGCAGCTGGTGGACCCGTTGCCGCAGCAGCGGATCGGGCAGCATCGGCGTGTCGACGGCCTTGCCGATCAGATCGGACGGCAGCACCGAGTCGTCCAGGTACAGCACGCGTTTGTGGAACCCGGCCGGGTGCGCGGAGCGGCCGTCGTGCGGCACGTGCGGCGGCAACAGCGTGACGCCGTCCACGAGCGCGCCGTGTTCGTGACGGTCCAGTTCGTACCGCACGGCACCCGTGTCGAGCACCATCAACGTCCAGGCATCGTGCGTGTGCGCCGGGTAGACGTGCGTGGTGAAGGAGGCGTGGAAGACCTCCTTGATGCCTTCCACGTCCGGCTTCCAGGCCGTGACGCTCATGTCAGGAACGTACAAGACGGCACACGGGGACGCCCGCGATCGTTGTGGCCATGTTCGACACCAAGATCGCTGTGCTGCTGCGGGACGACCTGGCCGGCTGGCAGGCGCTGAACGTCACCGCCTTCCTCGTCAGCGGGCTGCCCGAGACGCTGCGCGGCGAGCCCTACGTCGATGCCGACGACGTGCACTACCTGTCGATGTTCGGCCAGCCCGTCGTGGTCCTGCAGGGCGACCAGGACCTGCTCAAGAAGGCGCACGAACGCGCCCTCAACCGCAAGCAGCCCATGAGCATCTTCACCGCGGACCTCTTCGCCACCGGCAACGACGCCGACAACCGGGCCGCCGTCCGCAAGGTGCACACGCAGGACCTCGACCTGGTCGGCATCGCGGTCCACGGCCAGAAGAACGCCGTCGACAAGATCTTCAAGGGCGCCCGGATGCATCCCTGACGAAACCGGGTTCTAATGCGTGAGTGATCAAGCTGCTCCGGATGGCCGTGTTCCTGCTGGTGCTTTCGGCGGAGATCTACCTGGTCGTGGTGCTGGGCGAGAACTTCCGCCCGTCCAACCACTTCAGCTACTTCACCGTGCTCTCGAACGTCTTCGCGGCGGTGGTGGCGTTGCTGGGCGTGTTCAGTCCGGTGTCGGCGCAGATCAGGGGCGCGGCCGTGCTCTACATGGGTACGACGGGCATCGTGTACTGGCTTTTGCTGCGAGACGTCGACGTGCAGACGCCCGCCTACGCGAACTGGGTGCTGCACACCGTCGTGCCGATCCTCGTGGTCGTGGAGTGGCTGCTCGCGCCGGAGAAGACCAGGCGGTGGTGGATCTGGCTGTCGTTCCCGCTCGCGTACCTGGCGTACACGCTGGTCAGGGGCCCGATCGTGGGTTGGTACCCCTACCCGTTCATGGATCCGCGCCAGAACGGCTACGGCGCAGTGCTTCTGACCTGCTTGTTCGTCGCGGTGGTCTTCGGGGTGCTGGCGTTCGCGGTGTCGTGGGCGGGCAACAAATTGGCCCAGAAAAGGAGCATGTCCTTGTCCCACGGCTAGGGCCAATAGCCGTTCTACGTTCTAGGACATGACCAGGCGACTCGCGTACGCGCAGCTGACGAACTCGGTCGGGGACGGCGGTTTCCTCGTCGTCTCCGCTCTCTACTTCACGCAGGTCGTGGGCCTGAGCGCGGCACGGGTCGGCTTGGCGCTCACGCTCGCGTGGGGCGTCGGAGCCGTCGCCGGCGTCGCGCTGGGACACCTCGCCGACCGCCTGGGCCCGCGCACCACCGCGGTCGTGCTCGCCCTCGCTACCGCCGCGAGCATCGCGATCCTGCTCCTCACCCGGAACTTCGCCGCGTTCGTGCTGGTCATGTGCCTGTACGCGAGCTTCCAGAGCGGCCTGCAGGCGTCCAGGCAGGCCCTGCTCGCCGGCCTCACCACGCCGGAGGAACGCACGCGGGCACGGGCGCGCATCCAGTCCACGGCCAACGCGGGCATCGCGATCGGCGCGGCGGCGGGCGGGTTCGCGCTGCACCTCGGCACCGAGATCGCCTACACCGCCGTGTTCGTGCTCGACGTCATCGCGTTCCTGATCGCCGCAGCTGTGCTGAGCACGCTGCCGGAGACCGCGATGACCAGGGCGAAGGGCAAGTTCGACGTTCTCAAGGACCGCCCGTACGCGCTGATCACGCTGATCAACGCCGTGATGCTGCTCTACATGCCGCTGCTGAGCCTGATCATCCCGCTGTGGATCGTGCAGCGCACCGAGGCGCCGACGTGGCTCGCGGCCGCGTTGCTGGTGCTCAACACCGCCGCCGTCGTGCTCTTCCAGGTCCGGATCGCGAAACGCGCCACCGGGCTGAGCCAGGCGTCGA
The DNA here is from genome assembly GCF_040682435.1 of Lentzea sp. NPDC051208. Lineage (NCBI taxonomy): Bacteria > Bacillati > Actinomycetota > Actinomycetes > Pseudonocardiales > Pseudonocardiaceae > Lentzea > Lentzea sp. NPDC051208. The sequence continues at coordinate 48,388 of NZ_JBFBAW010000024.1, read as the reverse complement.
GGCTCGTGAAGCACGCGGGACTGATCATGTTCGCCTCCTGCGCGGTCTTCGCGGCCACGGCGTTCAGCGTCGGCGCCTGGCCGGTCGCGGCGCTGCTGGTCGCGGCCGCCGCGCTGCAGGTCCTCGGCGAGATGATGCTGGCCTCCGGGGCGTGGGAGATCAGCTTCTCCCTCGCGCCCGCCGACCGGCAGGGCCAGTACCAGGGCTTCTTCGCGACCGGAACGGCCGTCGCGCGCATGGTCGGCCCCGCGCTGCTCACCACCGTCGTGCTCGGCTGGGGAGCACTCGGGTGGCTCGCGGTCGGCGGGCTCTTCGTCGTGGCCGGTTACGCGATGGGCCCCGCGGTGCGCTGGGCCCGCGAGAAGAACTCCACCAGCTCCGGCGCCATGACCGACGACTTGTACATGTGCGTCTGACCGGGCAGCGTCCGGTGCTCCGCGTCCGCCCCGAGCACTTCCGCGACGTTCTTCATGGCGTTGCGGAGGTACTCGGGGCTCTTGCCGCCGTCCATCGCCAGCGTCGGCACCTTGACGTTCCAGCGGTCGGCGGGGAGCTTCGAACCGCGGCCGTCGTCGCCGAGGATCATCAGGTCCCACGGCAGCGTGTGCGCGACCGGCTTGAGCTTCTTCCACATCGGGGTGAGCTTCATGACCGCGAGGCCGAAGCCGGGCACGCCGACCATCTTCATGAACGTCGAGAGCATGCCCGAGCGGTCGCCGCGGGCCAGCATGTCGTTCATCTGCCGCACGATGTCCGCGGGGCGCGGCTTGTAGGTGTCGTCGACGACGAACGGCGCCTCGTAGATCGCGAGCCGGGAGATGCCCGGCAGCCGCGAGGCCGCTTCGAGCGCCAGCACCGCGCCGGAGGAGACGCCGAAGACGAACGCGCTGCCGCCGGCCTCCTCGATCACGGCGTCGATGTCCTCCACCTCGCGCTCCAGAGACCACGGCGTCGCGCCGTCACCGGTCTCGCCGCGTCCGCGCCGGTCGTAGGTGTAGACGGTGAAGTTCTTGTCCAGCACCGAGGCGAGCTCGGTCGTCGGGCCGAACATGCGGTGGCACATCGCGCCGTCCACGATGATCAGCGCGGGCCCGGAACCGGTGATCGAGTAGGCGACCTCGGTGCCGTCGGCGGAAGTCGTGAAGCGCGTCATTTCTGCTCTCCCAGGGTGGTGTCGAGGAAGTCCTGCCAGTCCTGTTCGGACTCGTCGCCCTCGAAGACGTGGTGTGCGGCGATGACCGGGCCGAAGAAGCCGCGCATGAACCGGTACATGCCGCGTTCGGTGCGCAGGCCGATCGTGTGGGCGTTGCGGTGGAACTCGACGGCGTCCGGGAGCTTCTCGGCCAGTGCCGCGTCGAGCTTCTTCCAGGCCTCGTCCCAGTCGCTGATCATCGGACCGAAGACCGTGAGCGGGCGGGCCGTGCGTCCGGGGAAGTGGGTGAGGTACTCCAGGAGCGTGCGCCGGAACAGCGCGCCGCCCAGCGTCATCGCCTCGAACTCGTCGGCCCAGTCGTCGCCGGGCAGGAAGCCGCTCGTGACCATGCGGAGCACGGTGCTGCCGTGCTCACGGCCCTCGACGAGGAACTCGTAGGCGACGAACCGGCCGTCGGGCGCCTTGCCGCTGTCGTACGCGAAGTGGCGCCCCGGCTCCGACGCGGTGATCTCGCTCGTCGGCTCGTACCCGCCGAAGGCCATCTTGACCTGGCCGTTGGCGACCTCGTTGCGGCCCATGAACCACGAGTCGATGCCCGGCCCCGTCGCGATGGCCGTCCAGACGTCCTCGACGGACGCCGGCACCTCGATCTCGTCGGTGCTCTTGAACTCGTGGCCCATCGGTTCTCCCTGTCCTGGTTCGTGATGGTCTCATCCTGCCGCCGACGATTCCACTCGTCAAGACAGTGGGACTAGTCTTGACAAAAAATATTGTCGGTGGTTCCGTTCTCGCCACGCACCGAACTCCTGGAGGAACCCGTGTCCCGCATCGCCTGTGGCGTCGTCGCCGGTCCGCTCTACCTCGTCGCCGGGTACGCCCAGGCGTTCACCCGCGAGGGCTTCGACCTCTCGCGGCACCCGTTCAGCATGCTCAGCCTCGGGTCGCTCGGCTGGATCCAGATCGCGAACTTCGTCGTCAGCGGCGCGCTGTTCCTGGTCGCGGCGACGGGCATGGCCCGGCACACGAGGTGGGGAGCGCGGCTGATCGGCCTGATGGGGGCGGGGATGATCCTCGGCGGGGTCTTCGTGGCCGATCCGGCCATGGGCTTTCCCGCCGGGGCACCCGACGGCCCGCCCGCCGCGCTGTCCTGGCACGGCGCCCTGCACACCGCCGCGTTCGGGCTCGCGATGATCGGCTGGATCGGGGCGTGCTTCGTGTTCGCGCGTAGGCTCGGGGGATGGCTGGCGGTGATGAGCGGCCTGACGGGCGTGCTCCTGATGGTGCCGATGGCGTTCCTGGGCGACCCCGGCGGCACGGTGCTGCTCTACGTGGTCGCGACGATCGGCTGGGTGTGGACGTCGGTCGTGTCCCTGAAGCTGAGCCGGCCTGCCTTCTCGAGCTGATCTGCCCGGAGTGCGGGCGCGTCACCACCGACGAGGACGCGCCTGGCTGCCCCGCCTGTCAGACGAGCTGATGCGCGTGCATCTTGCTGATGTCGTAGGAGACGCCGCAGAAGGTGCACTGCAGCCCGTACCTGCTGCTGATGGTGAACAGCGGGATGAAGAAGATGGTCGGCTTCGTGTAGCGCCGGAACAGGTTGTGCGCAGACTGGTGGTGGCAGTGCCCGCACACCAGCGTCAGCATCCGCAACTGCTCGATCGTCGTCCGCCAGCCGAAAATGACCATCTGCTCTCCTCCTACCGGATGTCCTTCTGACGTTCGAGTACCCCTCCGAGTTGCAGCCGGCCCGCGGAATTCAGAAGGTGGACAGGTGGACACCCTGCTGCGGCCCTGGCGCCCCGACGACGCACCGATCATCCTGGCCGCGTCCGGCGAGGAGAAGATGGACCGCCAGTTCACCTCCCAGATCGACTCCCTTCCCGCGGCCGAGGAGTGGATCGAGCTGCTCACCTCCCGCCGCGACGAGGACACCGCCTACTCGTTCGCCGTGCTGCACGAGGGCGTTCCCGTGGGCAACGTCGCCGTGTCGAGCGTCGACCGCCGTCACCTGACCGGGTGGGTCTCCTACTGGATGCGGGAGGAGGCGCGGGGCAAGGGGCTGGCGACCAGGGCGTGCCGCGAGGTCAGCGAGTTCGCCTTCGCCGAGCTCGGCCTGTTCCGCCTGGAGCTCGCGCACCGGCTGGACAACCCCGCCTCCTGCCGCGTCGCGACGAACGCCGGCTTCGCGGTGGAAGGTGTCGAGCGGTCCAGGTTGCTCTACGACGGCGCCCGCTTCGACACGGAGACCCACGCGCGACTCGCCACCGACTGAGGTTCACTCCGCGCCCAGGCGGGTAGCCGGGAGTGCATGAGCGGACTGCAGGACGAGCTGCTGCGGACGTTGGTCAAAGTCGCCAACGCTTTACGTGGCGCGGAGATCCCCTTCGCGCTGACAGGCGGTTGTGCGGGGTACGCGCGCGGAGGGCCGGCGAGCGAACACGACGTCGATCTCCTCGTGCGCCCGGAGGACGCCACGGAGGCCGTGCGCGTGCTGGTGAAGCGCGGGCTGCGCGCCGCCGAGCCGCCCGAGGACTGGTTGCTCAAGGTCTACGACGGTGACTCGTTGGTGGACCTGCTGTTCCGGCCGAACGAGCGCATCGTCACCGACGAGATCCTCGCGATGGCCGAGGAGATGCCGGTCGGCTCGGTGATGCTGCCGGTGATGCCGGCGACGTTCGTGCTGAGCAGCAAGCTGCTGGTGCTGGACGGGCATCGCTGTGACTTCAGCGAGTTGCTTCCGTTCGCCCGTGCGCTGCGAGAACAGATCGATTGGGAGCAGGTGCGCGAGGAGACCAAGGAGTCGCCTTACGCCGAAGCGTTCCTGATGCTCATCGAACGCCTGGACATCATCGGGAGAGGCCATGAGTTCCGAGCAGTACCTAGCGGCAAATCTGCGTAGGGCGGTGGCCGAGGACCCTCGGACCGCCGAACTCGGCGTGCGCGTCACCGTGCGCGGCGACCACGTGATGCTCTCCGGCGACGTGGCCTGCGCCGAACGCAGGACAGCGCTGGAGGAGGTCCTGCACGAGGCCGCCCCCGAGCTGAAGATCTTCAACGACGTGCGCGTGACACCTGCGGGCGAACCGGAGGGTGAGGAGGACCTGCGATGATCCGAGTCGCTGCGGTCGGGGACATCCACCTCGGCGAGGACATGCGCGGGCACCTCCGGCCGGCGTTGGAGAAGGTCGGCGAGCACGCGGACATCCTGCTGCTGGCCGGTGACCTGACCCGGCACGGCACGGTCGTAGAGGCCGAGGTGGTCGCGGACGAGTTCGCGGACCTGCCGGTGCCGGTGGTCGCCGTGCTGGGCAACCACGACCACCAGGACGACAAGCCCCTCGAAGTCACCAAAACGCTGCAGGACAAGGGCATCCACGTGCTGGAGGGCACGACGTTCACCCACCGGGTCGACGGCTGCTCGATCGGCATCGCGGGCGTGAAGGGGTTTGGCGGCGGGTTCGCGGGCAAGTGCGGGAGCGCGTTCGGCGAGCGCGAGATGAAGGCGTTCATCCAGCACACCTGCGACATCGCGGAGAACCTCCAACAGGCCCTGTCGGAGCTGGACACCGACATCAAGGTCGCGCTGACGCACTACGCGCCCGTGCCGGACACGTTGCGCGGCGAACCGCCGGAGATCTACCCGTTCCTCGGCTCGTACCTGCTCGGTGAGGCCATCGACGCGACGGGCACGCATCTCGCCGTGCACGGCCACGCGCACTTCGGCACCGAGCACGGCATGACGCCGGGCGGGGTGCGGGTCCGCAACGTCGCACAGCCGATCATCCGGTCCGCCTACACGGTCTACGTGCTGGAGGGGAACGCTTCATGACCGTCGGGGACTTCATCGTCCAACGCCTGCGCGACTGGGGTGTGAAGCAGGTGTTCGCGTATCCCGGCGACGGCATCAACGGGATCGTGGCGGCGTTCGGCAAGGCGGACAACGACCCGAGGTTCATCCAGACCCGCCACGAGGAGATGGCCGCGTTCGCCGCGGTCGGCTTCGCGAAGTTCAGCGGCGACGTCGGCGTGTGCCTGGCCACCAGCGGTCCCGGCGCGATCCACCTGCTCAACGGCCTGTACGACGCGAAGCTCGACCACGTGCCGGTCGTCGCGATCGTCGGCCAGACCGCCCGCACCGCGCAGGGCGGCAGCTACCAGCAGGAAGTCGACCTGCACTCGCTGTTCCGCGACGTGGCCTCGTACCTGGTCGACGTGACGGTGCCCGAGCAGTTGCCGAACGCGCTGGACCGGGCGATGCGCACGGCCGCCGCCGACCGCGCGCCGGCCGTGCTGATCATCCCGAACGACGTGCAGGAGCAGGAGTACGCGGCACCGAAGCACGAGTTCAAGTACATCCCGTCGAGCCCGCCGTCCCGCCCGGCGTCGTCCGTCGTGCCCGCGCTCGACGACGTGCGGCGCGCGGCAGAGGTGCTCAACAGCGGCGAGAAGGTCGCGATCCTGATCGGGCAGGGTGCCCGCGACGCCGCCGAGGAGGTGCGCGCGGTCGCCGACCTGCTCGGTGCCGGTGTCGCGAAGGCGTTGCTGGGCAAGGACGTGCTGCCGGACGACCTGCCGTACGTCACGGGCTCGATCGGACTGCTCGGCACCAGACCGTCCTACGAGATGATGCGGGACTGCGACCGGCTGCTGATCGTCGGGTCGAACTTCCCGTACTCGCAGTTCCTGCCGCAGTACGGCAAAGCGCGCGGCGTGCAGATCGACGTCGACGGCCGTGCGATCGGCATGCGCTACCCGACCGAGGTCAACCTCGTCGGCGACGCGCGGGAGACGTTGCGCGCGCTGATCCCGTTGCTGGAGAACAAGACCGACCGCTCCTGGCGGGAGACGATCGAGTCGAACGTCGAGCGCTGGTGGGAGGTCGTCGAACGGCAGGCGCAGGTGCCGGCCGATCCCGTCAACCCGATGCGGATCGTCTCCGAGCTCTCGAAACGCCTGCCCCACAACGCGATCGTCACAGCGGACTCGGGTTCCGCGACGAACTGGTACGCGCGGCTGCTCAAGATCCGCGGCAACGTGCGGTCGTCGCTGTCCGGCACGCTGGCCACCATGGGCTGCGCCGTCCCGTACGCGTTGGGTGCCGCTTTCGCCCAGCCGAACAGGCCGTTGATCGCGTTGGTCGGTGACGGCGCGATGCAGATGAACGGCATGGCGGAGTTGCTGACGCTGCGCCGATACGGCATCCGTTGCGTCGTGTGCGTCTTCCACAACAACGACCTCAACCAGGTCACGTGGGAGCTGCGCGCGATGGGCGGCGCGCCGAAGTTCGAGGAGTCGCAGAAGCTCCCGGACATCTCGTACGCCGCCTTCGCCCGGTCGATCGGCCTGCAGGGCATCGAGATCAACGACCCCGCGCAGCTCGGCACGGCGTGGGAGACGGCGCTCGCGTTCGACGGCTCGACCGTCCTCGACGTGCGCTGCGATCCGAACGTGCCGCCGATCCCGCCCCACGCGACGTTCGAGCAGATCAAGGACATGACCGAGGCGGTGCTGCGTGGCGACCCGGACGCCTGGGCGCTGATGACGCGCGGCCTCAAGACAAAGATCCAGGAGTTGCTGCCGTGAAACTGGGCTATTTCCTCTCTTCAGAAGAACACGGACCGCGTGAGCTGGTCAGGAACGCGAAGATGGCCGAGGACCACGGCTTCGAGTCGCTGTGGATCTCCGACCACTACCACCCGTGGAACGACGAGCAGGGCCAGTCGCCGTTCGTCTGGGGCACGATCGGCGCGCTGTCCGAGACCGTGACGCTGCCGATCACCACGGCCGTGACCTGTCCGACCGTGCGCATCCACCCGGCCGTCATCGCGCAGGCCGCCGCCACCGCGGCCGTGCAGACGCAGGGCCGGTTCGTGCTCGGCGTCGGCAGCGGCGAGGCCTTGAACGAGCACGTGCTGGGCGACCGCTGGCCGTCCGCCGACGTGCGGCTCGAGATGCTGGAGGAGGCGATCGGCCTCATCCGCACGCTGCACCAGGGCGACGAGGTCACCCACCACGGCAAGCACTACACCGTCGAGAACGCCCGCATCTACACCGTGCCCGAACGCCCGGTGCCGATCTACGTCTCGGCGTTCGGCCCGAAGGCGGTCCGGCTCGCGGCCCGCTGCGGCGACGGCTACGTCAGCGTCGGCCCGAACGGCGACCTGGTCGAGAAGTACCGCGCCGAGGGTGGTCGCGGTCCGGCGCAGAGCGGGCTGAAGGTCTGCTACGCGGCGTCCGAGGAGGACGCGGTGGCGACCGCGCACCGGTTGTGGCCGAACGACGGCCTGCCCGGTGAGCTGGCCCAGGTGCTGCCGACGCCCAAGCACTTCGAGCAGGCGTCGGAGCTGGTCACGCCCGAGATGATCGCGAAGGCGATCCCGTGCGGCCCGGATCCGGAGAAGTACGCGGAGAAGGTGAAGGAGTTCGCCGAGGCCGGATTCGACGAGCTCTACGTGCAGCAGATCGGGCCTCAGCAGCAGGAGTTCTTCGAGTTCTGGGCCAAGGAAGTCGTGCCGCTGATCGATGTTTGATGCTGTTCGCGCAGGGCACCCGCTCCTATGAGGAGATTCCTGCGCGAGCACAGCCTGACGCTCGTTTTCGGCGGGTTGTTCCTCGCGGCGCTGGTCGGCCAGCTGTTCGCGGGCCACGCCGACTACAACGAGCGTCAGGCTGCATTGGGTCAGCCGTTGCTGACGTTGGGGTCGTACCTGTTCTCCGCAGACTTCCTCGTGGACGTCGTGGAGAACTGGCAGTCCGAGTACCTGCAGTTCTTCCTGTACGTCACCGCCACCGTCTGGCTCATCCAGCGCGGCTCCACCGAGTCGAAGCCCGCGGAGAAGGCCGGCCGCGAGACCGACGAGGAACAGCAGGTCGGCGCGCACGTCAAGAAGGACTCGCCGAAGTGGGCGAAGGCCGGTGGCTGGCGCACCGCCGTCTACTCGAAGTCGCTCGGGCTCGCGATGCTGGTGCTGTTCCTGATCTCGTGGGCGCTGCAGTGGGTGGCGGGCTGGTACGCCAACAACTCCGACCCGCTGGCCGAGAAGATGGGACTCTTCGACTACTTCCTGAGCGCCGACTTCTGGAACCGTTCGCTGCAGAACTGGCAGTCGGAGTTCCTCGCGATCGCGTCGATGGCGATTCTCAGCGTCTACCTGCGCCAGCGCGGCTCACCCGAGTCGAAGCCCGTCGGTTCCCCGCACTCGGTGAGCGACAGGTCGGGCTGATGACGAAAGCGCGGTGAGACCGCTGTCCCACCGCGCTTCCAAGGCAGCGCGACCACCTTCTCGGGTCGTCGCCGCCGCCTAGGCGAGGATCTCGCCGACCGTGCCGGCACCCACGGTCTTGCCGCCCTCGCGGATCGCGAAGCCCAGCCCGGTGTCCATCGCCACCGCCTTGCCCAGCTCCACCGTGACCTCGACGGTGTCCCCTGGCAGGGCCAGCGTCCTGTCGAGCTCCACCACGCCGACGACGTCGCCGGTGCGGAAGTGGAACTGCGGGCGGTAGTTCGACGCGATCCCCGTGTGCCTGCCGCCCTCGGCGTGCGAGAGCAGGTACACGGACGCGCGGAACCGGGTGTGCGGCGCGACGCTGCCCGGCAGGGCCAGGACCTGGCCGCGCCGGACGTCACCGCGCTTCACCCCGCGCAGCAGGATCGCGGCGTTGTCCCCCGCCTGGGCCTGCTGCATGGGCTTGCCGAACGTCTCGATGCCGGTGGCCACGGACGACACGGAGTCGCCCAGGCCGAGCACCTCGACCGCGTCGCCGAGGCCGAGCACGCCGCGTTCGACCGCGCCGGTCACGACGGTGCCGCGGCCGGTGATGGTCAGGACGTTCTCGATCGGCATCAGGAACGGCCCGGTGACGTCCCGCTCGGGCACCGGCACGTGCGAGTCCACGGCGTCGAGCAACGACTTCACCGACCGCACCCACTCCGGGTCGCCCTGCAGCGCGCGCAGGCCGGAGACCCGCACGACGGGTGTGGCATCGCCGTCGAAGCCGTACTGGGAGAGCAGGTCACGGATCTCCAGCTCCACCAGGTCGAGCAGCTCCGGGTCGCTCACCGCGTCGGCCTTGTTCAGCGCCACCACCACGTGCGGCACGCCCACGCGGTGCGCCAGCACCACGTGCTCGCGCGTCTGCGGCATCGTGCCGTCCTCCGCGGACACCACGAGGATCGCGCCGTCCAGCTGCGCCGCCCCCGTGATCATGTTCTTCACGTAGTCGGCGTGGCCGGGCATGTCGACGTGCGCGTAGTGACGCGTGGGCGTCTCGTACTCGACGTGCGCGATGTTGATCGTGATGCCGCGGGCCAGCTCCTCGGGCGCCCGGTCGATCCGGTCGAACGCCGTGAAGGTGGTGCCCGAAGGGTCCATTTCGGACAGAACCTTGGTGATGGCCGCGGTCAGCGTGGTCTTGCCGTGGTCGACGTGCCCCATGGTGCCGATGTTGAGGTGTGGCTTGGCGCGCACGAACTCTTGCTTCATTGCCCTGTGTCCCTCAGGAGTCACTGCTGGAGGTTCAGAACCGATGGACCGCTACAACCCTCCTCCAGTGGTCCTGAAGGATGGACTGGAGAAGGGTCAGAGTCGGGCGCCGGCCAGCTGTGCCGAGGCAACGGCGAGCGCGCCCGCAGGAACACCTGCGAACGTGTTGTGCTCAGCCGTCAGGAACATGCGGTGATCGTGACAGGGCGGCTAGATCGTTGTCACCTGTTTTTCCGCGAGCCCGATCAACGCCCGCGCGGCCGGGCTGTGCGGACCCTCCGCGCGCCAGGCGAACGCGAGCCTGCTGTGCGGTGAGGGATCGGTGATCCGCACGGTGTGCAGGCCGGAGACCATGGACGCCGCGAGGATCGCCGGCCCGAGCCCGCGCTGCGCCAGCGTGATCACCATCGGCGGTGCGGACGCCTCGAACGCGATCCGCGGCCGACGCGCACCGCAGGCGGTGTCCAGCGCCCCGCGCAGCCCGGTCCCCGGCGGCAGGCTGATCAACCCGCGCTCCAGCAGTTCGTCCAGCGGCACGGACTCTCTGCCGTACCAGGGATCCGAGGCCGCGACCGCGGCCACGAGCGGCTCGTCGGCCAGCACCCGGACCGACAACCCCTCCGGCTCCGTACCCGCGTAACCGACCAGTGCGAAGTCCAGCCGGCCGTCCACAAGGGACGAGATCAGCTCGTCGGAGTTGGCCTCCGCCAGCGTGATCTCGACAGCGGGGTGGGCCGAGTGGAACTCCGACAGCAGCTCGGGGAGTTCCATGATCCCGCACGACACGACCATCCCGACGCGCACGGATCCGCGCACCAGTCCGGCCATCTCCTCCACGGTCCGCCGCGCCGACTCCACCGACGCCAGCGCCGCCCTGGCGAGCGGCAGCACCGCCACGCCGACGTCGGTCAGCGTGACCGTGCGGCCCGACCGGTCCAGCAGTGCGTGCCCGAGCTCCCGTTCCAGCCGCCGGATCTGCGCGCTGACGCCCGGCTGCGCGACGTGGACCCGTTCCGCCGCGCGCGTGAACGAGCCCGATTCCGCGACCGCGACGAAGTACTCCAGCTGGCGAAGTTCCATAACCAACGATTATAGGGAGCGGCACGACTAGGTCTTGGACATATAAGTGCAGCTCAGCGAGGCTGGAGACATGCAGATCTTCTACCCCGGAGACACCGGTTACGACGAGGAACGCAGCGGCTTCCAGACCGGACTCCGCCACGAGCCGCAGGTGATCTTCGCCGTGGAGACCGCGCAGGACGTCGAAGAAGCGCTTCGGCACGCCGAGACCCACGGCTTGGAGCACGCGGTCCAGGCCACCGGGCACGGCCTCACCACGGCGACCACCGGCGTCCTGATCTCCACCAGGCGCATGAACGCGGTCCGGATCGACCCCGCGACCCGCACCGCGAGGGCCGAAGCCGGCGCGGTCTGGCAGCAGGTGATCGAGAAGGCGGCGGACCACGGCCTCGCCCCGCTCAGCGGCGACGCGAGTGACGTCGGGGTCGTCGGTTACACCCTCGCCGGCGGGTTCAGCGTGCTGGCGCGGGAGTTCGGTCTCGCGAGCGACCGCGTCCGCGCGACCGAGAAGGCCGGTGACGTCGTCACCGCGCTGGAGTTCGAATTGCTGCCCGTCACGCAGGTCCACGCGGGTGAGATGTTCTTCGAGGCCCGGCACGCGGAAGCGGTCTTCGAGGCGTTCCACGGCTGGGACCTGCCGGATCACGTCACGCCGGCGCTCACCACCCTCGGTGACGTCGTGCGCGTCACCTTCGCGAGCACGAAACCGTTCGACGTGGGCCACCTCCGCGTCGCGCCCGTGCTGAAGGAGGAGTTCGGCGTGAAGCCGTTCGCCCAGGCCGCCGGCAGGCCACTGCCCCCGCACACCTACCAGGGCGACAACGTTCTGCTGAAGGACCTTCCGCTGGAAGCCCTGCACCGAGCGCGCGAGACGGCCGCGCACTCCAGCGCCGAGATCTTCCTCGGCGTGCTCCCGCTCGGCGGCGCCCTCGGCACCGGGGCCACCCACCTGATCAAGCTCATCTCGCCGCGGCTGGGCGTCGAGGAGCAGCACGAAGAGGTGTTCGACCAGGTGCGTTCGTTCGTGGTCGGACGGTCGCGGAACTTCCGGTACGCCGTAGGCTGATCCGCATGACCCGAGTGGTTCTCGTGGAGGACCACGACATGGTCGCCGAGGCGATCGGCCTGGCGCTGGAACGCGCCGGGATCGAGGTGGTCGCCCGCGCGTCCACCGTCGCGGCCGCGCTCGCGGAGGCGAGCCGCGGCGAGCCCGACGTCGTCCTCCTCGACCGCCGGCTGCCGGACGGCGACGGCACCGCGCTGATCGGGCAGTTCGTCGGGATCGGCGCCAAGGTGCTGGTGCTCACCGGTGAGGCCACGGCGTCGGTCGCCGCGCGCGTCGCCGAGGCCGGTGGCGCGGGCCTGATCCTCAAGTCGGCACGGCTGGACGACCTGGTCGAGGCCGTCCGCAGGGTCGCGGCGGGCGAGGTCGTGTTCGACCCGAAGCTGCTCGCGGGCGTGCTCGACCGGCTGACCGGGCGCGTCAGCGCCACCGGCGCCACGCTCACCGCACGCGAGCGGGAGACGTTGTCGCTGCTCGCGGAGGGTGCGAGCACCGACGAGATCTCGACGCGGCTCGGCGTCGCCCGCAACACCGCGCGCAACCACGTGCAGCACGTGCTCGACAAGCTCGGCGCGTCCTCGAAGCTCGAAGCGGTGTCGATCGCCCGCCGCGAGGGCCTGCTCGACTGATGCATCTGCACCAGACGACCTGGAGCGGTTGCATCTGCACGAAGCGGCGCCTCAGGAGCAGTGTGGTCCTGTGGCCAGAAGCTCGCTCATCGAAGCCGTGTTCTCCCTGCCGGAGAACGACCGGCGCGGTGGTGTGGCTCTCGCCCGCGACTTCGCCCGCAGGGCCGCGCAGAGGTGTGGTTACCGCGGCCACCACGAGGACGTCGTCCTGGTCGTCAACGAACTCACCACCGACGCGGTCTGCCACGGCAGCGGCCGCCCCGTGGTGCACATCTCCGGCGGCGAGCAGCAGATGCTGGTCGAGGTCGCGGACGACGCGGCCGCCCACGCCGAACCACGATCGCCAGGCTGGGGCCTCCAGCTCGTCGCCGTTCTCGGTGAGAGCTGGGGCGTGCTCGAACGTGCCGGCCAGAAAGTCGTCTGGTGTCAGCTGACGGCGTAGCCGCCATGATGGGCCCGTGCCCCCGGACGCCTCCCGCGAGGACGACCTCTTCCGGCTGCTCGTGCAGGGCGTCCGCGACTACGCGATCTTCGCGCTCGACCCCGGCGGCCACATCGTGAGCTGGAACGCCGGAGCCGCGCGCATCAAGGGCTACGCCGCCGAGGAGATCATCGGGCGGCACTTCTCGACGTTCTACCCGCCGGAGGACGTCCAGTCCGGCAAGCCGGAGTGGGAGCTGCGGGTCGCGAGGGCCGACGGCGCGATCGAGGACGAGGGCTGGCGGGTGCGCAAGGACGGCACCCGGTTCTGGGCGAACGTGATCATCACGGCGCTCTACGACGACAGCGGTGAGCTGCGCGGGTTCGGCAAGGTCACCCGCGACATGACCGAACGGCGGCGCGCCGAGCAGCAGCTCACCGACCGGCGCCGGCTGCTCGCCCACCTGGTCGAGGCGCAGGAACAGGAACGGCAGCGCATCGCGTGGGACGTCCACGACGACACCATCCAGGCCATGGTCGCGGTCGACATGCGGCTGCAGCTGCTCGCCGGCAAGCTGCCCGCCGAGCACCGCCGGACCGTGGACCAGCTCGACGGCGCGGTCCGCGCCGCCATCAGCAGGCTGCGCAACCTGGTGTTCCGCGTCCGCCCGCCCGGCATCGAGCGCCACGGGCTGAGGGACTCGCTGGCCGCGTACCTCGCCGACACCGCCGTGGTGGGCGAGATCCGCTACTCGCTCGAACGGGAGCCGGGAGCCGACGCCGCCATCACGATCTTCCGCATCTGCCAGGAGGCGCTCACCAACGTCCGCAAGCACGCGCGTGCCTCGTCCGTCGTGCTCGAGCTGTCCACGGTGGACCACGGGTTCCTGGTACGGGTGGTGGACGACGGCGTCGGGCTGCCCGGCCTCGATCCGAACGCGGGTCACTTCGGACTGATCGAGATGCGGGAACGGGCGGAGGCCGCCGGTGGGTGGTGCACCGTGATCGGGCAGGAGAGCGGGGGCACCGTCGTCGAGTTCTGGCTCCCGGACGTGCGGTCATGATCGTCCGGGTGCTCATCGCCGACGACGATCCCCTGATCAGGGACGTCCTGCGCGACGTGCTCGACGACGAGCCGGACCTCGAGGTGGTGGCGGTCGCCGCGGACGCCCGCGAGGCCGTCGAGCTGGCCGAACGGCACTCGCCGACGGTGGTCGTGCTCGACGTGCGGATGCCGTTCGGCGGTGGCTCGCTCGCGGCCACCGAGATCCTGCAGCGTGCGCCCGGCACGCGCATCCTGGCTTTCTCCGCCTACGCCGACGCGGGCGCCGTCGACGAGATGCGCCGCGCAGGCGTCACGGACTACCTGGCCAAGGGCGTGCGCAACACCGAACTGGTCGCCGCCGTCCGGAGGTTGGGAGGCGGGTAGGTTGTGGTGGGGAAGCAACGGCCGTAACGTCGGGGATGTAGCCGGGTTCAGCAGCGTGCTCGGAGTCAGAGTCTCATGCGCTTCGGCCACCGGGGAGTGCTGGTGAACGAAGATCAGTTCAAGGAATCACCGCTGCTCACAGTGCGTGCCACCGAGGTGGCCGGGCTGATGGTCGTCGCGGTCGAAGGTGAGATCGACGTCGACACCGCCGACGACGTGCTCGACGCAGTTCGTCTGGGATTCGTCTCCGAGGGACCCGCTCTGATCGCCGATCTCACGCTGGTCACCTTCTTCGGCTCCACCGGCATCTCCACGTTGATCTCGGCCCACGAGCTGGCCGAGGAACAGGGCAAGAAGCTCCACATCGTCGCGCCGCAGCGCGCCGTCAGGAGGCCGCTGCAGGTCACGGGTGTGGCCGACGTCCTCTCGCTGTACGACTCCGTAGAAGAGGCGGTGTCGGCGCTCAAACCGGTGCCCAGCGAGTAGGCCCTGTCCTGCAGGTCCGTCCGCGATAGTCGCGGCCGAGGGCCCCGGAGGCGGCCCCGCCGCAAGGCCCGAATACGCCCGGTATGAGGGCATTGCGGCGGCACCGCCTCCGGGTCTCTCGACCGTGACTCTCATCGAACGGACCCGCAGGACCGGGCCTAGCCCCGGTCCGCACGTCCTCAGCCGGCCAGCTCGGCCAGCTTCGGCACCACGTCGTCCGGGGACGGCATGGCGGCGATCTCCGCTGCGATGCCGGCGTTCGCGGCACGCACGTCGTTGTCCCGCAACAATTTCCGCGCGACCTCCTGCACCGCGTCCGAAGTGAAGTCCTCGCCGACGAGCTGGGCGCCCAGCCCGGTGTCCGCGACGATCTCGGCATTGCGGAACTGGTCGGCACCCTGCGGCAGCACGAGCTGCGGCAGGCCGTGCGTCATCGCGGCGACCGTGGTGCCGGCGCCACCGTGGTGCACGACGAGATCTGCGTGCGCGAGCAGATCCGCCTGGGGCACCCACGGGAGCACGTGCACGTTGCCCGGCACGTCGGTCAGCACGGACGGGTCGACCTGCGGCCCGGTCGCGACCAGCACCTCGGCGTCGACGCCGGACACCCCGGCGATCGCGGTGCGCAGCACGTCCGGGTTCGAGAACGCGGTGCCGAACGTCAGGTAGACCAGCGGCCTCTCGTGCTCCACGACCCAATCGGGCAAATCGCCCGGTTCGGCGAACGGAACCGGTCGCATCGGAATTCGATCCACGCTCGCGAGATGGTCAAGATCCTGTAAAGAAGGCGGGAAGACGTCGAGATAAGTCGATCCGAGTCCGTAATGGTGCCCATTCGGCAAGGTGATACCGAGTTCGGCGACGTACTCCAGAAGGAGGTTGCTCATCGCCTCCGGAATGAGGTTCTCGTCCATCTTGCCGAACCCGTGGCAGACCGCCGGAATCCCGGCGCGCAGGGCGGCGAGGCCCGCGCCGGGGTTGATGAGCTCGAAGACCACGAGGTCGGGCTTGTCCCGCTCGAGCACCGGTTCGAGATCGTTCACGAAGGCCCTGGGCAGCACGGACCCGAAGGCGTCCACGGCGGTCTGGCGCAGCATGTCCCGGCGGAACTCGGCCGTGCCGTGCAGTGCGTTCGCCTGGCGGAACGCGTCCCAGATGCTGATGCCCGCGTCGACCACCGTGAACCCGAGCTTTTCCACGGTCGCGTGGAATCCTGAGTCGACGGCGTAGAGAACGTCATGTCCTTGCGCTCGCGCGGCGATCGCGAGCGGAAGTATCGGGTAAACGTGTCCGTGTGAGCCTAAGCTCGAGAAGAGAATGCGCACTCGGTCAGATTAGGTGCTGTTCTATTGCATCGGGAGACTTTCCCACCGTTCAGCCACGTCGTTGGGTGACGGCATCGCGGCGATCTCGGCGCGCACCTCACCGGCCGCCCGCTGCAGCTTCGAGTCCTCGATCAGCCGGGTGAGCAGCGCCGCCGTGACCTCACGCGGCTCGGCCCGCAGCCCGGCCCCGCGCCCGGTGATCGCCGTCGCGTGCACGGTCCGGTCGCCGGGTCCGGGCTCGACGAGCTGAGGCACCCCGGCCGCGAGCGAGCCGAGCACCGTGCCCGCCCCGCCGTGGTGCACGATCCCGTCGCAGAACGGCAGCACCCGCGGCAGCGGCACCCACCCGACCGTCCGGACGTTGCTCGGAAGACCCTTCGCCCGGTCCGGCCGGACCAGCACGAACTCGGCGTCCACCTGCCCGGCCGCCCTGACCACGGCCGCCATCATCCGCCCGGCACCAGGACCGGGCGCGGTGCTGCGGCTGACCAGGATGCGCGGCGTCCCGGACGGCTCCGCGAGCCACTGCGGCACCTCACCGTCACCGCTGTACGGCGCGAACCGCATCCGCTCGCCACCGGGGAACTCCGCGAGCGACGGCGGCGCGGTGCGCAGAACCGTTGCGGGAGAACGCACCTCGGCCTTCATCCGCGCCCCGACCGCGGCCGTCAGCTCCAGCCCGTCGAACAGCGACACGTCGTGGACGATCGACGGCACCCCCAGCGCCGACCCGGCGGCCGCGAGCGGTTCGTGCACCACGACGTCCGGGCGCCACCCGCGAGCGAACGCCCGCAGGGGCTCGGTCATCGCGTCGCCGACCGTGCCGAACATCCGCGACACGAAGTCGAGACGGCCGCTGCCCCGCAACTCCCTCTTGGCCACCATCGGATGCGTGAGCATGATGCGCAGCGCGATCGGTCCGAAGCGGACGCTCGACGGCACGACGTCCTCGACCCGCAGGCCGGAATCGCGGACCCGCAGCGCCTCGCCGCCGGTCGCGACCACGACCTCGTGACCCGCGTCGCGCAACGCCAGGGCCAGCGGCATCAGCGGGAAGACGTGACCCAGGAGGGGAGCGGCGACCACAAGAACACGCATAGATCCAGGTTAACCACACGCGCGGAGTTGATCAGGCCGTCAGACCGGTCTACGGCTCCACCAGCCGCCGCACGGCCTCCTCGACGCACCGCCGCCGCTCCAGGTGGTTCGAGCACGTGCCGTTCGACCACATCGACGCCACCGCCAGCACCAGCTGCAACACCTGCTCCGCCGAGAACCGCGACGACACGACCCCGGCCTCCTGCGCGGACCGGATCGCCTCGACCTCGGCCACCCGGCTGACCGACCCGCGCCGCTCCAGCCGTTGCCAGGTCGCGAGCCGCGCGAACTCCGGGTGCCGGTGCTGCAGGTCGTACATCCGGGCCGCGTAGCCGGGCAGGTCGCGGGCGTCGAACTCCACCACGGCCGCGCCCACCACCTCCGACTGCACGGCGTCGAACAGCTCGTCCTTGCCGCCGTAGTAGTTGTAGGCGAGGCCCGCGGAGCACCGGGCGATGCGCGCGATGCGTTCCATCCGCGCCCCGGCGATCCCGTAGGCGGCGAACTCGACCAACGCGGCGTCCAGCAACCGGCGGCGGGTGCGTTCCCGATCGCGGCTGTGCATGGAACCAGGCTATGACCAAAGGGCCGCACCCCTGAAGGGATGCGGCCCCGGAAACCGGCGACTACTTGGCCATGTCGAACCAGTTGAAGCCCTCGACCATGTGACGGTTGGTCTCGCTGACGTAGCGCGGGCCGTCGAGCTCCCAGCGCGTCACCCAGCGGTAGGTTCCCGGCTCCAGCGACTCGTCCTGGCGGGTGTTCTCGTCGTCCTTGACCGGGACGTACTCCTTGAAGGTCCTCTTGGTCAGGGTGACGTCGAGCGACTCGTAGGCGGACTGCGTGTAGAGGTAGTCGCCCTGGCCGCTGTCGGCCGCACGGCCCGGGTCGGCCAGCTTCAGCTTCATCGTGTTGCCGTGGAACGAGCCGGTCGCGGACACGACGGTGACGATGTGGCCACCGCCGCGCTGCAACGAACCCGTCGCGGGGCCGGCCCCGTAGCGGCCGTACACGAGCTGCAGCGGGCCCTCGTTGAGCTTCTTCGCGAGGTCACCGGCGAAGTCCGGGTGGTCGTTGGTGCTCACCACGCCCGTGGACGTGGTCCAGCCGGCGTCGCGGGCGGGCTTGGTGGCGATGTCCCAGGCCTTGCGCAGGTTGGTGAGGTTGGTGCCGTCGCTGGTGTACTGCGCGTCGACGCCGATGCGCCCGATCGAGTTGGTGATGATGCCGAAGTCGGCCGGGTCCTTCGGGTTGAGGTTGCCGACCTTGGTGGTCAGCCAGCCGACCGGGGCGTCCTTCTCATGACCCCAGTAGTGCAGGACGTTGTAGAGCGACGCGGGGCCGCAGTAGGCGCCGCCGTTGTTCTCGAAGCCGGCGCGGTGCTGATCCACGTCGCTGACGCCGCACTTCTTGACGTTGAAGTCGGCACCCGCCAGGTCGGACGCACCGACGCACGGGGGCGGCGTGCCGATGATCGGGTCGGCCACCGCGGTGGCGGGAGCGACGACGGCGGTCAGGGCGGCGGCGGCGATCAGAGCGTTGCGGATCATTTCGGTGTCCCCTTCGAGATCTTGTGTTCCCCTGCGGTGACACAAGATTCGCCGAGGCGGACCCCCAAGGGCATGAGGGGAGATCCCTCAACCCTTTGGCGGAAAAGATGGGTGTATCAGGGACACCCCCACGCCGCTCCGTCTCAGGCGAGGACTCGTGCGAGATCCCTGCGACCTGCGATTCCCAGCTTCGTGTAGATCCGGCCGAGGTGGTTCTCGACGGTCTTGGGCGTCACGAACAGCTCCTGCGCGATCTCCCTGTTGGCCCGGCCCGTCGCCGCCAGGTCGGCCACTCGCCGTTCGGACGCCGTCAGCGCCTCCGCCCCCAGCACGATCTGCCGTCGTGGCCGGTCGCCGAGGGCCTCCAACGCCTCGACCGCGCGGGTCTGCAGCACCGTCGAACCGCAGTCGCCCGCCAGTTCGATCGCCCTGTGCAACGGTTCCCGCGCATCGGTCCGCCGCCGGGCCACCCTGAGGGCCTCACCCAGGTCGACCAGGGAGCGGGCGAGTTCCAGGCGTGCAGGTGAGCCCTCCAGCACCGTCACGGACTCGGTCAGCAGCTCCAGCCGCGCGTCCGGATCGGCGTTGGAGAGCAACCGCAGAGCCGCGCCGACCTCGGTGGCCGCACCCCACTTGCGAGCGACCTCCACCTGCTCGGCGGCCAGTTCCAGCGCGAGCTCCTGCTGGTTGAGCAGCAACGCGGCGCGAGTGGCCGGAGCGCGCCACGGGACCGTGGGCGGATCGACGTGCACCTGGTGCATCGCGTCGCGCTGGCGGTAGGCCTCGGACATCGCGCGCCGTGCGTCGCCCTCGGCCAGTGCGATCAGTGCGCGTACCTCGTGCAACCAGATCATCGGCATGGTCAGCCGGGCCTCGGCGTGCGCACCGTCGAACGCGCCGATGAACGCGGACGCGGCCGCGACGTCGCCTCGTTCGAGCGCCGCGTAGACCGCGAAGTGCGTCGAGGTGGCGCGGAGGCTGATCACCTCGGACACCGGGTCCTCGTGCGCGACCGCGGCCAGCGCGCCCTCGGCCTCCGCCTCGACGGCCCGCATGTTGCCGCAGCGCCAGTTCAGGAACAGCGACGCGTTCGCCACCATCGCGAACTCGATCGGCGACCCGTGGGCCCGCACCTTCGACCGGGCCCGCTCGATCTCGCGCCGCGCGGTGCCGACGCCGTCCGCCGCCATCAGCGCGAGCAACGCCACGAGCCACGCGACCATCGCGTCCGTGCTGCCCGTCGCGTCGTCCAGGTACGCACCGTTCGCGAGCGCGCGCGTGGCCGTCGCGGCGACCTCATCGTGCGGCCACACCTCGTAACGGCCCATCTGGGCGAGCAGGCCGAGCAACGTGCGTTCGTCCGGGGTACTGCCCGCGAGGCCGGCGTAGCCGCTGAGGTGCGCGGACGCGATCTGGCGCTGGTCGGGGAGGAACGAGCGGAACACCGCCAGCCGTGCCTCCAGGTGCAGGCGCGACTCGCCGTCCGGGCGGGCTTCGATGGCTTCCTCGAGTTCGGCGATCGCCGCGGCAGGACCTTCCAGCGCGGCCGTCGCCGAGGCCGCGGCCGCCACCAGTTCGGCGTCCGGGAGTCCTTGCGCGGCGGCCTTCAGGTGCCGGTGTGCGTTGACCGCGTCGCCGAGCCGCAGCAACGCGCGCCCCAGTTCCGCACGCAGCCCGGCGTCGGTGGGCCGCTCGTCCACCGCTCGCGTCAGATGTCCCGCGGCGGTGCGCGGGTCGCCGGCCGCGAGCAACGTCGCCGCGGCCTTCCTCAGCACGTCCGCGGCGTTCGGCAACGTCCCCTTGGGAGCGTGCACGAGGTGTGCGGCCACCCGATCAGCCGGTGCGTGCGACTCCTGCAACGACTTCGCGGCGCGCGCGTGCAGCGAGGCGCGCGCGATCGGCCCGAGACCGGTCAGCACCGCCTCGCGCACAACGGGATGCACGAACTCGAGGTGCTCACCGGTGACCAGTACGTTCGCCGCCGTCAACGCCTCGACGGCGGCCGGGAGATCGGTGACCTCCGCCAGTTCCGCGGCCTGCCACGGATCGGCGTGCGTGCCGAGCACGGCGACCGCGCCCGCGAGGGCCACCGCCTCGGCGGGCAGCCTTCCCAGCGTGGCGCGGAAGACGGTGCTGGGGCCGAGCGTGCCGACCTTCCCGGCCGTCGCGGCGTCGTCCAGCGGCAGGCCGAGCGCCGCGAGTTCGTCGACCAGGACGCCGGACAGGAACGGGTTCCCGCCGCTGGCCGCGTGCAGGGCGGTGATCACCTCGGGGTGCCCGCCGACCAGTGCGCTGAGCGCCTCCGTGGTGAGCGGACGCGGCAGCAACCGGTCGGCGGACACGCTGAGCTGCGCGAGCGGCCCGGAGTTGTCCGTCGGCGGCCTGGTCGCGACGACCAGCGCGATCGGCAGGTCCGCGATCCGGCGCGACAGGTAGACGAGGAACTGCAGCGACGAGTGGTCCGCCCAGTGCGCGTCGTCCACCGTGATCAGCAGCGGCCGGGTGGACGAGAGGTCCACCGCGACCCACCACAGCGAGTGCAGCGTGCGGGCCAGCTCGGCCTGGCTCGGGTCGAGCGCGGCGTCGTCCAGGGCCTTCAGCGCCGCCCCGGACGGCCCGGCGAGGATCTTCTCGCGCAGCTCGCCGGAGTACCGCGACACCGACCGCTCGACCATCTGCCGGACGACGCCCCACGCCATCGCGCTCTCCATGGCGTCGCCGACAGCCTGCAACCGACCGAACCCACGCTCTTTGGCCAGCCCGCGGCACTCGTGCACGAGCCTGGTCTTGCCGATGCCCGCACGGCCCTCGATGAGGACGACACGACCCTCACCACGGGTGGCTGCGTCCAGAGCTTCACGAATGTGCGCGATCTCGGAGTCACGTTCAAGTGGTTCGCGCACGAATTGATCGTAGCGGCCGTCTCGCGCGCCACATGCAGATCATCGGCCGCGCAGAAGGGCGACTTGATGCTCCATTGGAGTGATCGTCAGCGGACGCACCCGGCTTCGGTGGAGCGATCGCCCTCGGTCAGGGCCTTGTCGACGAACGCCCTGGCCTTGGCGGTGTCGACCTCGAACCCGAATCCGGTCTCCCGCTCGACGGGGGCGTCGACCGGCAAGGTCGTCACGCTGATCGCCGGCGGACCCGTGAACCGCTGCGCGAACCCCAGCAGGTCCCAGCCCTCGTCCACGCTGATCGACCCGCTGATCCCGCGGGCGACCGCGAGCGCGTTGTCCTTGGTGATCTTCGAGGCCAGATCGACGAGAACCGCCTGCTGCCGCTTGGTCCGGTCCAGGTCGCCGTTCTCCAGGCCGTGGCGCTGGCGCAGGAAGGCGAGCGCCTGGGCGCCCTGGAGCACCTGCCTGCCGGCCGGGAAGGCGGCCTTGGTGATCGGGTCGTTCGACGGCGCCTTCAGGCACACCGCGATGCCGCCGAAGAGTTCCGAGATGTGGCCGATCGCGGACATCTTCACGGCGGCGTAGTGGTCGACCTTCGTCCCGGTCGTCTTCTCGACGGCCGCGGTCAGCTTCCCGGGGGCCTGGGCGTACAGGCTGTTGATCTTCTGGCCGTCCACGAGGACGTCGCGTGGCAGCGACACCACCGAGACCGCCGCCCCGTCCGCCTGGAACCGCGCGAGCATCAGCGCGTCGGTGAGGTTGTGGTCGTCGAGACCGATGAGGAGCACGTTCTGCGTTTCCTGCGGCGCCGACGCCGCCGGTGGCGTTGCCTCGGTCTTCTTGATCGTCGCCGGGATGACCACGGCGGCGGCCGCGGCGGCCGCGGTCAGCGCCGCGACGCCGACGATCAGCCCCAGCGGCTTGCGCTTCCTGGCCTTGTGCAGATCGGCCAGCACGGTCCGGGAGTCGACGCGCTCCTCGGCCTCAGCGGCGATGGCCTGGCGGATCAGGTCGTTCATGAGTGCACCCCCAGGGTGGCGGACCGGGCAAGTTCGTGAGTGCGCAGCGTTTGCAGCGCGCGAGAGAGTTGGCTGCGCACAGTCGATTCCGCGCAGCCGAGCACCTGTGCGATCTCCGCGTCGCTGCAGTCTTCGTAGAACCGCAGCACCAGCGCGGCGCGCTGCTTGCGCGGCAGGATGGCGATCCGTGCGCGCATGGCCTCGCGTTCGGCGTGTGCGTCAGCCGGATCGGCCATCGACGGCACGTGCCTTGCGAGCTCACCGCGTTCCACGGCGATCTCCCGCGCGGCCCTGCGGTGCCGCCACGACAGGTAGTCGTTGGTCACCATGCGCTTCACGTAGAGATAGGGCGCGTCCATCGCTCCGATGCGCTCCCACTTGCCCTGTGCGCGCATGAGCACGTTTTGAACGATGTCCTGCGCCAGGTGTTTGTCGCAGGTGATGGCTGTGGCGTACCCCAACAGCCGGTCCAGCCGGTCAGCGACGAACTGGTCGAACCCCACGCCGCCCCCTTCTCGTCGGTGGTCGTTTGCGGTGTGGGAAACCCCCTTCGCCGCTCGATCCGCTGCATCGGGTTTTGTGGCCCGGGCCACAGATGTCTCGGTTTGGGCGGATTTCGACGTGAAGTCTTTTCATGTTCACGTCCATGGTCGAGCCTTCACCTCATGCGCATCATCCCTGCACTCGCGCTGTTGTCGCTGCTGCTCGTCCCCGTGGACGCGGCGGCCGCTCCCAACGGCAACTACTACCTGCAAAGCGCCGTGACCGGCCAGAACGCCGCCGTCTCCGGCTCGTCCGCGGTCCAGCACCGCCCCAGGGGCAACGAGGACCGCCAGCAGTTCTCCTGGAACGGCAGCACGCTGGCCGAGGGTGGCCTGTGCCTGGGCCGGGTCGGCGACGCTGCCCAGATGGTCAGCTGCTCCAGCCCCGACGCCCGGTGGGCCGGGCTCCTCGACGACCAGGACAGGTACCGCTTCAAGGACCCCGGCGCCGACCGCTACCTGATCGCGTCCGGCACCGGCCAGATCCGCGTCGGCACCGGTGCCGACACGTGGTTCCTCACCCCGGTCAGCCCGGTCCGCGTCCAGGCCCCGGCAGACCCGCGCCTGGACGAGATGACGTTCCTGACCGCCCACAACGCCTACGCGAACGGCGTCGACGGCGGGTTCATGTTCGCCAACATCGCCCCGAACCAGTCACGCGGCATCGTGCAGCAGCTCAACGACGGCGTCCGCGGCTTCATGCTCGACATCCACCAGACCCCCGACGGCGCGATCCTCTGCCACAACAGCTGCACGGCCGTCAGCAGGCCGGTGGCGTTGAACGTCGACGTCCAGCGCATCGTCGACTTCCTGAAGGCACGCCCCACCGAGATCGTCACGGTCTTCCTGGAGGACTACGTCTCGGCCGACGTCCTGCGCAACGAACTCGCCCGCGTGCAGGGCCTCCACGACGTGCTGTTCCGCGCCGAGGGCGTCCGGGAGAACGGCTGGCCGACGTTGTCGCAGATGAGGGCGTCCGGCAAGCGTTTGCTCATCTTCACCGACCACGGTCGGGACGGCCGCGAGAACTCCGGCGTGCTCTACCAGAAGGACTGGACCGTCGAGAACTACTGGTCGATGGGTTCCGGCACCGGCGCCTCCGACTGGTCCTGCTACTCCCGCTGGGCAGACAAGCCGCTCACCGCAACGGAAACCGCCTTCCGCCCGCTGTTCGTGATGAACCACTTCCGCGACGTCCCGATGCAGGGCACCGTCGCCACGGACAACTCCAAGCTCGTCAACCGGGCCCAGCGCTTCTGCGAACCCGCGGCCCGCAAGACCCCGAACTACCTGGCCGTCGACTTCTACCACCTCAACACGCCGTCACTGCCGGCCGAACGCCACCCGTCCGGCGCCGGCTCCGTCGCGCTGTCGGCCGCCCCGAGCCTCTGCCTGGACAACGACAACGGCGGCACCGCCAACGGCAACCCGGTCCAGATCTGGGACTGCAACAACACCTACGCGCAGAAGTGGCGCGTCGTCGCCGACGGCACCATCGCCATCGCCGGCAAGTGCCTCGACGTCAACAACAGCGGCACCACCAACGGCACGAGCGTCCAGCTGTGGGAGTGCAACGGCACGGGCGCGCAGCAATGGCGCGTGCGGTCGGACGGCTCCGTGCACAACCCGCAGTCGGGGTTGTGCCTGGACAACCCTGGTGCGTCGACCACGCCCGGCACGCACCTGAACATCTGGAGCTGCAACGGTTCCGCGGCCCAGGCCTGGAGGTTCCGCTAGATCTTGCGTCCGATTCCCACGTAGACGTCCTCCGGACCGCCTTCTCCGGCCGGGCCGAGTTCCGGGTGCCAGTTCGGCGCCGGGACGACGCCCGGCTGGAGGATCTCCAGGCCCGCGAACATGGGCTCGAACTCCGTGCGCGAGCGGAAGTACATCGGGTCGCGGCTGTGCTTCATGGCCTCGACGACGGCGCCCATCTCGTCCGGCTTGAAGTCGGCGGTGAGGTGCGACAGGGCGACGAGGCTGCCCTCGGGCACGGCGTCGCGGTAGCGGGCGACCACCTCGGCGGGGCCCTTCTCGTCCGAGACGAAGTGCAGCACGGCGATCATGAGCAGGCCGACGGGCTTCGAGAAGTCGATCAGGTCCTTCACGACCGGGTCGGACAGGACGTCGTCCGGGCGGCACATGTCCGCCTGCACGACACCCGCGTTGTCGTTGCCCTCCAGGATGAGCTGGCTGTGCGAGACCGCCACCTCGTCGTAGTCCACATACACGACTCGTGCGTCGGGGTTTTCCTGCTGCACGATCTCGTGAACGTTGCCGACCGTGGGAATGCCCGAGCCGAGGTCGAGGAACTGCGTGATGCCCTGCTCCATCATCAGCAGGACGGCACGGCGCATGAACGAGCGGTTCGACGCGGCGATCGCACGGCCTTCGCGCAGGATCTGCAGCACCTTGTCGCCGACCATGCGGTCCGACGCGAAGTTGTGGCCACCTCCCAGCAGGAAGTCGTACACGCGTGCCGCGCTGGGCACGTCCGTGTTGATTCCGGCGGGGACCCAGGAGAACGGCTCGGCCATGACGCAGAACCTACTCGAACGCGTGCACGCGTGTAACGGCCAGGACCGGTGACAGCGTCAGCCAGAACGCGCGAAACGCGTCGAAACGTGCTCTGCCAGCAGCAATGCGCCGGCTGCCCGTGCTTCCTGGTCGAGCCAGCGCAGGTGGTCGTCCGCGCGTGCGGAACGGAGGTTCCTGGCCGACTGCACGGCTTCCTGCGCGAACTCGGTGGCCGCGGGGAGGTCGCCCAGGGCGAGATGGTTGCGGGCCAGCGCCGTCAACGTCAGGGTGCGCGCCCGGCCTTCGCCGTACGCGCTGACCTTGGTGGTGAGAGCGGCGACGGCCTGCGCGGGATCGTTCAGCGCGCGCCGGTCGGCCCAGGCGTTGTGCGCCGCCACGAAACCGAGCTGGAACGCCTTCAGCGCGTCGTCGGGAGCGTTGTGGTGCAGGAACATCCGGCCCGCGCGGGTCAGCACGGACGCGATGAGCGCCTCGTTCTCCGCCTGCCGCGCCAGCGTCAGCGCCTTCGCGAAGTGCGGCAGGGCCGTGCCGGGCTGGCCGCTGTCGAACGCCGTCCAGCCGGCCAGTTCGTGGACCTCGGCGACGGCGGTCCACGAGGTGTCGTCCACGACGATCATCGGTTCGACGGCGGCGAGGTGCTCCAGAACCGCGCTGTGGCAGGCGATGCCGCCGTAACGCCGGTCCAGCGTGCGCAACGCCTGAGTGCGCGCCGCGATCGCTTCGGGGGAGATGCGGCGGGACGGCATCGCGGGCGGTAGCCAGTCGAACGTGGGCGCGCCGACCGTGATCCGGGCGGCGTGCTCCAGGAACCGTTGCCGCGCCTCGGAGTTCTCCCTGACCAGCTCCTCGGCCTCGGGGAACCCGTCCGCCACGGCGGCCGTGCACCACTGCGCCGCCTCGGCTTCCTCGCCGAGCGCGAACAGGACGTGCGCCAGCCGCACGGCGGCGTCACCGAGGCGTTGGTCGGCGGCGACCCGGAAGTGCACGGCCGCCTCGCGCAGGCGACCGGCCCGTTCCGCGGCCTCTCCCAGGCGGTACTGGTGCTCGACGGCGTCGTCGAGCTCGAACTGGGCCAGCAGCTCACTCATCAGTGCCTCCGAGGATTCGTCGCAGCTCGGCACGGCCGCGGGTGAGGTGCGTGCGCACGGTCGACTCGCCGACCACGAGCACCGCGGCGATCTCGCTGACCGAGTAACCGAGCAGGTGGTGCAGCGCCACGGTCTCGCGGTGCCTGGGGGAGAGTTCGCGCAACGCCGCGTGCAGCGCTTCCACGTCGTGCGCCGGCTGAACGACCTCGGGCACCTCGGCCAGCGGCGTTTCCCTTGCGTACCGCTGCTGCCACCGCCGCATGAGCCGTATGGCGACCTTGAGCACCCACGCCTCGGGCTTGTCGTACGCGTGGATGTCGCTCCACCGGTGCTGTGCGATCAGCATGGCGTCCTGCGCTATGTCCTCTACCGCGCGATTGTCGCCGCTCAGAGCCGTCAGCGTCCTGGTGACCACGGGCAGGCACTCGCGGAAGAACTCCGCGTAGCCCTGATCCGGTGCGCTCAACGGCCTTCCCTTCAGCGTCCGCACATGTCGTTAACCGCCCTCGGGCGACCTTCACCGGTTACAGGCGTTGAAACCAGCGAAGGCTGACAGCGGGAAGGGAATTCACCCGATCGGAGGCCTTAGGGGAGCAGGTGGCGGAAGGCGGCGACGAGCAGCATGCGCTGTTGGTCGACGTCCACGCCCTCGTCCAGCTCGTCGTCCTGGCGGTACTCCCGGCCGCTCGGGGAGCTGCTTTTGCCGAACGACTCGACGCGCACGGCGATGTCCACGACGTCCGAGGTCAGTTCCACAGTGGACTCGTCGTCCGGGATCGGCTCGTTCTGGTGGTAGAGCTCGTAGGAGAACCGCATCCCGATCGTGCCGTCGAACGTGATCTGCTCGGTCGGCAGCTGCATCGCGGCGAACACCGCCCGGTACAACGAGGCACCGGTGAGGTGCAGCGGGGTCATCACGACGTGCGTGGTGCCCAGGTCGTGGCTGCGCACCGAGATCGCGACGGTCGGTCCGTCCGGCTTCGGCGGGACCGGTTGCGGGAACACGGGAAGCTCCGACTTGCGGTCGGAGCGCCAGGTAGCGACGAGGCGGTCGGCGGCGTCCACGAGGTCGATGTGCTTGCGGGGCGCGAGAAGGGGCGGCAGCGGCTCCTCGTCCAGCCGCACGATGAACAGGAAGGCGCGGCGGCGCGTCATCTCCCGGGTGAACGCCGCCGTCCACTCCGCAGCGGGCTCGCGTCGCGGGGTGTTCGCCGACCACAGCAGGACGTGGTAGTCGGAGGTGGCCAGTGCCTCGTCGATCGAGGTGGCAGCGGTGTCACCGGGTGTGCTCTCGTCCTCGGCCAGGTAGGCGTTGACGTTGCGGGACTCCAGTTCGGCACGGAGTTGCTCGGCGTGCGCGCGGTCCTTGCCGGCGAACGACAGGAACACCTTGGGACGGGTTTCGAGCGGCACGGGGTCTCCGTTCTTCCTGAGTCTTCTGCGCAGCGGGCCCGCTGAGGTCTGGAAGCCCGCGTCGCCGTGCAGGGACCAGCACGCCCAGTCCGCCGGGTGCCGATCGGCGACCTCGACCAGTGCGTGCTGCAGGGCGCGATCTCGGGGAAGCTTCGTCAGGTTGCGGTCGAACGCGTCGAGCACCTTCCGCGCGGCCGTGTCCTCCGCCTGCCAGCGGGCGGCGACGACCGCTCCTGGCCCCGCGGCCGTGACCGCGCGGACGATGCCGGAATCGCAGGCGCCGAGCACGACCGTGCCGCACGCGCTGAAGTCCATCTTTTCCAGCGCTTCCACGGACACCCGTTCGTCGGCGAACTGCAGCCACGACTGGTCGGGGTTCATGCGGTCGTGTGCGGCCTGGGCGTCGATGCGGATGCGGTGGGAGCGGCCCTCTTCGAGAGTTCGCCGCAGCTCCGAGGCTTCCTCGCAGACGGCAGCCTCGTCGCCCCTCTGCTTGCGGGCGCTGCGTTGCCGCGGACGCAGTGCGGACAGGCACGGCAGGCTGGACAGCGCGTGGGTCATGCCGAGGAAGAGGTTCGTGCCGGGGACGGGCAGGCCCGCCAGCGGGACGTCCGCGAGGACACCGCCCGCCACGACGACGAGCCTGGTGGTCTTGGGCGGCAGGGCGGCGACGATGTCCTCCAGCCCGATCAGGCCGGCCAGCTCGGCGAGCAGTGCGCCGAGGATCGCCCTGTCGTACTTGGGTTTCCAGGCCTTGAGCCGGCGGATCGTGTCGGTGAGGTCGCCGATGTGGACGGAGGTCGTCACGTGCGTGGTCCTGCGGCCGACGAGCACGTGGTGGAGCTGGTCCGGCGTCGCGTGCATCATCCAGACGACCTGGTCCTTCGGCAGGTGCCTCGTCGTCCCGGCGAGCCAGCGCCTGGCCGCTGCGAGGTCGGTGAAGCCCGGGAGTGCGCGCGGTCCGGCCTCGGCGGGGCCTGGTCCGGCCCGGGCCGCCTCGACGGCGACCACCAGGCCTGCCAACGCTTTGGGACCCTCACGCGCGGCCCGGCGGGCCGCGGCGCGCACCCGGCCGTCCCGCACGTCCGGGGCCGCGCGCAGCATCCGCAGCTTGACGCTGGGGCTGTCCCGGTGGTCCGCGAGGTCCTCCTCGACGCGGTGCGACTCGGCCCAGTGCCGGGCCGCGAGCTCCTCGTGGCCCGCGTCGGCGAACGTGTCACCGAGTTTGCGCAGCGCCAGCGCGGTGAGCTCGGCGTGGCCCGCCCGGCTCGCGATCTCGAAGTGCCGCGCGGCCTGTTCGAGCCTGCCCTGCGCGTAGGCGAGTTCGGCGGCGGTCAGGTGCCACAGCGGCGAGTTCCCCTCGCCCAGCATGCCTTCGGCCTTGAGCAGCTCGTCCCGGGCGATCAGGCGGCGCACGTGGGTGAGCCGGCGTTCCGGCCGGAGCGCCTGGGTGGCGTCGGGGAGCTGGGAGATCACCTCAGGACCGGCCGCGGCGGCGAGCAGCGGGAAGAGCCTGCGGGCCGTGCCCGCCTGCCTGGTCATGACGAGCAGCACGGTGAGCTCGTACAGGACGGCGAACCTCAGCGCGGGTTCGATCTGGTAGCTGGTGACGCATCTCGTCATCACCGCCAGCGCTTCCTCGTACCAGACCTCCCGGCGCAGGGCGGCGGCGCGTTGCAGGAACTCGGCCGGCGTGCGGGGAGTCCGGTCGCGCAGCTTCGAGACGCGGGTGCCCCTGCGCACGTCCAGCAGCAGCCGGTCCCTGCCGATGTGCTCCAGGTGCTCGGGGCGCCCGGCGCGGCGGAAGTGGCGTTCGGCGGCGTCGAGCTCGCTTTCCGCGGTGGGGTAGTCGTAGCGGTCCGCGGCGGCCAGCGCGGCGACTCGGGCGAGCCTCGCCTGTTCCAGTTCGGTGAGTTTCAGCTTCCGCAGCTCGCGCACGTCCCGTTCGGCCGCGACGTGATCCGTTGCGGCACTGCGGATCTGGGTCCGGAGGATTCTCAGCGTGGTGTCGTTGCCCGTGCTCAGGTACTCGTCGCAGCGTTGCGCGGCCCTGGTGATGGCGCCGAGGTTGAGCAGCGTCGCGCAGTGGTCGTGGGCGACGGCCGGGCTGATCTTCGCGGCCCTCGCGTAGGCGAGGTCGACGCCGAGGACGTTGCCGCGCAGTGCGGCGGACCTGGCGGCCTTGACCGCGTCCGCGAGTGGGGTGCCGGGTTCGAAAAGCATCAGTTCCCGCAGCTCCGAGTGCTGCCGCTGTCCTTTGTGGCCGGTCCGTAGCCGGTATAGCCGGTGTCGATCCCGCCCATTGCTCCGTCTGATCGGGACGGCGAGTGCGCGGCCGCCGTGGTGACCACGCTGCCCGCGGCCGCGACGAACACAGCCGCGACCAACGCGATGAGAAGCGTTCGTTGGCGCATGCACGATCCTCCGTGCGTCGCAGATTAACGATCCAGACGGCCCACAGATCGTTTGTCCACTTTCTGTCAACGAACTGCTCAAACGATCTTGTCGGTGCTCCTCGGCACACTGGATCCACCACCGATCCGAGGAGACCGCCATGTGCTGGGACTGCGACCACCCCGCCGGCCGAATGGAAGAACACCTGGCCACCCTGCGCCGCTGCATCGACGTGCGGGGCTGGGCGGTGCAGGCGATCGAACGGGACCGAGCCCACCCACCCTGGGCGTACACCGTCGGCCTGACCCCGCGCGGCCTCCCGGAGCTGGTCGTGACGGGCATGGCCGTGCTGGAAGCGGGCCGCCTGCTGGACGACATGGCCGAACACCTGGTCCACAGCTGCCTGCCCGCGCCCGGCCACCGCATCACCGTGCCCGGCGGCCCGCTGCTGGAGGTCGTCCGCGTGGCGCGCCCCTGGGCCCACCTGCTGGTGTCCGCGCGGCTGTACGGGGAGGGCATCAAGGCCCTGCAGTTCGTGCACGCCGACGAGTCCGGGCGCTGGCCCTGGGACAGCTCCTACGAGGGGGTGGTGGGCGGCCAGCCGGTGCTGGGGGTGAGAGCGGGGCCGCCGGACGGGTGAGCTGCGCCGTCCGGTGGTGCGGGGAGGCGTGGTGGCTCCGCTCGTCGAGCTCGATTCGTGCCGTGGGTACCGCCTGCCGCCTGCGCGGCTTCTGGTTCTCGGGTGCGGTCGTCTGTCGGCCGCACGCAGCGTGTGCCGGTGCGAGGCGGCGTCACGGCTCGGCGGGCGCGGTTCGTGCCGCGGGCCTGCCGCCCGCCACCTGCCGCCAACGCAGCTTCCCGGCTCACAGGCGCCGCAGCCCTTCAGCCACGCAGCACCAGCCGGCGCGCAGACTCAGCCCACCGCGCGGCGCGGCAGCTCGTCAGCCGCGCAGCACCAGCCGGGGCAGAGGCTCGGCCCACGGCGCCGCAGTCCCCAGCCACGTGGCCCCTACCGGCGCGGAGGACTCAGCCAACCGCCCGGCGCCGCAGTTCCCAGTCACGTGGCCCTACCGGCGTAGGGGGCTCAGCCCACCGTCCGGCGCCGTAGCCACGTGGCCCTACCGGCGTAAGGGGCTCAGCCCACCGCCCGGCGCCGCAGTCCTAGCCACGCGGCTCACCGGTGGGAACGGCTCAGCCGACCGTCCGGCGCCGCAGTCCCATCCACGCGGCCCCACCGGCGCGGAGGGCTCAGCCGACCGCCCGGTTGATCCGCTCACCCAGCCCCCGCAGGTGCTCCACCAGTTCATCGGGCCCGTGCACCACGAAGTCGCACCCCAGCAGGGTCAGGCGGAACGCGAGGTAGTCGATCGTGTCCTCGACGCTGTGCCAGGAACACGACCAGTCGTCGACGGCGGTCAGGTCGCCGGCGAAGTCCGCCAGCCGTGCCCGTGCCAGTTCCAAGGGCAGCCGCAGGGTGGCGCGGGCCCGGTAGGTCGGCGCCGAGTCGTACATCTTCCGCGTCACGAACTCCGTCGCGTCCCCGCCGGGCGGCATACGAGGTGTGAAGCGGGCCCCGGTGGCCTGCGCGGCTGAGACGCGGTCCAGCCGGAAGATCCGCCAGTCGTCACGGTCCACGTCGAAAGCGAGGAGGTACCAGCGCCGGCCGAGCGCTACCAACTGAATGGGCTCCACGTGCCGTTTCGACACCACGTTCTCGTGGGCGACGTAGGCGAACCGCACCCGTTCGCGGGCGGCGACCGCGCCGGCGAGCACGGTCAGCTGGCCGGGATCGACCAGCGCGGCGTACGAGGCCGGGGCGGGCGCGGTGGCCGACGTGAGCGAGGAGACGCGCCGGGCCAGCCGGGACGGCAGCACCTGCTGCAGCTTCGCCAGGGCGCGCAACGACGCCTCGGCGATGCCCGCCACCGGTTGCCGGGCGGCGGTGCGCAGGCCGACCGCGATGGCCACGGCCTCCTCGTCGTCGAGCAGCAACGGCGGCATCGCCGCGCCTGCGCCGAGCCGGTACCCGCCGAGCACGCCCATCGACGCCTCGACGGGATAGCCGAGGTCGCGCAGCCGGTCGATGTCGCGCCGCACGGTGCGCGGCGTGACCTCCAGCCGTGCCGCGAGCTCGCTGCCCGGCCACTCGCGCGGTGTCTGCAACAACGACAGCAGGCGCAACAACCGGGCCGCATCACTCATGCCACGAACGTAGTCGAGAAGTAGGACTGCGATTGTCCTACATCGGTCATACGGTGGTCCCGACGAGCAAAGGGGAGACCGGATGAACATCGTGCCCGAGGGCTACCACACCGTGACGCCGTGGCTGATCAGCCGTGGCAGGACGGCCGAGCTGATCGACTTCATCACGGAGGTGTTCGACGCGACCGAACTAGGTCGCGTCGGCGAGGCACCGGAGATCGGCCACGCGGAGGTCCGCATCGGCGACTCGGTCGTGATGCTGTTCGACCAGCCGAACTGGCAGCCCACACCCGCGTTCCTGCGCCTCTACGTCGCCGACGACGAGGCCACGCTCCAGCGAGCGGTGAAGCTCGGCAGCCGGATCGTCACCGAGCCCACCGAACTGTTCTGGGGAGATCGGGTCAGCCGGTTCGCCGACCCGTTCGGGAACCTGTGGTGGCTGCACCAGCGGGTCGCCGAGCCCACCGCGGACGAAATGAACGCCAGGATGGCGGACCCGAAGTTCGTCGAGGCCATGAACTACGTGCAGAGCGCGGACTTCACCCCGCGTACGTGACCCAGTCCGCGGTGACGCGGTGCCGGCCGAGCCCCACGGCGTCGAACTCGTCGTGGTGCTCGCCCTTCACGACACCGAGCCACCGAAGTGCCTGCGAGATGGGCGAGACGTCCGGCGCCGGGTCGTCCTCCTCCCGCACCAACGGCCCGAGCACCCTGCGGCCCTGATCCCACACCTCGGCCCGCTGCGAACCCGTGCCGCCGAAGTACTCCGCGTCCACGACCGCGACCGGCCCTCGCGACGACCACTCCGCCAGCTGCCCGCTGTCCGGCACGTCGAACAGCGGCAGCAGCACCAGGTCCTGCGCCAGCGGAACGACGAGATCGCTCGCGAGCACGCCGGCGCGCGCGATGGCGGCTTGCAGGCAGTACACGTCAGCCGGTGACCCGATCCCGCTCGTCCGCCGTCAGCGTCGGATCCGGTGCCGCGGACCGGGGTCCACGCATCGTCGCCCAGAACACCTCGGGGCTCATCAGGTTCGCCATCGGCGCGGACAACGTGAACGCCTCCAGGAACGCCCGCGTCACCGGCGGCTCCGTGGTCGCCGTGCGCACGAGCCGGTCCACATAGCGCTGCAGCACCCGTCCGGCCAGCGGCAACGGCTTGCCGACCGCACCCGGATACAGGATGTCCTGGTTGGTCGCCATCGCCCAGGCCCCGTCGACGACCTTGCCGATGCCGCGCTGGATCTGCTGCTCGGAGTGCCCGGCCGCCAGACCGGCGTCCAGCGCCTGCGCGCTCTGCGCCGCGACCGACATGCCGTGGCCGTAGACGGGGTTGTAGGTGGCCACCGAGTCGCCCAGGGCCAGCAGGCCGCGCGGCCACGACTTCAAGCGCTCGAAGAACATCCGCCGGTTCGCGGTGCTGTGCGACCCGTACACCGGCGACAGCGGCTCGGCCGCGGCGATCAGCTCGCCCACGACCGGGTTGCGCACCGAGCGGGCGAACGACACGAACTCCGACTCGTCGGTCGACGGTTCACCGCCGCGCGTGCCGGACAGCGTGACCAGCCACTTGCCGTCCTCGATGGGCAGCAGGGTCGCGGTGCGACCGGGGAACGGGTCACGCGGGTTCGCCTGCACGTTGACGATCGGGAAACCGGAGGCGGCCGCCGGAGGCGCCTGGAAGATCCGCGTGGCGTAGGCAAGTCCGGAGTCGACGCTCTCGGAGTGCACGGCGGGCAGCCCGAAGTCCTCCAGCCAGGCCGGCAACCGGGAGCCGCGCCCGGTCGAGTCCACGACCAGGTCGGCCTCCAGCGAGATCTGCTCGCGGGAGATCCGGTCCTCGACCAGCACCCCGGTCACCGCGTCCCGGTCACCGAGCAACGACACCGGCTCCGTCCCGGTCAGCACCGAGATCTTGTTGTCCCGCAACGCCTGGCTGCGCACCACCCAGTCCAGCAGCCCGCGACTGCACGAGACGATGAACTGCATCTCGGGAAACCGCGGCACCCAGCCCTGGGCGCTCAGCGACACCAGGTCGTTCGGCACCCCGATCCGGTGCGCCCCGGCGGCGAACAGCGCGTCCAGCGTGCCCGGCAGCAGCGACTCGATCGCCCGCGCGCCACCGGACATCAGCAGGTGCGCGTGCCGGGCCTGGGG
Source organism: Lentzea sp. NPDC051208 (assembly GCF_040682435.1). Lineage (NCBI taxonomy): Bacteria > Bacillati > Actinomycetota > Actinomycetes > Pseudonocardiales > Pseudonocardiaceae > Lentzea > Lentzea sp. NPDC051208. The sequence goes on along the minus strand of NZ_JBFBAW010000024.1, from coordinate 13,419 downwards.
CACGCCGGAGCGCGGCGAGGGGCCGTCCGGCAGCTTGTCGCGCTCCACCACGGTGACCTCGTCGAAGTGCCTGACGAGGACGGACGCCGCGAGCATGCCCGCGAGTCCACCGCCGAGGACAACGGCGTGTGTGGGTGCCATCTAGTCCATTCCCCCTGCTGCTTGCACGCGTGCCGCGTCGGCGACGGCGGCGTCGACGATCGGCGAGTGCTGGTACGCACGCGAGATCCGGACCCACCTGTCGTGCTCGGCGGCGAGGTCGGTGCCGTCGACGATCACCGAGGCGGGACGGCGTTCGGGCGCCCGCGCGCGGCCGTCGGACGAGCCCGCGGCGCGCAACTGGGCGGCCTCGACGACGGCGGCCAGTTCGTCCGTGGGCAGCGCGGCCTGGCGCGCGAGGGACGTCGCCGCCTCGCCGACGCTCAGGTCGAAGTAGGGCGTGAGCGCCCAGCGCCAGTCGTTGAGCTCGATGATCTGCCGGCGCACGCGGTGGTGCGGGTTGAGGAACTTGCCCGGCGCCACCAGCACGATGCCGGGGTTCACGTGCACCAGCGCGCGGTGCAACGGGCGCAGCGCGAAGTACGTGCGCCAGCGCCGCACCCACAGCGAGGGCGACGGGCGGCGCGGCCCGAAGACCGGCAGTGCCATCGCGATCACCAGCGGGATCATGCTCAGCGACGCCATCAGCGGTGCCGTCGTGCTCAGCACGTCGAAGCTGCGCTCGCCGGCCCAGTCCATCAGCAGCACGAACAGCTTGATGACCGCGAACGCCATGGGGAACAGCGCCGCCGCGCAGTACCAGCGCAGCCCGAGGCGAAGCCACGGCCGCGCCGAGATCGCCTCGTCCCGCGAGCCCTGCCAGCAGTGGTAGGCCTGACCACCGCAGCCGACCATGGTCGCGACGAGGTAGATGAACAGGAAGACCGCGATCGTCGGCTGCGTCGCGTAGTAGGTGTCGAAGTCGACCTGACGTTCCTCGTCGACCTCGGACTTGAAGAACAGCACGACCATCGCGGCGACGATCGTGCTGTAGCTGATGATGATCAGGCGGACCCGTTGCCACGCCTGGGCCGCCGGGTAGCGCCAGTAGATCACCAGCGCGAACGCCGCTCCGGCGAAGCACACCACCAGGCTGTAGACGAGCAGAGCGGCGAAGTTCGGCACGCCGCTCGCCCAGTTGATCCAGGTGATGTTCGCGGGCGCCGCGAAGAGCACGGCGAACGCCGAGAAGAACACGGTCGAGATGAGCGCGACGACACGGGGACTGCCCCAGCTCGACCGCAGCGCGCGGATCTTGTACGCGAGGAGGAGCAGACCGACGACGCCGCAGGAGAGGTAGATCAGGTTAAAGATCGCCACGACGCACCCAGCGAGATCTTCCTTCGAGCGACTCGGCCACCCGGCGCACGTGCGCGGGCTCCTCGGTGGCGGCCGTGTCGGCCCACACCCGGTGTTCCGTCAGCCTTTCCAGCAGGTGGTCGGCGAGGTTCTCGGCCTCGCGCTCCTCGTCCTCGGTCAGCGTCGTCCGGCCGGCGATGATCTTCGCCATCCGCGGCAGCAAGTGCGGAGCGAGCCTGCGCATGCCCTCGTCGCGGGTCAGCGCGACGGGCTGGTGCTTCAGCAGCACGTGCGCGAACTCGTGCAGCAGCACGTGCAGGCGGTGGTACCAGGACGGCGAGTCCGCGCAGATGACGAGGTACGTGCCGTTCTCGAGCAACGCGGTCGCCCCGCTCAGGCAGACCGCGTTGGTGATGGCGGCGAAGCGGACGTCGACAGCGCGCCCCAGCCGTTCGCTCATCAGCTCGCAGACCCGGCGGCTCGCCTCCTGGTGCGTGGCGTCGGGCGGCAGGTCGAGGTCCCGGGCGACCTCGTCGACCAGCTTGCGCAGTTTCCTGCGGTTCACCCGTCGCCTCCTCTCGATGTCGTCTGCAGCGGTCCAGGCCGAGATCTTCACGCCGGCGTCGTCATCAAGTGTGGTCCGCGGACGTACGGCGGCTGTTCAGCGGGAACGACCAGCCCTCGCCGACTTCGAGCGCCTGCCGGAACCCTTCTACCGCAGCGGCCCTGGCCTGCGGGGACAGATCGCCGGTGCGTTCGGCCAGACGGGTGACGAATTCCACGACGCCGAGTTCGCGCAGCGCGAGGAAGTCCGTCAGCTCCGAATCGACCCGTGCGGCCAGGTCGTCGTCGAAGAAGTACGCCGGATCGGCGCCGAAGTGGTCGGCCAGGCCGAGGATGTGCTTGAGCCGCGGGTTGTCGCTGGTGTTGCTCAGGAGTTCGCGGATGTAACTGGCGGAGATGCTGCCGAACTGGCCGGACGAGCTGATCGAGGCCGCGACCTCCTCCGGCGACCAGGGCCCGCGGTCGGGCGGGTGCACGGCCTCGAAGAGCGTGCTCAACGCCGTCGGGCGCCAGCCGGGCCGCTCTGCCGGGTGCAGCTCACGGCGTCCGTTGAGAAAGGCGGCGGGGTGCACGCCGAGCGCGTCGGCGAGGTCGACGATCGCCTGGCAGGTCGGGTTGTCCTTCACGCCGAGCCGCAGCTGCGAGATGTAGCCGTGCCCGATGTCCCCGCCCCGTGACTTCACCGCGGCGGCAAGCGCTACGTTGGTGACCTTGCCTCGGCCATCGGGCGGGTTGTTGCACAGCTCGTTGAGGACCTCGGCGAACGGCCTCACGCCACACCTCCGCTGGAGCGACCAAGGGCCTGGGGGATCTTTCCACTGTTGTGGAACCCGAAGAGCATATGGCATCACAAGGGTTGAAACCACCTGTCGGTAGCCCTATGATCACACTCCGCCGCTTGCACTGATGTGTCGCGTTTGATCCGAACGACGTCACCTCAGTTGAAAGGGGCAGATCGGGCCGGTCAGAGCTGCAGTCTGGGGGGACTCATGGCGACTGTGCGGATGGGGCTACCGGTGGACCACGGTTCTCTGCGCCTGCACGACGAGAGCGCTCCCTCGCGTTGCAGTTCGTGCGCACAACCCGTTGGCGCGTGGGCGACTGACCGCTTGACGGGCCTCCTGGGCCGTTGGGGGTGGGACGACCAGGCACCCGCGACGTACCGCCGTGCCCAGCGCCGGTGGGAGCAGGTCGCGCTGCTCATGATCGACCTCGACCGGTTCAAGAAGATCAACGACGAGTACGGCCACCCCGCCGGCGACGTGGTGCTGAGCGACGTCGCCGCGGTGCTGACCGCCCACACGCGCCCCACGGACCTCGTGTGCCGCCACGGTGGCGACGAGTTCCTCGTGCTGCTGCCCCGCACCACGGGCGGAGAAGCGGCCATGGTGGCCGAACGCATCCTGCGCGGCATCCGCGCACTGCAGACCGAGATCACCACGAACGACGGCTACCACGTCACCCTGCACGGCCAGACGGCGTCCATCGGCGTCGCGTCGCACGTGCCCACTGCAGAGGACACGCTGATCGACCTGGTCCGCGACACCGACGCGGCCCTGCAGCGCGCCAAGCGAGGCGGCCGGGCCCGCGTCCAGGTCCACGACCCGAGCGCGTTCGCCGCCGAGCGCAAGGTGGACTCCGCGGCCCTGCACCACCTGCGCGCGTTGCAGGAACTGATGAGCAGCGACCAGCTGCCCCAGGTCCTGGTCGCGCTGTCCGAGGGCGCCAAGAACGCGGAAGAGCTGCTCTCGATCCTCGGCCCGAGGGTGATCCTCACGCTGGAACGCTTGCAGGACAACGGTTTCGTGCTCCGCCGCGCGGCCCGCTACGAACTCACGGCTGCCGCCCGCGAGTGGATCACGGACGTGCTGCCGGCCGTCGCCGCGTGGACCAACCGCCACCACGGCCTCGTCCACTAGCACTTTCGGTGGCAGCTCCGGGGTTGGTAGCCGTCTGGCGAACACGGACAGTGTCACCCGGATGACCCCGGCGAGCGGCTGCCTTGGAGGCGGTCCAGGTCGTAGCGTGGTCGCGGGGTGATGTCGGGTGGCGAGAGTCGAGAACACCGTGTCCGGGGCCTCCTACGGGAACCTGGTGCAGGCCGGATCGATCGGAACGGTGCACGTCCATTCCGGACCACCTGGAAAACCTGTGCCGCAACAGCTTCCGCCGGCGCCGAGGCTGTTCGTCAGCCGCGCGGACCAGCTCACCGAGCTCGACAGGTGGCACGAGCGCGCAGATCACCAGCTGCTCGTCGTCGTCAGCGGGCCGGGCGGTGTCGGCAAGACCTCGTTGGCGCTGAGATGGCTGCACGACACACGTGACCAGTTCCCGGACGGGCAGCTGTACGTCGATCTCGGTGCCCACGCCGAAGCCGCGCAGCCCGACGACGTGCTGGAGTGGTTCCTCGGCGCGCTCGGCGTCGAGGTGGTGCCTCCGACCCTGGCCCAGCGGCAGGCGCTGTTCCGGTCGCTGACCGCGGACAGGGCGTTCGCGGTCCTGCTGGACAACGCCGCCAGCGCGGCCCAGGTCAGGCCGCTGCTCCCCGCGTCGCCGAGCTGTGCGGTGGTGGTGACCAGCCGGTGGAGGCTCAGCCCGCTCGCCATGGACGGTGCCCGGTTCATCGAGGTCGATCCGATGGATCTGCGGGACTCGGTCGAGCTGCTGGAGCGGGTGGTGGGGGAGCCCAGGCTCGCCGTGGAGGCCGACGCGGCGCGGGAGCTCGCGCGGCTGTGCGGCGGGATGCCGATCGCGCTCGGGGTGATCGGTGCGCGGCTGTCCCGGCGGCCGCGTCGCACGCTGGCCAAGGAGGTCGACGAGCTGACCGCGGAGAACCGCCGGCTCGCCGGTCTGGACCTCGGCGGCGGCGCCACGTCGGTGAGCGCGGTGCTCGATCTGTCCTATGTGGAGCTTCCGCCGCGTCAGGCCCGGCTCTACCGCCTGACTTCGTGGCATCCGGGTGTCAGCTTCGGCGTGGAGGCCGCGGCGGCGATGCTCGCGGACGACGTCGGTGAGGTCGAGGACGATCTCGACGACCTGGTGGAGAAGAACCTCCTCATCGAAGCCGGCGACGACCGGTTCCGGTTCCACGACCTCCTGCGCCTCCACGCGCGCGGGCAGGACGACGGCGAACGTGAAGAAGCGGTCCACCGGATCGTGGAGTTCTACCTGGACAAGGCGGTTGTCGCGGACTCGGCCGCGATCCCCGGCCGGCCGCGCGTCGGTCCGCGCTTCAAGTCCGCCGATCCGGACGTGTTCGCCTCGCGAGCCGAGGCGCTGGACTGGCTCGACCACGAACGCGACAACCTCGTGCAGTCGTTGCGTGCCGCCGACGACCACGGCTGGCCGGACCTCGTCTGGCAGCTGGCCGAGGCGATGTACGCGCTGTTCCAGCGCCGGCACCACTACTCGGACTGGGTGTTCACCCACGAGCTCGGCGTGCGGGCGGCGCAGTCGTGCGGCGAGAGGAACGCCGAAGCCCGGCTGCGCAACCAGCTCGCCGTCGCGTTCCGCAACCTCGGGCGTCTCGATGAGGCGGCCACCCAGGCCCGCACCGTGCTCGACCTCGCGGGCGACCACGATCTCGGCAGCCGGGCGACGGCGCTCGTGCAGCTCGGCTACACCTACAGGTTGAGGGGAGAGTTCGAGCTAGCGCTCCGGTACTTCCGCGAGGCTGTCGACGTGGAGACCCTCCACGAACGGACCCGCGGCATCGGCCTCGCCCGGCGGCGCGTCGGCGAGGTGCTCGTCGAGATGGGCCGTCTCGACGAGGCGATCACCGAACTCACGGAGTGCGAGACGCTCCTCGACAACGTCGTCGACAAGGCGCGCGCACGAATGTTCCTGTCCCGTGCGCTTCTCCACTCGGACCGCCCCGACGAGGCCGCGCGCCTCGCTGAGGGCGTGCTCGCCGACGTCCGTGACGCCGGTTCACCGGTGCACGTCGCCGATGTCCTCGAGCTCAAGGGCGAGATCGCCGAACGGCAGAGCGAGTTCGTGCACGCTCGTGACCACTACCGCTCCGCCCTGGCGTGCTACGGCGAATCCTTCGATCCCAGCGCCGACCGCCTCCGGGACCGGCTCGCGGCGCTGGATCGGCACGACGACGAGCGAACACCCGACGTACCGCACCAGCAACAACCTGGCGACCGCAAGCGCGACCTCGGCTGACGGCTCGGGCCCGGCCAGCAGCACGTCCGCGAGCGTCCGCCACCTCGGCGCCGCTTGATCACCGCGGACGAGCAGCACGCCGTCGCGCCTGACGACACCTTCGTCAACGACCATGACGCACCGGCGAGACAGGCACGGCGTGCGCCGGTTCCGGGATGCCGAGCAGCCGGTACATGGCCGCGCGCAGGATCACGCCGGACCGGTCGAGCCGCGAGCTGATCAGCCCCGCGAACTCCGGGACGGCCACAGCCTCCGCGATGTCACCGGTGTACCTCGGAACCGCCTCGCTGATCGAGTGCGCAAGGCTGCCGTGCCGCACTTCGGGACAGGTGGCGAGCAGCACGCGAGCACCGACAGCGGCGGCGTACTGCGTCGTCGAACCGTGGTCACCGATGACGACGTCGCTCGCGATCACCATCGCCCGCCAGCCCTCCTCAGGCGGCACGACGACCACGTCGCAGTCGGCGAGCCAGGACCGCACCTGCCAGGCGCCGTGCACGGCCCAGATGTTCGGGTGCAGCACCGCGGCCACCCGAGCCTTGCCGGTGAGCTCCCGGTAGAGCTCAGGACGTTGGTAGAACGTCGATTCCGCGGTCCACGTCGAACTGATCGTGACGAGCGTGTCACCCGGCTCCACACCCAGCGCCCGCCGGTACTGCTCGCGGAACGGCAGACTGGCCCGCATCCGGTCGAGGCAGATGTCACCCGCGACCACAGCGGCGGGTACCGCCTCAGGACACGACTCGGCGAGCACCGCAAGTTCGTCGTCGTGTGACAGCACGATCGCCGACGCCGGCACCTTCCCGTCACGCATCAGCATCTGCCGGTCGAGCCCGTGCACCGGCCGCGCCTCCCGCCCCGCGGCCCGGACCCGCCGGCGCGACTTCATCGCGCCCGCCCCGTGCGGCAACACGAGCACGGGTCCCGGCGCCCGGTCGATGAACCGGTAGCTGGCCGCGAGCACGAGGTCGAACTCGTGCTGCAAAGCCATATCCCATTCGATCACCAACCCACCGGCCGCGCTGACGAACCGCGCCGTGGCCGCGTCCGGCTCGGGCAGCGTGAAGTAGGTCTGGACGCGGAAGTCGCTGTCCAGCAAAGGCAACAGGTCGAGCAGACGCGTGCCCGCCACCACGCTGGGCACGATCACGAGCACCTTGCGGCATCCCGGCACCGTCACCCGGTGCGCGCCACCCGCACCGAGCGGGGTGGTGAACCAGTTCATCCAGGCCTCCATCGGTCGAAGCGATGAGAGAACCGTCCCGCCACGAGTGTTCATCGAGCTGTCAGAAACTCTTCGCGCACTTCAGCACACTTTCGATCAAGCCTCTGTCCTCTTCTACGCGCAATTCACGCCCATATGTCAATGGACTGTCACGGAACTGTCATCATCGGCCGATCGAGTGCATTGCATTGATGCTGAACTGGGAGGACACTCTTTGGTCGGGGACGCGAGGGGTGGCGCTGGTGGATGCGCGATTCACTATTCTGGGGCAGACGGGAATACGGGTCGGCGACGAGGTCGACAGGCGATGGGGCCCGCTCAAGCTCAGGGCCATGCTCGGTGCGTTGCTGGCACAACCGCGGGTGGCGTTACCTGCGGCGGAGCTCGCCGACTGGGTCTGGTCGGACGGCGATGACCTCCCGCGGAACCCCGTGCAAACCCTGTACTCGTATTCCTGGCGAATCCGGCGTGTGCTCGATTCCATGCGGGACCGAGTGGAATTGGTGGTCGCGAACGGAACTTACCGGCTCGACGTCGACCGCAAATCAGTGGACTACTTCCAGTTCCGCAATCGCGTGGAAAGAGCGCGAGATCTGGTGCGCGGTGGAGATCATCAACAGGCGCTGGACGCGATTCGCGGCGCGTTCTCCCTCTGGGGCGATCAGCGCCCCCTCGACGACCTCAGATCGGAACGGGCCGAAGCCTGGCGGCACCGCATCCGGCTGAACGTGCTGCTGCCCGCCTACGACCTGCTGTGCGGCGAGTATCTGATCCTGGGCGACTACAACGAGGTCCTGGAAGTGCTCGAGGACCTCGACCACCACGAGCACCCGGCGTTGCTGAAACGGCGCCTGGAGGCGCTCTACCGGCTCTCGCGCACCGAGGAGGCCACCGAGCTGTTCTTCAGCGCCTACAAGGGTTTCAAGGCTGACGTCAACGACGCGGCGGCGGACGACCTGCGCAAGTTCCACGACAGCTTGAAAGAGCACAGCGTCGCCGGTGGCCGAGCACGGGAAGGAACCGCAGGCGTGCTGGTTCCCGAACAACTCCCGCTCGACGTGCCGATGTTCGTGGGCCACGAGGAGAAGTTCGCCGAAATGGACACCGCGGCCGCGAACCCCGGCGTGGTGGTCGTCGACGGCGTTGGCGGCGTCGGCAAGACCGCGTTCGCTGTGCACTGGTGTCACACGCGGCGGCAGCGGTTCCCCGGCGGCGTCCTCTTCGCAGATCTGCAGGGTTTCTCCGACAGCGCGATCGTGGACGCGTCGTTCGTCGTCGACCGGTTCCTGCAGGGCCTGGGTGTTCCGCCGGACCGCATCACCAATCCGGACCACCGCACGGCCAAGCTCCAGTCCGTGCTCTCCGGTCGTAAAGTCCTGGTGGTGCTGGACAACGTGCGCAACACCGCGCAGATCCAGTCGCTGTTGCCGTTGTTCTCGTCGAGCGTGGTGATCGTGACGAGCCGCTCCCGGTTGTCCGGACTGGCGGCCCGCCTCGCGCCGCAACGGATTTCGCTCGGATCCCTCGGCATGGACGACGCAGGCGCGCTCCTGGTCGACCGCATCGGAGAACGCGCGCGCGGCCGTGCCGAACTCACCGAGCTGACAAGGGTGTGCCAGGGCCTGCCGATCGTTCTCAAGGTGCTCGCGAACCACATTGCCACGCGCCCCGAGGTGCCGCTGAGCGACTTCGTCAAGCACTTCCGCGAACGCGGCGTGCTCGACCTCGGCGCCACTCACGGTCCTCGTGCGGTGTTCATGCAGTCGTTGCGCGCCTTGGATCCTGAAGCGAGTGTCCTGTTCCGGACGATCGGCGTGCATCCTGGCCCGAGCATCACGGTCGACGTGGCCGCCGCCATGACGACGTTGCCCAGGCGGAGAGTCCACGCGGCCCTCGACGCCCTGACGGAGGCCCACCTGCTCGACCAGGCGGGAGAGCTCGACCGCTTCAAGCTGCACGATCTGCTGCGCGAGTTCTCCGCCGGCCTGCTCGACGACGAACGGGAACGGGGGAGGATCGAGCTCCGTCTGCTCGACCACTACCTGCGCACCGCCGAGCACGCGGATCAGGTGCTCTTCTCGACGATGGTGCGGGTGCCGACGCCGGACAGCGAGGAGGACGTCGGCGCATTGGAATTCGAGAGCGCGGCCGCTGCGCGTCGCTGGTGCACGGCCGAAGCGCAAAACGTTCTTGCCCTGGTGCGCCTGGCTTTCCACGCCGGACACTATGAACATGCCGTCACCATCCCGCAGCTCATCGGTCAGATATGGCTGAGGCAGGGGAACACGGTCGAAGTGTTGACGCTCTTGCACGCGGGACTCGCCGCGGCGAAGTTCCTCGGTGAGCACGCCGAAGAGGAGACCTCGGCGCTGCTGCTGCAGATCGGGTTCACCTACCTGCTCCGCCAGGAATACAGGCGAGCGGAACACCACGTGCACCTGGCTCATCTGGGGTTCGTCCGCGCCGAGGGCGACCAGACCATGGCCATTGCCTGCTGCCTGCACACCGGCGCGCGGATTCTCGTCGCCACCGGCAGTGTGATCATGGGCATAGATTCACATGAACGTGCGTTGAGAATGCTGCGTCAATCCGAATCCCCCGCCCCCAGCATGGAAGTCGGTTTCCTTTATCGCGCCGGCGAGGCGTACAAGAACGCCTTCGAATACACGCGCGCCGCGACCTATTACCACCAGGCCCTCGCGCTCGCTCGAGAGATCGGGGACGAGGCGTCCGAAGCTACAGTTCTGCACTTGCTCGGCGCGCTGAGTTTCGCGCGCGAACTGACCGCAGAAGCCCGCGAGTTCGCAGAAGCCTCGCTCTTCGCGCATGCCCGGCTGCACGCCGTGGGTCTCGCCGGGGAGGTCTGCGCTCTGCTCAGCGAGATCGAATTGGAAGCCGGCAGATTGTTCGAAGCGAAGCAGTACGCGCGTCAGGCTATAAGGCTCTGCGGAAGAGCAGGCGCGTCAATCCATGAAGCAACGGCGCTGCACGTGCTCAGTCGCATACTCGTACGGGTGGCCCAGCTCGACGGTGCCGTCGAGGCGTTGGAACGAGCACACGTCATCTTTGCGGACCTGGATCGGGACCGCGCCGAAGTCGTAGCCGCTGAGCTGCGGGAACTCCAGGTTGACCTGGCGTTGCCAGCTGCCCGATCCGAGTCGCCTGTGCTCGACCCTGGTCGCTGAGCCGGAAACAAGTAGTACTACCGGTAGGTAGTTGAATCTGTAGATACCTCGACGGGTGTCACCTGTTAGCAGGACATTTGACTTTTGCATCTCGTTTCTGTGAGCATTCGGATTCCAGCTGAGCCTGGAATTTGCTCCCCCTCCCCGAAGATGCAGGAGTACAACCAGTTGAACGAGGTCCTGCGCCGTCTGCTGCCGCTGTTCGGCATGCTCGCGGTTGTTCTCGCGTTGGTCTACACCAATTCGCCGGACGCGATCGAGGCCAGCCGTTTCTGGATCAACATGATCGAGCAGTCAGGTCCGTTGCTCTGAGTTAGTCCCGACGCCGGGTGTTCCCCCGCTCCGGCAGTCGAAATCGCTCCAGGTCGAGTGCATTCCCAGGTGGGCCGTCGCACGCCCACCTGGGATCAACTCGCGAACTTCTCCGTCAGCGCATTCGACCGGTAGGCCAGCCCGAACCGGCGCAGGCAGCGCCGCGACGCGTCCTCGCTCAGCGCACAGGCCCGCAGTGAGGTGACCATCCGCCGGAACGGCAGCACGTCGTCCTCCGACGTGATCACCACGACGCCCGGCATCAGCGTGAGCACCACCCGCTGGTCGCCGTGGACCTCGAAGCCGTGCAGAAGAGCGGGCGTGACAGCAGGCCGGCGCGGAACCACGCGCACGACAACGTCCGGATGGCGTTCGCCGATCTCGGAGAGTTCGAGCATCTGCTTGCTCATGATCTGCGCCGAACCGACGTGGGTGCGCAGTGCGGACTCGAACACGAAGAACTCGAACCGCAGGCCCGGCGTGGCCATGAGCCGCTGCCGCTTGCGCACCAACGCCGTCGCCGTCCTGGTGTTGCGTTCGGACAACGGACCGGCCGCGGCGAGCAGATATTCGCGGGTACGCAGCCAGTCCGGCACGACGGCGGGGTCGGCGGCCACGACGTAGTCGCTGAACTTGGCCAGCAGAGCCGTGTGTTCGGTGAGTGCTCCACGGCGTACCACGATGCGCCGCGCGGCCGAGTCGTCCTGCAGGCGGTCGATCAGCTCGAGGGCGTGCGCCGCCGTGCCGGAATCCATGCCGAGAGCCGTCGTGAGGCGACGGACGTCCTCCGGGCTCGGCAACAAAACGCCGTTCTCGATCTTGGAGAGCTTCGACTGGGTGAACCCGGCCCGCCGCGCAGCCTCGGTGCCCGTGAGCCGGGCCTTCTTGCGGTGCACGCGGAGGAGGACGCCCAGGTCGTCGAGGTCGTGCTGGGCGTCGTCGGAGCGGGCCATCGGGGTTCCTGTCGTTCGATTGGCTGCAAACGTACCGCTGGACGGCCTACTCCGTCGAGTCGACGCCCTTGATCCGGCCGTCCCGGAACGCGTCCACGAACAGCCGGTGGTCCTCCCGCGTCTGCCGCGCGTAGCCGAGGGCGAACTCCACGACGGACGCGGAGAACTCGGCGTCCCGGCCCCCGATGGCCGTGGCGATCGCCTCCTCGCACTGGAAGTCGACGAGGGTCTGCGCGGAGTCCGAGTCGGCCACGCAGTGCATCTTCGCGGTGGCGCGGCCCAGGTAGCCGAGCACGGGCAGCATGTCGGCGGGCTCGGTGAGGTCGGACCAGTCCAGGTCGGCCTCGTAGGGGGAGAGTTCGGCGACGACGTAACCGACGCCGTTGATCTCGGTGTGGCCGAGCCACGGGTCGGCATGGGCCTGCAGGGCTCGCTGCGAGACGGCGGTGCGGTGGCCGTGGTCGGTGAAGTACTCGCGGATCCTGGCGTCGGGGACGATGCGGCTGGGCGCGGCGACGTTGGCCTGCTTCATGGACAGCACGACGTCGTTCTCCAACGCCTGGGAGCGGCCCTCCACCAGGATGTTGTAGGCGTGCAGGCCGGCTGAGCCGATGCCGAAACCGCTGCGGCCCACCACGTCCTTCACGGCGTAGGTGCGGCTCGACGCCCGTTTGCCGGTCGGGATGGTGTCCAGGTAGGACTCGTAGGCGAGCGTAACGGCTTCCAGCACGTCGGCCGACAGTTCGTGGATGCCCTCGCGGTCGCGGCGGAAGCGGCGTTCGTAGTCGACGATCACCGTCTTCTCCTCCAGCAGGCCGATCCTGGTGGCGAGGCGGGCGCGTTGCAGCACGCGGTGCAGGGCGCCTTCGGTGCTGTCGAGGCGGAGGCTGAAGAGTTCGTCGTCCGGGTGCTCGGCGAACGAACGGACCTGGGCGACGTAGGCGGCGACGTAGGTGTCGATCATGTCGGTGATCACGCCGTCGGGCAGGGCCTTGCGCCAGCCGAGGAGGGCCAGCGAGGCGGCGAAGCGGCGGAGGTCCCAGGTGAACGAGCCGAGGTAGGCCTCGTCGAAGTCGTTCACGTCGAACACCAGCGTGCCCTCGGAGTCCATGTAGGTCCCGAAGTTCTGCGCGTGCAGGTCGCCCTGGATCCAGATGCGGCCGGTGCGGTCGTCGGCCCACTCGTCGGGCAGTTCGGCCATGTCGGCGTAGAACAGGCACGCGCTGCCGCGGTAGAACGCGAACGGCTCGGCCGCCATCTTGCGGAACTTGTGCCGGAACGCGGCGGGGTCGGCTGCCATCAGGCCGGCGAAGGCCTCTTCGAGCACGCTCACAATGCGGTCGCCACGATCGCTCATGGTGCATCCCAGCACGCGGCTGCCCGTGAGAGAAGGCGGGCGCGCGCAAAAGAGCGAGCAGGAATCGAGAAGCCCGCACGGGGACGCCCCGCCTAACGTCGCAGACATGTGCTTCATGTTCGGTGCGAGCGAGGAGCAGATACGTCGGATGCTCGAAGAACAGGTCGTCGAGGAGGTGCCGGCGGCCGAAGACTGGTCGCAGGACTAGTGTCCTGAGTTGTTAATTCGTGTGCAGGCGTAGGGTTCGGTGGCATGCCGAACCCGAAGCTGCCTGAGTTGCTGCTGTCCGATGACGAGGCCGGCGTGTTGCGGGGC
>NZ_JBFBAW010000023.1:0-125330 GCF_040682435.1 Lentzea sp. NPDC051208 | reverse complement strand
CGATGGCCGCGAAGACGTACTTCGGCTGGAAGTGGATGTCCGCGATCACCGGGATCTGCGACTTGCGCGCGATCGCCGGCAGGGCGTCCGCGTCGCCCTGCGAGGGGCAGGCGACCCGGACGATGTCGCAGCCCGACGCGGTCAGTTCCGCGATCTGCTGCAACGTCGCGTTGACGTCCGCCGTGAGAGTGGTCGTCATCGACTGGACGGAGACTCCGAACTCGCTGCCAACACCGACCTTGCCCACCATCAGCTGCCGGGTCTTGCGACGCTCCGACAGCACCGGAGGCGGCAAGGCAGGTGTCCCGAGTGGAACAACCATGTGATTCTCCTGTCACGACGGGACTCCCGCCTGCGCAGACGTTGCGTGGCAAGCGCGTTTTTCCATCGTGAGGTTCCCGGCGAGTGCTGTCCTGCCCTGCTGGTCGGTCCTCCGGGCAGCGACCGAGCAGTTCGTTCGCGCACAACCGAAGCACCAGGCGTGATCAACGCCGGTCAGCCGAAGGGAGATGTCCTGTCGCGTCACTCCCTCCAACGCACCTTGATCGTCCGGTCCGCGTCCACGACCGCCGCCCTGAACGCCTCACGGTCCTGATTTCCCTCAAGTGGGGTGACAGACAACCGGACCGATCGCTTTCTCGTGAGGGGTCCTTGTTCACACGCTTCGCGAGCCAGCCCGTCCCGGTCCCACCGGACTCCTTGACCGCCGCGAAACGCACGACGGCGAACTGGATGCGGCTGACCGGATCGTCCGTGTGGGACGCGATGACAACCTTGTCCCGGTATTGGGTGTAGTGGTGCGGGGTGTCCACCGGCAGTGATGCCAGTGCTTCCTTGAACCCGGCCCCGATGGACGTCAGGTTTCCGTAGATCGTCCACATCAGCTGTTTGCCACTGCCGAACTTGCTGATCGCGTCGAACACGACCTGGAACCCCGGCAGACCAGGGATGTCGAAGGAAACGCCGGGCTTCCTCCGCGCCGAGTAGAACGTCGACGCCGGAACCTCCGGCAGGCCCAGTGAGTACAGGGCGGACATCCCGGCATCGCGCGGCTTCGTCTCCGTGACGAGCTCGCCGTCGATGTCGAAGGCGAACTTGACGAACGTCTCCTCGGAGGCCTGGCCGCTCCCCCGTCCTCCACCTTCGCCGGTTGATCCGTGTGCATCTGCGGCCCCGGCTTTCGTCGCGCCCAGTCGCGGAGCGATGTGACGGATACAGTCGTCGAAGAACTCCCGCACTTTGGCCTCATCGGAGAGTGCCTGCTGCTCCAACTGCTCGTCGGCGGCAGACGCCTCCTGGTGGAGGCGTTTCGCCTCCCGCTCGGCGAACTCCATCCAGGTGTAGAAGTTCAGATGAGCCCCATTGGTCACTTCCTGGAGCGTCTCCACGAGAACTGCGTCGTCACGCACGCCGAAACGCTCTGCGGCGCTCAAAGCGAAGACGTTGTCCGGCACCTCTGCGGTGAAGCGGTTGTCCAGCCCCAGCATTCCGTTGACCCGAGCGACGTCGTGATGTTTCCACAGTGCATCCAAGATCGTGCGGCCCTTGGCATGCATTCCGAGCTCGAAAACGGGGCCTTCCGCGGTTTCGCTCACCTGCGGGCCGTCGAGCGTGTCCATCCGCAGGGAGTGCACGGCGTCGTCGAGAATCCTCAGCATCGGCAGTCGGGTCTCGAGTTCGCACAGGGTCTGGTCACGGGCCGGATTTCGCGGGTCGCGCAGCCACGCAGAGAACACCTCCATGAGCTGCTCGCTCTTGCGGAGGTCCTCGGGTTTCGCCCACTGCAGCCATTGCAGCCACTGTGCGTCCAAACCGCCGAGATAGGGGTGTTCTGTCCAGACCATCGTCAGCTCCTTCGCTCAAGCAGTACGGCGCGCGTCCTCCGCAGCCGTGGACACAGCGTCGGCAGCGATGAAATCTCTGTCCAGCGCGTTCGGGCGACAGCGTCCTTTTCAGCCCGATGAGGCAGCGAACAGCAGGGGCGCGGTTACCCATGAGTGCGAAGCAGGGACCGTGTCCTCGCCCTCTGTCATCGCCCGGACATCAGCACAGGTTCGCTTGTGCGGTGCTGCAGGAATGGCCCAGGCACCAGGTGAAGCGGCCACGATCACGCCGTATTGCGGATCGCGTGGTCATCGGACAAGCCGTCGCACGATGACGGTTCGCGGTCGAGCGCCGAAATCGCGCCCCTACGCCTTCCGTGCAGATCCCGGCCGGTCGACAACGGTCCAGTGGCAGACTCGCACAGACGCGTTTTGTCCTCGAAGTTGGGAGGATCGCCCGCGCGACAGACGCTTCGCGAGCGCGACCCAGCATGCCCGTCCTGCCCGCAACGGTGCCCTCCTCGCCCATGAACGCTGCCCCGCCGAGGCACCTGACCTGGCCCGAGTCTCCGACCAGAGGGAGCTTCATCCGCCACTGTCCGCAGCAGACGATGGTGTCGGCAGCCGAGCGGTCGGCATGAGCTCACTGTCCACAACCGACGGAGGCACCATGACACACACCGACCCCGAAGTGGATCAATACCGCGCACACGTCGAAGAAGATCTGATCTTCATGCGCAGCTCCTTGAGCGGCCTGCAGCGCCTCACCAAGTCGAGCGCAAATCTCCCGCTCTTGATGAGCCTTGCACCCGAACTCAGGGGCGTGTTCCCCGAGCTCGCCTTCCGGGCCGCCGCAACAGACACGACGGGCATATACAAAGGACTTTGGTCGGAATACAGCCACAACCTCATCGCCAAGTTCGACGGTCTCCTTGATTATGAAAAAGTGTTCATGGGGGACCCTGACGAACTGAAGAAGCTCTACGGCGGGACGGACCAGGACATCGAACCGACCGGCCAGAACGTCAATGAATCAGCGAACGAAGCAATCGCGAAGCTCTCGGCATGGGTGGACGAGACCCTGGCCGACATCAGGAAGCAGTTGAATGCACTGACAGCCGACGCGAACACCGAACTACCACACGTCGCATACGCCAAAGAACACGGTTTCGTGGTGGTGATCAGCAGCAAGGACGCGCACCACCACGCAAGAGGTGAGCTCCCCTGGGATCGAGTGGTCAGCGTTCTGGGTCTCGACGACCGGCTGGAAGCCGTGGCCCACGTGGTGGTGACCACGGGGTCACCCGAGCCGTTGACGCCGTGGGCCTGGCTTCGCATCGACGAGGCCACGAGCCGACTCGCCGTGCACGCACACTCACCTCGCATCGACGAGGTCAACGAGCAGGTCTGGAACAGCCGCGAAGGCGCCCCGCGGAACACCCCGGACGTCGGCTACCCCCATTTCGAGTTCGTGCAGAAGGACACCCTCCTGCTGCTCTCCCAGACCGACAAGCCCTATCCCGAGCTTCCCGGCCTGCGCGACCTGATGGCAGAGATCTCGGATGTACAAGGGACGATGCACAAGATCGGCGTGCACAGTCGGCTACATCCGACGCGGAGGTTGTATCTGTCGGTGCAGCCTCTCCGTGACGCCGGCTTCATCGCCGAGTACGTGCGGAACACACTCGGGAGCAAGCGGACCATCATTCAGGGGCTCGATGAGGTACCGCAGCCGGGCGAGAGCCCTCGCGAGGCATCACCCTCCCGATCACGCCGCAAAGAGGGCAAGCGTCCAGCAGCTGAGGCCACGGCACAGGGGATGTCATTCCAAGAGTTCTGGATGAACGCGGGTCCAAACACCCAGAAGCGCTTCCGCCAGTTCTGTGACAAGGCACAGGCCAGCGAAGTCCTTGACTTCTACGATGCAGTGCTGAGGTATCAAAAAAATTCCACCCCGGAAGACGCCAGCCTCATCTACACGACCTATGTTGTTGGAGATCGTGCGATCAACATCCCCCACAGCACGAAACGAGAACTCGCGGCAAGATTCGAGGGCCAGTCACAAGTCTCAGAACCGGCTGTGTTCAACAAGGCACTCCGCAGCGTCCGAGAAATGTTGGACGACATGCTCCGGCAGTTCAGCTCTCGTACAAGGCCAGGCAGCTCCCAGTGAGGGAGCACCGCGACGTGACGGACCACCCGAAGCCACCGAGGTTAGCTCCAAGGTGGGTTCGGGTGGTTCGACGAACACGGCGGCCGCGGATCCAGACGCCAGGTCCGACCGGGAATCCGTGCCAGGTTCACCGGCTCCCCGTGCGCGCCGAACGGCGGCTCGTGCCCACCGGCCCGCCGCAACCACCTCCGCCGAAACCCACCGAGAGATTCACCGCAGCCTGCCCAGTGGTACGGCGAGCTCGCGCTCTTCACGAGCGAGATGGGCCAGCAGAACATCGGCCAACAGGTCCACCGAGCGCTGCAGCTCGGCCATGCCGTCCGGCTGCGTCGCGGCAGCCACCAGCGCGGCGTCGACCCGGTCGAGCACCGCGGCGATGACGTGGTGCTCGACTTCCAACTGGTCCAACACCGGAGCGATATCGGGATCGACTCGCCGCAGCCGGGGGAAAAGTGCGTTGTCCTCGATCATGTGATGACTTGTGACAGTCCGGCAGAAGGCTGTGCAATGTGCCCCGGCCCGCCAGTCGTGCCGCCGGACACTCATCCCGTTGATCATCGCCCGTGCCTGACCGCCGTCCGCCCTCCCTCCGACGACGTCGGCGATCATCGTCCGCAGGTCCGCCAGTTCCCGGCGGAGATGATCGTGCACCTCGGCGAGATGGCGGCCGTGAGCGGACGCGCGCAGGGCGGCATCGTCCCCTGGCTGGGCCGGGGACTCGGCACGTTCGCCGTAGGGCGACCGAGTCGGCGTGTCCGGGGATGACGACGAGATGTCGTAACCCCCAGTGCCTCCGTGGTCAGGCACATCCTCACCTCCTGACACGCTCGGACACGCGCTTCCGCGTCTCCTCGCTGCCGGCTGACTAGGCGGACGCGGACCGAGCACCGGCTGCGAACGCGGCCTGGTGGCTGTGCAAGCCCATCGCCAACGACACGGAACGCCGGCTCAGGATTTCGGTGTAGGCCTTCACCGTGGCGAGGTTGTTCCAGCTGCCCTGGAGTTCCGTCGCCAGCGAAAGCCACGTCACCGGCACCACTCCGAGCTGCGTCATGCGCAGGACCGCCATTTGGTGGGCCTCGGCGGTCTCACCCGCGGACGCGTCGGTGACGAGGTAGACGCTGTAGTTCCGCTGAAGAGCACCAAGTGCGGTCTGAAGAACGCAGCCCTCCGTCATGAGTCCCGCGATGACGAGGTTCTGCCGCTTCGTCGCAGTGATCGCGGATTCGAACGCCGTCGTCCGGAATGCGTCGAAGTTTCCTTCGCGCACGATCACTTCATGATCACCGATGGCCTTCGCCAGCTCGCCGTAAAGCGGCCCGGAGGGCTTGTCGTCAGCGCCGCCGGTCACGATCAAAGGCACCTCGAACGCCTGCGCCGTCTCCGCGAGTGCCACAACGTTGTTCACGTGCGCGGCCACCTCATGGGACCGAAAGAGGTTGGCGAACCCCACGCCGTGATCGATCAGCACGATCGCACTGTTCTCCGGGGTGAGCGGCTGGTTCAGCATATCTTCTCCCGTTTTCACACTTTCTGGCGACCGACCGAAGGGCCGTCACCGCGGACGACCCAAGTTTGGGTCGGCACCGCGATCCCCGGAAGAACGCACATTTTTCTGCGTCAGTTCCCTCCCGGTAACCGTCGAGGCGGACAAGCAACGATTCGTTCCAGCGGTACGATTGGCGAACGAGCGAGCATTCGCTCGGTCGCATGGACTCAGGAGTGCGCCATGGTCGCCAAGCCACCGGACGACCCCTCGTACCGGCTGAACTGCCGGACCCGGGAATTGCTGGGACGCATCGGTGACAAGTGGTCACTGGGAGTGCTGCACCAGTTGATGGACGGCACGAAGCGGTTCACCGAGCTTCGCCGCGAACTCCACGGAATCAGCCACCGCATGCTGACCGTGACCGTGCGTGCCCTGGAACGAGATGGTCTGGTACGCCGGACGGTCCACCCCGTCGTGCCGCCTCGCGTGGACTACACCCTCACCCCACTCGGCGATACGCTCGCGACGCATGTTAACGCTCTGATGGCCTGGGTCGATGACAACATCGTCGCTGTCGATACGGCGCGAGCACAGTTCGACAAGCAGGAAGGCTGTACCGACACACCAGCCGGCTCTCCGACGGCCGCGGCCCAGCCCTCCGGAAAGTGGTGCTCCGATGAGCCAGCCCCGGCACACGCCCCTCTCCGACGCGCTGGTGGGGCGCGCTGACGAACGCGACCTCATCGGGCGGCTCAGCTCGACGACGCTCGAAGGTCACCCGTCGGTGCTCGTGCTTCAGGGCGACCCAGGCATCGGCAAGTCGGCGCTGCTGCGAGCGTGCCTGACAGACCTTCAAAGATTCCGCGTCGTGACGGTCTCCGGTGAACCGGCGTACGCACACGATCCCTGGTCGATGCTCGACCAGCTCGAGGCGAAACTGGGGCTGCCGTCCACCACGGCGAGGACGACCTTCGCCCGCGGCATGCACTTCGTCGACTCGATGGGCGTGATCGAGCAGTCCAGCGCTGTCGCGATAGCGATCGACGACCTGCACTGGTGTGACACCGAGTCGCTGGACGCGCTGGCGCTGGCACTGCGCAGGTTGTCGGACGGCGACCAGGTGCTGGTCGTGGCCACGTGCAGGCCACCTGTCGATGGTTTGCCCGAAAGCTGGCGTCGCATGATGAGCCAGACCACGAAGTGCCGGGTCGTCGAGCTGGGCGGGCTGAGCGTGGAGCACGTGGCAGCACTCGCGCGAGCCGCCGGTCTGCGCCTTCTTCCGCGCGACGTCGAAGCGCTGCACAAGCACACGGCCGGCAATCCGCTGCACGTCCGAGCACTGCTCGATGAAGCGTCCGAGAGATCACTCAAGAGTGGTGTGCATTCACTCGCACCGCGCGAGTACGCGCAACTCACCACCGACCGGCTTGCCGGCCTTCCGGCCGACGGGCGTGCGGTGGTCCAGGCACTGAGCGTGCTGCGTCGGCGTGCCTCATTACCGGAACTGGCTCACGTCGCCGACGTCGAGCACGTGCATGAGGCCGTGCCCGCCGCCGCGGCAGCCGGGCTCGTCCAGTGGGACAGGTCAACGGTGTCCGAGCGGGTCACCTTGGCGCACCCCCTCGTCGGCGCTGCGGTGACATCCGCGATGCCGGTGCCCGTACGGCGGGCGATGAACGCCAGGGCCGCCGAGGTGTCGAGCGGCCGCTCGCAGATGGAGCATCGCGTGGCAGCGGCTCCCGCGAGAGACGCCGCCCTCGCAGCTGAACTGACCGAGAGGGCCGAGGCGGCTCACCGAGCACGAGAGCACGACCTGGCCGCACTGTACCTGCACTGGTCGTCCGACCTCGTCGACGACCAGGTGCTGCGCGAGAGGTGCCTGCTCGACAGCTGCTACGAACGACTGCTCGACGGTAACCACCAACCTGTGGTCGACATGCTCGGCGACATCAACGACCTGCCGGACAAGCCACGTCGCAGTCTGGTGCTTGGAACGCTCGCCACCCAGCTCGGCAGGCCCGAGGAAGGCGCGGAGCGCCTGCGGTCCGCTCTCTCCCGCACCGATCCGGAGCAGGACCCGACGCTGCACGCGAGGCTCGTTTGCGAACTGGGCTGGGCCCTCTACTACAGCGGCAGTTCCGGTGAGGTGATCTTCGAGGCGATCGCACCGCTGGCCGGTGCCGAGGTCGACGACCCGTACGTTCAGGACAGCCTGGCGGGCCTCACGACGATAGCGCGAGGCACACTGCTCGGCGTCCTCACCGCGATCGAGGAGTTCGGCCGCCTTGGTGTGCCGGACTCGCCGCGGGACGCCCCGCCCGAGCTCGCCGAGGTGCTGTTGCTGCGCGGATGCATGCGGTGGGGCGGACTCGGCGAGCACGACACCGGCGTGGACGATCTCACCGAGGCCATCGACAGGTTCCGGCTGGGCGTGCCGTCGCGGCTCATCGGCTCCGGCTACGCGCACCTCGCCGGTTCGACGTGGTTCCTCGGCGACTGGACACGCGCCGAGCACTACGCGGCCCTGGCACAGGACACCGCCGGCGTCGGCGAACTGTCCTCCGCCAACTCGTACGCTTCCTTGGTTCCCTCGTGCCGAGGGGAGTCGGCACGGGCACGTGCGTACCTCGACGCCGCGTTCGAGGCCCTGGACCCGGCGCCTCATCCGGACTGGAGCGTCTCGTGGTCGATCGGCATGATCGTGCATTGCCACGCGACAGAAGACACAGCACTGCTCCGCCAGCACATCGACGGCAGGATCATGAGCGTCGGACTCCACCGCATCAGCGGTGGAGGGTGGCGGGCCTGGCTCGTCCTCGTGTTCATCCACGGATACCTGCTCGCCGGTCAGGTTTCGCGCGCAACCGCACTCATCGAGGACCTGGCACTGGATCCGCACACCGCACCGTGGGTCGGCATGCTCGAAGGCTGGCTGCGTGGGTCGGTGGCCTGGGCGAACGGAGATCTGCGGCGAGCCGAGGAGAATTACGAAGCAGCGCTACGAGTGGCAGTGGACCACGCGTCGGAGGCGCCGCTGTACCACGCCCACCTGCTGGCCGACCACGGTAGATTGCTGGTCGCCACCAACCATCGCCGGTCGGGCATCGAGCAGCTGCGCAAGGCGCACGGGATCTACGAGAAACTCGGCGCCCGGCCCTTCTGGGCGCAGACCAGACAGGCTCTGGTCGACACGGGATTGCGCGTGGGTGAACAGACAAGCAGGAGTTCCCCGTTGTCGCTCACCACGCGTGAACGCGACATCGCGTCCTTCGTCGCCCGGGGCTTGACGAACAGAGAGATCGCTCAGCAGTTGTTCG
This sequence comes from Lentzea sp. NPDC051208, assembly GCF_040682435.1. Taxonomy (NCBI): domain Bacteria; kingdom Bacillati; phylum Actinomycetota; class Actinomycetes; order Pseudonocardiales; family Pseudonocardiaceae; genus Lentzea; species Lentzea sp. NPDC051208. The sequence goes on along the minus strand of NZ_JBFBAW010000023.1, from coordinate 116,528 downwards.
TCACGCAGAAGACCGTCGAGTACCACCTGGCCAACGTCTTCGCGAAGTGCGGCATCAACAGCCGCCGCAAGCTCCGCGAGATGGCTGACGCCTTGCTCGCCGGCTGACGCGGCATCGGTTCACGAGGACAGTTCAGCGGTGCGCCGGCTTCACGTACCCTCCCGATCATCATTCCGGCCGATCGGGGAGTACAACTGTGCGCATCGGGTTGCAGCTCGTCGAGTTCAATCCCGCAGGCGGGCCTGCCACAGTGGCCGTGCACCTGCGCGACGTCGCCGTTGCCGCAGAGCAGACGGGCCTCGACGGTCTGTGGTTGCTCGACCACTTCTTCCAGATGCCCGCGGTCTCCGGCGGTGCCGGGGACCCGATGCTGGAGTGCTACACCACGCTCGGGTATCTGGCGGCGGTCACCGAGCGCATCCAGCTTGGCCCCCTTGTGGCAGGTGTCGCCTACCGCCACCCCGGGGTGCTGGTGAAGACCGCTACCACCCTCGACGTGCTGACCGGTGGACGAGCATGGCTCGGCGTCGGTGCTGGCTGGTACGAGCGCGAGGCAGTGGGGTTGGGCATTCCCTTTCCTTCGTTGGCCCAACGCTTCCGCCTGCTCGAAGACACCGTGCGGCTCGCACGGCACATGTGTGTAGAGCCGCAGCCGGGACCGTTCTCCGGTGCCGTCGTCGCCGCCCCGGAACCGTTGAACAGTCCTCAACCGGTGCGCGAAGGCGGACTTCGCCTGCTCATCGGCGGCGAGGGCGAGACGAAGACCCTGCGACTGGTCGCGCGATACGCCGACGCGTCCAACTTCGACGCGGGAGGATCGCTGGCCCAGTGGCGGGAGGAGGCGCACGACCGCTTCCGGCGCAAGTTGCGGGTGCTGGACGAGCACTGCGCTGACGCGGGACGCGACCCCGCCGAGGTGTTGCGCACCGCCAACATATCGGTCGACTTGGCCAGCGGTGGCGTAGGGGCATTGCCGCAGATCGTCGACGATCTGCTCGAACTCGGCATCGGTCAGCTGAACGTCAACTTCCGGTCCGGCTGCGACACCGCTGCCGTCGAGGCGTTGGGGACCCTGGCCGGCAAGATGCGATGAGCATCGACCGCACGAGATGCTCCAGGCATCGCCAGCCACTCACCGCAATCGAACCGCAGCGTGCGAGGACGGAGACAACGGAAGAATTGAGGAACCCAGGGTTTTTCCCTGGGGTGCTGCCAGACTCCCAGGCGCAGAGTGATTTGAACCACCTTCAAGTTGTGGAGATCACTTCGGGAGAGGACCTGCCATGCGCAACCGAAACACCGTTCGTCGAGTGAAGATTCTTGCGACCACCGCTGTCGGCGGTCTGCTGACAGTGCTGGCGCTGAGTTGGTCCCACACCGCACTGGTGGTGGACGCGCCCGGTGACACGTCAGCCGCAAACGTGCAGATGCAGGCCTGGGGATACCCCGGCTGGGGAGGGAACGAGCCCGCCTTGACCGAAATCTTCTGAGCACGTGCATCGTGCGTTGCTCCGGCATGACATTTTCCGGAAAAAGCACCTCTGTCGGCGCATGCGACACGCAAAGCTGCCTTTTCGGGCTTTCTTGAAACGTTCTCGGCTCCAACAGCGCATTCTTCCGGCGTTAACGGTTACCGTGCGCCTGCATCCCGAGAAAGTCAGCAGCGCTCACGAGCGAGCCGCGCTGAAAGTGAAGAGGAGCCGCCCGAACGATGCGCGAAAGAACAGTTTTCACCGCTGCCCTGCTGGCCGCCGCGTTGATGGGCGTGACCGGCCAGGCAGGCGCCGCGACACCAACTGGCACGATCACGCACCACGATCAGACTGGCACGAGAACGTGCTTGGACAGCCCCGACCACGCCGACGAGGCCAGTGGCACCCGCGTCATCCTCTGGGACTGCCACGGCGGCGCCAACCAGCAATGGGAGTTCGTCAAGGAGGCCGGCACCGGGTTCTTCGACTCTGACCGGACCGGCGTCTTCCGGATCGGCGGAAAGTGCCTCGACGCTTACGGCGGCTCGACCGCAGCAGGTACGCCGGTCATCCTGTGGGACTGCCACGGTGGGCCGAACCAGCGGTGGACCCACTACGGCCTGCGCGGCCTCATCACACTGGCCGGTACCGGATCGAGCGCATGTCTCGTGCGAGCAGGCAGCGGCACGCCCGTGAACGGGACGCAGCTCGTGATCGCACCGTGCGAGCCGCGCAGCGGCGCGTGGGAGCTCGGCAGCGCATTGCTGGCCCGCGGCTGAGTGCCATGAAGGGCGCTTTTGTGAACGTGACGTTCACAAAACGCCCTTCATGCCGTGCGGGCACCGCACCTTGCGGGGCAGAACCAATATCGGCGTATTCGCGGGCCCTGACCTGAGGCGGACGGAGGCGCCCTTCATCCCGAGCTGAGGGCGGCGGACGGAACTTCCGGCAGGACGCTCAGCGGCAAACTGTGCCGGGCGGATCGAATGCCAGAACTCACCGTGATGGACGCGGACCGCACCGGCCGGTTCCCACGCCGTCAGGTGCGGTCAGTTCACGAACCGGGGCCCGATCCCAGCGCGGGATTTCCGTTCGCGGCCTCAGGGTGTCAGCGCGGTGCTCACCGCGATGAGGAACTGCTGGTAGATCTCCTCCATCCGGTTCGTCGCGACGACGTAGAGCTGGACCGCCTCATCGCGCACCGATGGGGCGCCGTCCACCGACTCGTCGTCGGGGACCGACCGGGCGTTGGTGCTCGCCGCCTGGGCACGGCCGATCGCCGCATCGAGGTCCGCGACGAGCCGTGCGGCCTCGACATGTCCGAGACTGCGTTCCCGGCAGAAGTCGACCAGTTCGGTGGCGAACACGTGGCTGGAGTTCCACCTGTCGCAGAGGTGGAGCAGGTGGTACAAGGTTTCGTCATCGCGGGCGCCGTCCGCGGCGGGTAGGTACGCGCTGTAGAACCACTGGGTGAACACCTCCGCCCACAGCACGGCCTCCATGGCGTCCTCGATCGAGGCGGGCGGTTGCTTGCCCCGGATGTCCCTGTGGTTCCGCTCTGTCAGCCAACCTCCGCGCACGTGTTCACCAACCGCCTGGTGGTACTGCTCGACACGGCTCATCGCGGAGTTCTGATCGTGCTGGTAGTGAGACGGCGCCGTCTTCTGGAAGTCGGCCCACGTCTCGGTCACCCAGTCCTCCAGCTGTGAGTTCACCGCCATCAGTTGTGCCAGCACGGTTTGTGGCAACTCGTTGTGGAGATAGCTCAGCGCGGCCAGCGGATCCTTCCTGCCGAGCCTGAGTATCTCCGCCGCTTTGGTGTCGAGTTCGTCGTGCGCAGAACTGTCGAGTGCGACCACGGGCTCGCCTCTGCGGTCGCGTTTGATCGCCTTGTCTGCATCTCTGGCGAACCGCGGCATACCCGTCTCGAGCCTCATCGTGTCGAGGCCGGTGTACGACTGGCAGATCAGCAGATGGATCTCGTCGTGCTCCGGGTAGAGTTTGAACAGGCCCTCGCAAGACTTGTGGTGCGACAGCGGACGCCGACGGTCGTCCTCCCACTTCTTCAATCGCAGCAGACATCGCGTCGGCGTCGTGCACAGCATGGTGTTCGACTGGACGAAGTGGGCAGTCCCGTCGAGCCCTTTCGCGAGCGCTGTGAGGTCTCCCTGCAAGTCGTCGGTGTCGAGGGGACTCACTTCCCAGTTCAGCAACGAGCGGCCGGCCCGTGCCACGACGACACCGGTCTCGGACCCCCCCGAGCTGAGAATCAACCGCACCGTGCCGGCGCTCAGCGTCTCCCCCGGCTTCGCGTAGCTGTGGACGGTGGTACCGGCCGGCACGAACGTCGATCCGCCGCCGGCCGTGCCGCCGTGGCCTATCACGTACAGCTTGCCCATGGCGCCTCCTTCTACGCGATGACGGGCTTCGTCACACCAGCATGAGTTGCCGAGCCGGTGCGGCGACATGCGACTGGGCAGATGGCAAGGCAGGCATGGTTGCCTTTTCAATCGCCGGATCCACAGGCAACCTGGCATCGCCGCATCAGTCCACTTCGGACTTGATGATCCCTTCCACGCCGCAGGGTGGAGACTGCATCGTCGGGCAACCGAAGAGGCAGTTCTGCCTGCCTGGTGAGCGGTCCGCCGCGACCGGATGCAAGACCTCGCGAGGGACCACAATGCAACGGCGATCCACAGATCGACTTCTCATCGATGAACACGGAGCGATTGAGCGATGCAGCACGACTGGCCGGACTCGGAAATCGGTGCACTGGCCGAAGAACTCGACATGGACGAGCGCGAAGTCCAGGATGCGGTCGAGGAGAGGTGGACGAAGTTCACGACCAACGCGCTCGGCGCCGAGACAGCGGTAGCCGAGTCCCTGCGGCTATCCGGTCTGGTGACGACCTACAGGTCCGCGACACCGGACACGGCCGCGGCCGCGCAGGGCGGTGACGTCGCTTACCGCCGGTACGCCGAGGAGCGGACTGTGACGGCGCTGGAGCAGTTGAAAGCCGAGTTCACACAGCACGCGCGCGAATTCGGCCGACACGCCGAGGAGGCGTTCAGGACGTTGTCGAACTACCTCGCGATCTTCAACCGGGACCAGTTCCCCGGTGCGCGCACGAGTCTTGACCGGCTCGAGGCGAGGTTGCGGCAACTGCCCCGATGAACACCCGCGTGGTCGCGAAGTACATCCAGGCGGACGGGCCCGTTCGACTGTGAGGATCACCGGCTGCCCTTGCCGCGACCAAGCGCCCTCACCTTCGCCATCCGCCGCGCGAGTCCGGCGGCGAGTCGTCCGGCCACCGCCGCCGCCTCGGCTTCCTCCGGCCCGCTCGGGCGAGCGACCTGCTCGCGCACCGGCGGTCGCTCTCCGCCGGCACCGGACCGCGGTGTCGAGGACGTCACCGCGACGGCCCGGTCGTTGTCGCTTTCGAACACGACTGGGCGATCGGAGATACGGCCGAGCAGGTCGATGAGATCCGCTCGGAAGTTCACCGGGCAACCGATCACCTGAATCGGCGCGGTGCGCAGTGCCTTGGCTTTCAGCACGTGCAGGCGCCCGATGACCTCACGCCCCGGCACCGCCCTCCATGCCGCCAACGTGTCGCCGGTGTGGGTACCGACCATCAGCAGTGGCGTGCCCGCCTGGTAACGCAGCCGGAAGTCGAGGTAGTCGCCCTTCATCTTGCGCTTCCAGAGCGCCTTGTTGGTGAGGTGGATCGTGTGCAGCTGATCCGGCGTGAGCTCTGGCCCTGCGGCTGGTGAGACGACGGCGGAGCTTGGCACGATACTGCTCGAACGGGGCCCTTCCGCCGGCTTTCGGTTTCGCCGCCACGTCGGCCACGATCGCTCTTGTGCCCACTCCTCGTTGAACCCTTCGTAGTCGAGGCTCGCCGCTGGACCCGCTGTGAGGGGGACTCTCGGAGTCACGTAACCGGGAGCGGTGAGATCCGGTCGATGGTTTCCCTCGCGATGCCGATTCCGGCTGCGCCGGTCAGCGGAAGCCTGGGCCGTCGCGCTCGCAGCCGACTGGCCCGATGATCGCGGTGAGGTGAGCCGCGTCGACGCGGCGGGCAAATCCTGCAGTGGTGCGACAGGCTGGATGCCGCGCAATTCATCCGCCAATGCCGGAGCAAGCGCCGGGTCCACCCGCGTCTCACCGAACTCGCGCAGGATCAGCTGAACCTCTGCAACGGCATCGTCGCGCCAGCCGGTCCAGAAGGACAGAGGTGCGTTGATCACGGTCCACACCGCATCGCTGAGCTCGTGCAGCCTCCGCTGCAGGTCGTCCACCACGGGAAGAAGGGCGGCGAGGTCGTCGCTGGTGACGCCGAAGCAGGTGAGGACGACAGCGTCCACGTCGTTGTCGATCCTGCCCAGGGCCTGACGGAACTCCGCTGTGGCGGACCCCTCCGGCACCAGTTGTTCACACCGTCCGAGGACCTCGCGCCAGGTCTGCGAGAAGTCGTCTCCGACAAGTCCCCATAGGCGCGCGAGAGCGGAATCGGGTTGCGGATTCATGGTGAACTCCCCTGCTCCTCAGCTCCGTCGTGCCCATCATGGGCTGACGCCCCAGACGTCTGACGGCCCACGGGCCGGAAAACAACGCATCGTTCGGTGCACGTTCGAGCACCGTCCACCCGTCGAAGCGGTGAGCACCCATCGGGTTCCCCGCGTCTCGAACGAAGCGGTCCGTGGTGGATGTGGGCGACGACCCGGGGGTGATGTGCCGCCGCCCACGTCGGGCCGCGCGCACTACCGCCGTGCGCACGGCCCGTTGACAACCACTGTGCCGGTGATCGGCGCCTGCGCACAGAGACGACCGGGCATCCTTCCGGTCACTGTCGCGTTGCCTCTTCGGGCCTTCCTCCATGCGCAGAACGACGTTCACAAGCCACGAACCTGACGCTTGACGCTGTGGTGGGTCGAGGCTTCACAGGGATGCGCCATGCCGATCACGCCGGCGGGACGGCACAACGCGAACTCGTTGAGCGAACAGCACGACACCAGCACGACCCTGTCTGCGGCTTGGGGGCGCCAGAGCTCGACACTTCCGCCAAGGCACCGGGACTGGCGGAACCAGGTCGGAACGCCTGGTGCACCGGCACTTCACCATCCCAGCCAACCGATACCGGCATCACCGCTGCATGATCGTCTGCTCTTCCGGACGAGGACCGAGCCGTCGCCCGCCTGTCCAGCGCGGACCAGGCCATGCGGTCTTTCTCGGCGTCCGTGGAGATCGTCGACGAGGTGGCGTCGCACATGGGGCCTGGCGGTTACTCGTTCCACCAGGCTTCTGAGGCGCTCGTGATCCGCTTGCAGCAGGAGGTGGGGTCACGGCTGCACGAACTGGGCATCGTCGGCGCCTCCTCGGTTCAAGAGGTGCTCCGTGCGTTCGACGCTTCCGTCTCGCCCAGCGACCAAACGTGACGACACCGCCGGAGCGAGCGGGACGGCCGAACCGACGGGCGCCCGCTCCCTCCTGCCGGATCAGACCAAACCGCGAAGTGCCTGGCGCGCGGTCAACAACCGGCGGACGCGTTCATCGTCCAGCGCCCGCAGCCACCGGGAGAACTCATCGCGATTGCGCAGTACGCATTCGTCGAAATGCGCGCCGTACGCGGGGATGCGGTTGAACCACTTCATGACACCGGTCAGCTCACCGAACATGCTGTCGCTCATCAGCTGGAACACCGCCGTGATCTCCTCGTCCTTGACGTAGGACAGCAGCCGCCTCGCCCGCAGCCAGTCGTCGAACCAGTCGTTGCGGCCCAGCACCTTCAGCACGTTGCCGTTGAGCCTCCTCACGTCCGCCTCCGCCTGGCTGATCATGGCCGTATCGCCTGAGGAGAGACGCTCCCAGAAGTGCTCGGCAATCCGCTCGGCGGCCGCGGCGTCCACCCGTCCGTCCGCAGCCCGGTCCAGATCGGCCAGAACACGAGCACGCCTGCGATGTGACCAATCGCGCTGGATGGCCGCGCGCCCGAGCAGCGCACGGGCGACACCGTCACTGGCCCGTGCCAGACAGGCGAAGAATCGATCCGGACGAGACGCGGCCAGCGCGTCGAGGGTCCTGCCCCATCCCGGCGTCCGCTCGAGCCAGATCATGACCTCCGGCAGCACGTCCGCGGACTCCTCCAGGTGTCGGAACAACCGATCCATGTCGCCCGTCCGCGCGTCGGCGTACTTCACGAGCCACTTCGCGACGACCCTCGGCTGCGTCGAGTCGGGCCCCTGGTTGGCCTTCAGGCGATCCCTGTTCTGCCGTTCGTGCTCGATCGTTCCCTCGGGATCGTCCACCCGATCGGCAGCGACGAGCTGCAGGCGCGGACGTTTGGCAAGTGCGACGCTGACCGGCTTGGACGCTTTCTTGGTCACCCAGGTGTAGAAGCTGTCCGGATACCTGTCTGCGACGCGGTCCAACGCCTCGCCGTAGGACGGCTGGCGGTCCAGCCACTTCACGATCTCGTCGATGTCGCCTGCGTTGGCGTCCAGGTGACCGAACAGCTGGTCCAGGTCGCTCGCATCCGCGTAGTACTTCACCCAACGTGCCAGTTGCCAGCCCTTGATGAGGGTCCTGCTCCACAGCAATGCCTGCACTCCCTGTGGTAGGGCGTCGTACTCGTTCTCCGCCTCCTGCACGTGGCCGTCGTGTAGCAACTTGTTTAGCTTGCGGACAAGCCGCCTGAGTTCTTCTGTGGTGGCGTCATATCGCGTAGCGACATGGTCGTTCCTGTTCTCGTCACTGAAGGAACCGTCCACATATGAACCGCGGCACGTCACCAATGCGACACGATTGTCGTGGGCGAGAACCTGGCCGAGCACGCCGGTACACGTGTGCGTGCCGAGACTGCGACAGCTGACGGCATCGTCATCATCGGACTCGCACAACCGTATGCCGTCGTGCAGATCCGTGCCCACCCACCAGATCGGAACGTCGCTCTCCTGCGCAACCGAGTACCACGCCATCATGAACTCGTCGTCTTGGGCGCTGAGCCGGTAGTTCTTGATCCTTGCCGGGCCTGTGACCTGATCGCCGGGTTCACCGCACTCGTCCAGCAACGCGAGCAACGCCACCCCGCTACACAGCCGCACGGTGTGCGCGGTGTACATGACGATCGTCACGCCGTCCGGGACGAATGTCTCGCTGCCATCAGGGTCGACTCCGTGACCCTTCACGATCGCCGTCACGACCTACCTCCACGAGTTCGGGGTCACCACGCCCTCATGGTGCAGGCCCCAGGACTACGAGGAGGGAGTCACCAGCGAAGCGTCCAGCGCACCAACTCGAGCACGATCGGGCAACGCGGAACGCCGTGAGGGGGGCGACCACAGACCCGCCCCCTCCACGACCACGGCTCCGGCACAAGACAGTTCAGAGCGCGATGACACTGCCCTGGTCGTCGACGCGATCGGCGGCCTCGTCATCTAGCCACCTGCCCTGTTCGGCGAGATAGCGGAACCGGTGCTCTCCCGGTGGGAGGGTCACGGACACCGTGCGCTTCCCACCACGTCGCGGCAGCAGTTCATGAGTGCCAGGGCACCAGCCGTTGAAACTGCCCACGACGCTCACCCTGCCCGGAGGTTCGTCGGTGGGCAGTTCGAACGTGACCTTCACCTTGGAGCCGAAGAGGCGAGTTCGTCGAAGCATCGATCTCCTCACTTCCGATGGGTTCGGGCCCAGCACGCTAGCGACGTCCGCGATGATCGGCAGTGTGAACGCCGGTCGCGTCGGCGGGCAGCGGGGATCAGCTGCCTGAGGCTTGCTGCTACGGCGCGGTCCAGATCCTCTTCGCCGCCCAGGCCGCGAACGTCGTGGTTCCGGGCGTCGCAGGAGCCGCTGCGGGCGGCGGAGCACCCTTGCTGCGAGCCTCGTACAGTGCGGCAACGCCGTTCGCGGCCTCGGCACCGAGGTGAGGTGTCGTCATCTCGGCGTGCTGCGCGGGGGTGATGGCGCGATACCGCACCGGCCGTCCGGCCGCCGCGGAGATCTGTTCCGCGACCTGCGCGCCGGTCAGGACCTCGGGGCCGGCGACCACGACCAGCTCACCGGTCTCCCCCCGCAGCGCGCGGGCGATCACCTCGGCGAGATCGTCGATCGCCACCCAGGGCAGCGGAACCTGCTCGGGCACCGGGTAGGAGACCACTCCAGCGCCGTTGATCTCGCTGAGCTGCCACGGCTCGGCCAGGTTGTCCATGTAGGGCCCGCCGGGCGCGACGACCACGGCGTGGCTGACGTGGCTGGCCAGTCCGGTCGCCAACGTCACCCTCGCGTCGACGTACGGCACTCCGATGGGCGCTGGGGCGAGAGGACCGTTGGCGTTGAAGACCGCCCGCGGCACCCCAGCTTCCTTGAGCGCGGCGAGCACGGTCTCGGCCTGGGCGACCGCGCGGTCGGGGTGAAATTCGAGAGGCAGCTGGACCACGACCGCATCCGCGCCTTGGTAGGCCTTGACGAGCGACTCACCGTGGAGCAGGTCGGCGGCCACCCTCTCCACCGAGGCGGGCAGCGAAGCTGAACCGGGCCGACGAACCGCGGCGCGAACGTGGTGCCCGTCGGCCAGCAGGCGGCGCACGACCGGGGCACCCTGTGTGCCGGTAGCGCCGTGGACGACCACGGTGAACGGGTTGGACATCAGAACTCCTTGGTTGGGATCGAGCCTTTCGAGCTCTGACTTCAGTTTATGCATCTAACTTCCCATTGTGAAGTACGCACTTTTCTGATATGAACTTCACTTATGGAAAGTGAACCGTTGCGGATCCGACCGGAAGACTGTCCGATCACGCCTGCGTTCAACCTCATCGGCGCGAAGTGGACCGGCCTGATCATCTGGCACCTCCTGAAAGGCAGCCTCCGCTACAGCGAGCTGCAGCAGGCGCTGCCGGGCATCAGCCCGAAGACGCTCGCAGAGCGGCTTCAGACCCTCGAGAACGAGAAGCTGCTCGAGCGGAACGTCATCCCGGCCAAGCCGCCTCGCGTCGAGTACACCCTCACCCAACGCGGCCACGCCCTCAGCGAGGTGTTCGCGGCGATCGAGCGGTGGGTCGCACTCGACCGGCAGCTCACCTGAACGCGCCGTTCCTCATCTGCCCAACGGCATGTCATCTTTGATGTCGCGCTCGAAGTCGCGGTACAGAAGCTTGAGCGGGCCGTGCACGGCCATGTGGAGCTCACCCGTCGCCATGTAGTGCTGCAGCGCGTCGGCCACCGTCGTGTCACGGGTGTGGACGTAGTTGGCGAAGAGCAGACACCAGGTCTCGTCCGACAGCGCGGTCTCGAGGTCATGAGGGACGTCGTCCCGATGGAGGCCAGTCTGCGTGAAGAACGCGTCGACCGCTGCTTGCGACCACTCCTGGTCATCAGCCTCGTCATGAGAGTCGTACACGGCAACACCTTCCGTCGTGCTGTGCGGACGTTTCGACTTTGCAGGACGACGGGTCCGCTGGCCCCAGCTGGACGTACCCCGTCGAGGGCACGTCGGCGTGCCCACTCCCCTGCCCTGACGGGTCATCCAGCTCTGCCGGCCCACCCGCCGACGCCTGCTCACGAGGCCGCGCAACGAGAAGGGCACCTCGAGCTGAACGGAAGACCGCCCGGACGGACATGCGCCCGGCACCGCCGGACCGGCCAGGGTGAAGGGGCACCTCTCGTAGAGCGACGGAAGGCCGTTCATGCAGACCCCCGGCTCCGGCCCGACTCCCTTCACGGCTGCCGAGTACCACCGGCTGATGGCCTGGCGAGTCCGAACCAGAGACGACGGGCTCGTCCTGCCGTTGCCGGCAGGCTGGATCGGTGTGCACGCCACGGACGATGTCGCGGCGTCAGCACGTGCCCACCCCGTACTGCGTGAAGCCTGCGGCCCGGTGCTCGCCGTGCCCACCGGAGACGGGCGGCGCTGGTTGTTCCTCGCCGAAGTGGACGAAAGCGTGTTGTCCAGCACGGAACTGCCGGACGGCGTAGGCCTGATCCGCCCGCCACGCGAGCTGCTGCTTCCCCCCAGCTCCAACGACTTCGGAATGATCCGGTGGGCGGTGTGTCCCAGCCCGGAGAAACGCTGGCTACCCACCGCGACCACCGTCGTGTCCGCGCTGCGCGAGGTGATCTCTCCCCGGCGACACGTGCGATGGCTCAGGACGAGACCGGTTGATGAGTGGTACCGGCCGGGCACGACCGGCACCACTCGAGATCGCTAGTACTTCCCCTGGCGCACCTCGCTGCGGAAGGGAGTGCTCATATCGCCATCCAGGAGGTTGATCACAGCCTTCTCCAGGTCGTCGAAGACCGTGGCGAGCCGGGTTCCCGTGCGGTGCTGCCCGGCGCGAAGTGTGTCGCGAACGGCGAGCCTGGCCGCCATGTCCACATTGATCTCCCGCTCCGAACCCACCTCGACGAACCGGTGGTAGATCGCCTCAGCCCGGTCCAGCGACGGACGTCCCGCACGGTACGTCCGCACGGCCTCAAGGAAGTCAAGGCTTTCGTCTGCAAGCCGATCGACGATGTACTTCCGGTACCGCTTCAGATAACCGCTGTACTTCTTCTGGTCCGCCCACACCTCCTTGAAGCGCGGCACGGCCTCCGCAGTGGCCGCCGGTTGCTTGCCCTTCCGGTCAGCCGACGACGAGGGCTGCGGCTCCTGTGCCCGCCGAGCCTCTTGCACTCGCTTTTTGCCCTTGTCCGCCACAGGACGTTTCGCCCCCGCCTCTCCTTCCTCCGCCGCGCGACCGGTCCTGCTCCACGGCCGCTTGGCCTTGTCCTGCAACCGCAGCACGGCCTTCCGATCGGAGCCGAAGACGTGCTTCACGTAAGTCGTGAGCAGATCGGCGTGCGCATCCGTGGCGATCCCACCTTCGAGCAACAGCACCTTCGGCTTGTCCCACGCAGGTACGTCGTTGCCCACCTTGCGCAGTGTGCCCGACCGCACGCCCGGCATTCCCTCAAGCAGCGGCCACAGGTACGGTGCACTCCAGAACTCCGTGTCGTGCAGCCGCATGATGACCGCCGATTCCCAGATCAGGCAGTCGATGTGCGCCTTCGAGCCCTTCCGGGCTTCGTCGTAGGACATGCCTCTGGACGCGCTCTTCTTCCACACCTCGCGGTTGTCCTCGTTCACCTCTCGCAGATCCACCATGATCCAAGCGACCCAGTCCGCATCCAGGATCAGCTCGACGGCCGATCCCGCCGCCCTCTTGAGGAGGGTCTCGCGTCTGTCGGGTGACCTGTAGGCACGCAGGACCGCCTCAGGCAGACCTCCGGCGATCTTCAGTGGTGCGAGTTTGTCCTCCGCCTCGGCCAGCGTCAGTTCGACCGGCGGAATCTGGGCGAACGGCCCCGTGACCGCCAAGTACACGCCCTTGATCTCCTGGGCGACCATGTCCGCCACTACCTTGCTGTCATTTCGACTTGACAGCCGACCGATCTCTTCCTCCGCGTGCTTCACCCTGTTGTCAGCCTCGCGCACGAAGTGTTCGGTCAACGCCACGGCGGTGCGCAGCCACTCGACGGTTGCGTCGAGGTCCAGCTCGACGAGGGCGCGCAACTCGTCCTGGGAGGCCAGCACCGCAGCGGTATCGACCTTCGTACCGAGCTTGTGCGCCAGATCGGCGATCAATGACGACGCGATCTCGGCATCCACCGAGGACAACGTCGCAAGGTCCTCGGCGATCTCGCCAGAGCTCTGCCTGCCAAGCGCACCGGACACGACCTGGTGTGCCTGGCGCATGGCCGCGGCGTACTGCTTTGTGTCCGAGACGTCCTCGGTCAGCATGGCAATCCGGCTGTGGACGTCCGTTTCGTCGTGAGAGGCTCGAGGCACGTCGGACTCTTCTCTGTCGGGCGGCACCTCCAGCGGTGACCACTGCCTTCGATGGTCGGCCTCCCAGGGGACGAAGGCACCTGCGGAAGGGCCTACTGACGGGCACCTTCGAGCGCACGACCGGGCAGCAGAAAGTCCATTGTGCACAGAGCGGTTGACATGGTCCGTTAACCGATCGAAGACTGCCCCATGACCGTCTACGTCGAAGGACACGGCACGGAGGTGACCGGCTCCACGACCTTCGTGCCCGAGGACATGCGGTTGCACTTCTACGCCGAGGAAGGCGAGGACGTTGCGACGGCCGTCACGGTGCAGGCTGTGGCGACCGGTGGACAGATCACCCCGCGGGAGACGAAGCAGCCTCTCGAGCCCATTCCCAACTACGCGCTTTTCCGGCTCTCCTCCCAGGAGTACGGACACACTCTCGCACTTGCGCAGTGCGGCCTGGACGTCCGGTACATCGGGGAGACGATCGGAAGGGACGGGATCAAGCTGTGCGAGGCGAGCTGTCCGCCGGAGGGGCGCCGGCACACTTGCGGCGGCCTGCTGCAGCTCCTCGACGGCCACTCGGACGTCTTCCTGTTGTCCTGCCGCAGCGCGGAGAGTGAGGACAGCCCTCCCGCAAGCCCGCCACATCCGGCGGATGAGGCACGGTTCACGGCCTACGAACGCAAGGTCCGGGAGTTCCTCATCACCGCGAGGCTGAACCCGGCGAGGGCGTGGCAACACCTCAACGATCTCGGCAAACGGAATCACGCCGACGCGATCGACCGGCAGGAGCTTCAGGTGATGCTCCTCCAGGACACCAGGGTCAGCACATGGGCGACCCAGTACAGCGCGAAGGCCTACCTGGCCGAGCACGGCGCGCTCGCGTTCTACCGGTTGTACCGCGCCGAACCGGCCGACACCCGAGCGGTGTTGCGGAAGGACGACGCGTTGGAGAAAGCGATCGCAGGCGTTGAGAAAACTTTGTACCGGGTGGAGGAGTTGATCTCCGCCGGTGAGACCGCCACGGCCCTCGACTGGTGGAACGCCGGGTTGCAGGAAACCGAACGCAGGGACGCCATGGCGATCGATCAGCAGTACCGCGACGGCATCATCACCTCGCTCGTGCTCACCGAACCAGGAACCGGAGACGACGTCGACTGGGCAGCCGTCGACAAGCACAACGCGGCTGTGCTGGCCGCGCTCCGGGAAGGTGGATCGACGCCGCTCCTCCTCGCGGGCGATCGCCTGCTCCTCGGTGAGGACGACGCGTGGTGGAAGGCCGCCCGCGCGATTCACACATCGGGCTCTCCTGCCTGCACAGGTGAACTGGTCGTCCGGCGCGACGAGCACGACGGCGAACCCACGATCATCGTGGCACCGGCAGGTGCTTTGGCCGACGACCAGCGGACGCGGTCGGGACTGCAGGCGGCTTTCGACCGGTTGCGTGATCACCTGCCGGAACGTGTCGTCCTCGACGCGCAGTAACGGCATTGAAGTCCCGGAACCCTGCACGACTTCCTGCCCGATAGGACGCGTTCGGCCGTGCGACGAAGCACGACCCTAGGAACACTTCAGATTCGCGCACACAGGAGCGACGTCGATGACACTGAGCAGAGCTGGTGGACCCCGTTCCCGGAGTGGAACGCGACGTGTGCGCCGCCTCCTGCTCGCGTCGGCAGCGGTGCTGACCATCGCGGCGGCAATGCTCGTCACCACACCGCAAGGTGCCAGAGCAGCCGATGGGGACGCGTACACCGAGTACCTCAGCGCTCACCCCGTGCCGGACGAGTACGGTGACGGCGAAGCGCCCGTGGTCTCCGGTGACGGCTGGCACGTGGCGTTCAGCTCGGTGGCGGAGCTCGACCCGCTCGACCAGACCGAGGACACGGCCGACATCTACGTCCACGACCGGGCGCGGCACAAGATCGTGCTGATCAGTCAGCTACCCGGAGGGGTCGACCCCGCCCTCGTCCAGGCGAGCCAGCCGTCGATCTCGGCAACTGGGCGGTACGTCGCGTTCCGCACGACCTCGCCGCGGATGGGTGGTGCTCAGGACCCGGACGCCGAGGCCGGCGAGGGTGGGGAGTACGTCGCCGACGTCTACGTCTGCGACCGTGACCCCGACGGTGACGGCGACTTCGACGAGGTCCTGCCGGACGGCAGGCGTGACTACGCTTACGCCTACGCCGGCGTGAAAACAGCGAATGACGGCGTGCGCAGCGTCAGCAGCACACCTGTCATCTCCGCCGACGGAAGTTCGGTGGCGTGGGAACACCGTCCGGACGGGGACTCGATCGTCTCGGCCAACGTCGGAGTCCAGGTGACCCGCCTCGGATTCGGACCGAACGGGAGATTGTTGCCCGCGCGTCTCGCGACCAGGCAGGTGGCCCCGGCGCCGGGGTCCGGCATCACGCGCGCCAGGCAACCCGTCATCTCCGCCGACGGCGACTACGTCGGCGTGTTGACGGACTGGACCGACCGCACCAGCGCCGGCCGGTTCGTCGGGATCGTTCCCGGGGACCGCGCTCCGCGCCGAGAGGATGTACTCGGTGTCGACGGGAACGGGGCGGTGATGACCACCGTCGACCCGCATCTGGCGATGTCCAACGATGCACGCGTGGTGGCATTCCAGTACGACGTGTTCTTTGTTCGCCTGGTGGACCGGGACCCCGACGGTGACAACGTCCTGTGGCCGAGTCCGTCGGAGCCTTTCACGTCCGAACTGGCCTCCGACCAAAAGCGCGCCGGAGAAGCCAACTCGTGGGGCAACGAACCCGCTTTGTCGGGTGACGGGAGAATCCTCACGTTCATCGCGCCAGGTGTTACCGCCGAAGGCCGGATCCCGGACTGCTCCGTGCCGGAGACGTGCCCGCCCAACAGCACGACCATGTGCGGAAACGGCAACTGCCAGGTGCTGGCGCGTGACGTCGTCGTAGATCGGGCCCGTGCCCAGGCGGGCCAACCACCGTTGTCCGCTCACGTGGTCACACAGGCACTCGACCAGCAATGCGCAGTGAGCGCCACCAGCTGGCCCACAGGACCGTGCATGGGCAACGACGAGAGCTACTCGGTCTCGTTGTCCGCAGACGGTGGCGTCATCGTGTTCACTTCCGAGGCGAACAATCTCGCCGACGGCGACCTGAACTCGTGGTCCGACGTCTACGCACGGCTGCTCACCCCTGGCATGGCGGGGCAGTCACCTTCCTTCGCGCCGGTGCGCCCGGACAGCGAGTCCACCTCCGTCGTGCGCCTGGGCTACGGCGACGGCTTCGGCCCCGCGCACATCACTTCCGTGTCAGTAACCGGCGCAGACAGCGATCAGTTCAGCATCCACCCGGCGGACACCTGCCAGGGCCGCACCTTCTACCCCGGTGACTCGTGCAGCGTGTCGGTGCGGTTCCGGCCGGCCGGCTCCCCTTCCGGGGTGCGGTCTGCGCAACTGGTGGTGAACGTCCGCGGCCGTGCCGCGCCCGTGGTGGTGCCCCTGGAGGCCGTTGTAGGCCGGCCTCTGGTCGGCCCGGTGCTCGCCGTTGGCTCGCTGGACGTGTCGTTCGGGCAACGGTCCATCATGGCCTCCAGCGCGGACACTCCCGTTCAGGTCACCAACCGCGGGGACACGGCGATGACCGTCTCCACCGCTGAGATCGTGTCCGTCTCGGGCGCGGTGCCCGCAACCGCACTCGACTACCGCATCGTGTCCGACACGTGCTCGGGTGCGGTGCTCGCGCCTGGTGACAACTGCGTGATCACCCTGGCGCATGCTCCGCGCGCCGCGGGCGAACGCCCCGCGGCTCTGCTCGTCACAGGCGCCGGCGGGCAGAGCCAGCTCGTGCTTCTGAACGGATCCGGCATCGCGCCCAGGGTCGTTGTCTCCCCGTCCGTCGCGTCGCCCAGCCGGCCGACGATGGTGTCGGGCACCGGTTTCGCGCCAGGACAACGCGTTGAGGTCACTTCGCCCGGTCACCTGGAGCGTGCGACGGCAACCGCTCGCTCGGACGGCGGCTTCACCGCGACGTTGCTCCTGTTCTCCGGCACGACGCCTGGTCCACGCACCATCCTGGCTCGATCGCTCGGACCTGACACCTCCGCGCAGGCCGAGACGAACCTTCTCGTCACCTCAGGACGGATGGCGCCACCCGGCTTCGTCTGGCGCCGGTGACGAGCGGACACGATGCCCGATGAGGCACCGGTCGCAGCACGCGCTCGTGCCCGCCGGGCCACGACGCGGCCGCGCGATGGGCTCAGGATGGCGGCAAGCACTGCGAACTCCGACCAGTGCGGTGCATCCGAAGTCCCTTGGAGTTCTCATGGCGTCCCCGCATCCGCAAAGTCTCACTGACCTCAACGCAAGCTCCTCCGCGCAGTTGCAGCGACAGGCCGATCTGCAGGCAGGCCTGGACGGCACGGGAGGCTTCGACCAAGACCTCCACGTACTCGACCGCGTCATGGCAGGTTTCGAGAGCTGGCTGCGTGGCACCGAGAGGTTCATGCCGCAGTTCTTCCTGAGTTTCAAGGACATCCTCGACTGCGTGCGCGACAGCACATCACCCGCGTTGGTCCAAGCTTTCAACCACCACCTCGCTTTCCTGGGCCAGCAGTTCGGCGCCCACGCGCCGGACGACCTTCTCGAGGAGTCGACTTTCCTCGGGCTGGTCACGCCACACGACAAGGCCTTGGTACGTCAGGCATTTCTTGAATGGACGGAGACCACCCGGCAGGCGATGCACGACCGGGCGGCCGAGCACGAAGCATGGCGCGCCGAGCTGGTGCGGCTGCAGAGCGACTCCATCGCGCTCCTCAGGCGGATCACCCACCTCCAGAACTCGCGGGGTTCCGGTTCAACGGACGCCGAGCAGCTGGACGAGGCCGGCAGGGACGCGATATCGGCCACGCCTGATGTCCGGGTCGGTCTCACCTCGGTGAACGGTCTCACCGTGCGGGTCGACACCGGCGACAGCGCACGACTGGTCGAATCGAGACTGAAGTGGGAAGCGGCCGTGCGCATCTTCGCGAACGGCCAGGAGAAGGTTCTCGAGGAGGTGCTGGCGGGGATCGCGAAGTCCGGGCAGTCGCAGGCTTGGGGCGACACCGGCCTCTACATCGCCGCGAACGAGGACGACGGGTTCACCATCAGCGGGCGGTTCGACGCGGTGAACCAGGTCAATGCCAAGGTCTGGGGAAGCAAGAAGCACGGGGTGGCCTTCTCCGACGTCGCGGGCGCTACTCCCCATTTCGAGTACCTGCAGGTGGGCAACGCTGTCATGCTGCGACGGACCGGCGCGGCCTATCCCAGACACCCGCATCTCTATGATCTCCTCGCCGAACTCGAGGATGTCCACCGCGGCACGATGCTCAAGGTGGGCGATCGAGTGGGACTGCGGACAGGTTTCCGCACCGCTCGCGGCAACCAACCACACATCCTCGCGCTGGTGACCGGTGACGGTGTTGCCGATGTCCTGCAGGTTTACCTGCGCGACCAGTTGGGAAGCAGCCGGCAGGTGACCAGCACGCTGCCCAACGCCGTCACGGGCCGATCAGGTGACCGCGAGAACCGCACCCGGAGAGCGGACGCGGCAGCCGACGGTTCATCCACCAGGCGTGCCGCCGACAAGGCCAAGGGCAAGGGCAAGGCCGTCGCGAAGGGCGACGAAACGGCGGGTTGGCCGGACAGCTTCGTCAAGCTCTGGGCGAACAGGGCTGACGATCCGGATCTGCTGCTGCGGTTCCGGCAGTACCTGGAGCGGATTCGCGCCGTGGAGAACCTTGATTTCCTCGGTGAGGTCGAGGAGTTCCGCTCGGCACCCGACGCGGACGTCGCAGCCAGCATCTACGCCCGGTACGTCCGGCCTGAGGTGGTGAACGTGAGTTCTGCGTCGAAGGCCGTGCTCGACCGGCACTTCGGCACTGTGAACCCGCGGGTGGAGCCGGGCCAGTTCGACAGAGCCCGGCAGGACGTCCTCTCGACCCTGGCACAGGACAGCTATCCCAGGTTCAAGAACCTCGCCAAAGCCGGACGAGCGTGAAACAGCGACTCCCCTCAAATCCCGCGGATGTCCCCACAATGGAGCCAGTGTGACGCGTCAGCACGACCGGCCGGATCACGAGGCCCGACGTTCTCTCTGCCATGTGCGGAATGCCTGAGGGCCAGGTCGACGAGAGGTGGATCGAGGTCGCCCCCAACCTCGCGGCCGGCGAGATCCGCGCCGACGAGTTCCACAAGCTCGCCGACCGGATCAAGACCTTCCGCAGTGGCGCGCACGAGGCCGCTGCCACCGTCGATGACCACGAACACAGCGGCGACCAGTAACGCGGCGGCGGAACTGGGTTGCTGCAGAAGCTGCAGCGCGACGTCTACCGCCAGGCGTGCTCGTACGGCATCAACGCCGGAAGGCGCTCAGCACGCTGACCGACTCCCTCGCGATGGAGGACCCGGACGGCGGCGACACGGACGGTGCGGCCCGGCCCGGAACGCCTCGGGGCTCGGGTGGAACAACTGAATGCGCGAGGCGGGCACCTGAGCTCCTCCTCTGGCCCATACGGGTCTGCGGCCAATCCCTCCCCAGAGGGATGCCCCGAAACACAAGGGCGATGTTCACCTGACCTGTGGTGGGGATTTGCGGCAGGTTCATGTGCCGTCCGGGTGAACATGGGTTCGACGTGATCCAACCGGCCCGGATACTGCCCAGGCACCCAACGACGTACACGAAAGGCTCTAGAACTTGAGCGCGGATTTCCGGTGCCTCGGCGTCGGACCGGCCGAACAAGGACTCTACGAGGTCGTCCTGGATCATCCAGGATCCACCGTGGACGAACTGCGCGAGCACATCGGCGTGGACGCGAACGCGATCTGGGCGCTGCTGGAATCGCTGGCCGAACTCGGTCTGGTTTTCGTGTCACCGGAAATCCCCCCGCGGTACCACCCAGCGCCACCCGACCTGGCGATCGGTGTGCTGGCCGTGCGCAAGCAGCAGGAGATCGAGCGAGCGCGGGTCACGGCGGCCGAGCTCGCCCGGCGCACGACAACCGCTTTCCGTCCCACGGCGGACCCCCAAGTCCAGGTACTCGGTGCCGGCGCCCAACAGCAATTCGACGCAGTACACGAGCTCGCGCGCAACGAAGTGCTCCTGCTCGTGGGAAGACAGACACCGGATGACGCCTCGTCGCAGGACCCCACGTTGCGAGAGCACCTGCTCGCCAACGGTGTGCGCTGCCGCACGATCTACGACCACAGCGCTCTGGAGCGGACCGAGCACAGGAAACAACTGCCGCACCTCGCCGCGGCAGGCGAGAACGCACGCGTCGTCGATCGAGTGCCCACCGATCTCCTCGTGGTCGACCGCGAGGTCGCAATCCTGCCTGCGGCAGGTGATGATCGTTCCAGCGTGCTCGTGCGGACGTCGCCGCTCCTCGACGCACTGGTCACGCTGTTCGAGCTCCTGTGGGAGCGCTCCGCACCTTTGTGGCCCAAGGGCCACGTGACGAGCAATGCCGCAGCGGCCCACAGCCCGCTCGACGCGCAGGACCTCCAGGTCCTCACCTTGCTCGCCGCAGGCCTCACCACCAAACAGGTGAGCACGAAGCTGGGCGCCGCTCCGAGGACCACAGAACGCCGGATCCGGTCGCTCATGGACCGGCTCGGTGCGCGGACCAGATTCCAGGCAGGCCTGCAGGCGGCCTTTCGCGGGTGGTATCCGCCGGACGGCGACGGCGGGGACGAGCGCTGACAGCGGGATTCCCGCCACTGACGGGTTTGTGCCACAGATGCGTGTGCCGCGTCCGGTGACCGGCCGCGCCGTGACACGATCGGCTCGAAGTGATCATGAACAGAAAGGTTGAGGTGACATCCACGCCGCCGTCGACACCTGAGCCGATCAGGCCCGTGGTCACGGTAGCCGTCGTTCACCCGAACGTGCTGGTCAGCTCAGGCATCCGGCGGATTCTCGAGCTGCAGACCGGCTTCCGGATCGTCGCCGACACCCCCGACGTGCAGCGCGCGTTCGCGGTCGCGGTCGACCACAGGCCGAATGTGCTGGTGATGAGTCTGCGCGTTCCCGATCTCGCACAGACCACCCAGCTGGTGCGGAACACCGCTCCCGGCACGTCGATCGCGATCGTCATCGACGACGCGGTCGACACCGAGGCCGCCATGCAGGCACTGGCGGCGGGCGCCTCCGCGATACTCGATCCGCCTCGGCAACCGGGTGCGCTCACGAGTGCGCTGCGCCTGATCGCAGACGGTCGGACCGTGATCATGCCCGCTGCCCTGCGCGACACGATGATCGGTCGCGTGACAGACCGCATGCTCGACCCGGAGAGCATCGCGCTGGTGAACCTTCTGAGCGCACGCGAGTACGAAGTGCTCGAACACATGGCTCGAGGGCTGTCCAACGCCAAAATCGCAGCCGCACTCTCGGTGAGCGAGCACACGGTGAAGTCTCACATCAAACGGGTGTTGCAGAAACTGCAGTGCGAAAGCCGGTGCGCGGCCGCACTCGTCGCGTACCGCAGCGGCGTTGTGCGATGACGGACCGGCGACCTGGCCGCTGCCCCATCAGGTGACGAGCCTTGACCGTTCCGTGACCCGGAAAGCCACCGCTTTTGGTGAGCCACAGCACATGCTGGTGAATGCGAATGTGCACTGTGGACTGGAGAACGGTGGAGACCCATGTCGCAGATCGAAACCACAGCGGCCGAAGCAGCCACCTCTGTATGGCAGGACGTCGACCCGTCACAGGCGCAGAAGTGGTTCGATGTCGTCTGTTCCGCGTACGCCGAATGCCTCGGCGAGCCGCGAGCCTTCAACGAGGTGCTCGGCTCCAAGGCGCGTGAAGCCTCCTTCGAGCGGGCGTGTGAAACGTTCCTCGCACACCTCGACCGCGAGGTCGCCGACCCCGTGCCGGTGCTCGCCTATCTGTACGAGCACCAGAGCCAGCTGGGTGACTGGTACGCAGCCTTGCTGAACGTGCCGCCACAGATCGATGACGTCGACGTCTTCCGATGGGTCGACGCGGATCAGGAACGCCTGCTCACCGGCTGGTCGCCGACGTGGAGGGCCGATCTGGCCGCCTACCTCGAGAGCGGGTGGGGCGCGGACTGGCCGTCCGCATTCGGAGACGACGAGAAGCACGCTTGGCTCAGCGGCTGGCTGTCGGCGGTCCAGCCTCCCGAATCCACGCAGGAGCAGGCGACGCCGACGACCGACGACACGCAGGAAGCCGCGACAGCCGCCACACAACTGCTCGACGAACTCGGTGCGGCGATCCCAGGTCTTGCCGCCGAACTCGGCATCACCCCGGCAGAACTGGTGGCCGTGCTCGACGAGATGGACATCAACACCCTCGCCGAGGCGGCGGCGGATGCCGTCAGCACGCGATGATCGAAAGGAGTCACCGTGACGACCCCCACTCCGGAGCCCGCCACCGAGGAACCGACGACCCCGGACGTTCCCACCCCGACGACCGTCGCCGAGCGGGCGATTCTGCGCACGGTCCACGAGATCGCGACCGCCAACCCGGCCCTGGCCAGGCGGCTGACGCCGCTCGCCCGGAGCTCACTCGTGGCCGGCTCCGTGAGTTCGGTCTCCAGTGCGCGCATGGACGCGTTGCGCGCCGCGCCCGCGACGGCGCGATCGACCAGGCCTTCTCTCGGGGGGGCTGCACGCCTTGAGATGCTTCGCGGCGGTGCCGAGGACCGTGCGGTGGCTGTGGGCGTTTCGCCCGCCGACGTCGCGGGTTACCTCGGCGGCCACTCGCTGTCGCCGGAAGGCCGGGTCAAGATGGCCAAACCTGACGACGACGTGGTGCTCGCGCGCGGAGTCAACGAGCGTCAGCTGCAGCACTGCCTCACACATTCGAGCAGTCCGGACACCGTGGCGCCCACCGAACGCGAGGCACGTGCGCAGGTCGGCGAGTACGTGTTCGGCGACTTGGTGGAGTTCACCACGAACCCCGCTGTCGCCGTGCGCTTCAGCACCAGGTCCGCCAGCGAGAAGAAGTACGTGATCGTGGTGAGGATCAAGCGCAAGTACCTCGCCAAGGGCAGTGTCTCCGAAGGTGGCTGGATCTGCCGCAACGACGCCCCCTACGAGGTCCTCAGCTCCGTCCTGGGCCGCCTGCTCGTCTGATGCTCATGAAGCGGCACCGCAACCTCGTCGCGATGCCGCTTCATGAGTGGCCAGGAAAGCTTCTTGCGTCCCCGCAGTCCTCCGCCGCGGGCACACTGTTCGCTGACAACCCGCGAGTTCAACGGGCATGGCGCACGAGCGCATCCAGATCTATCGATCCGAGGTAGGCGATAGCGTCGCCGAACGCGGGCGCGAGCGCGGGTGACACCCACACCTTGTCGAGTTCGCACACCGCGTTGCGCACGTGGTCGACGGCCAGATCCCACTCGTCACCAGACCCGACCGGCAGATGGCGTACGTCGTCCTCCACGATCTTCTTGAACTGGCGCAATGCCCGACCGAGGTCGGCGAACACGGGGACGAGTCTGCCGGGATCCTCCCTGCTCGCTCCGCTGTGCGCGCGGACCGCCGCCACCTCGTCCACCTGCGACTGCAACGCGGCGAGTGCGGACCGGAGCCGATCACCGGACTCGTGCCCGGCCGGCACGTCGGCGAGCTGCCGCTCGAAGGAGTCGCGCAGATGCCTCCACTCCTCGGTGAAGTCATCTCCGACCAGCGCCCACAGTGTTGCGACGTAGTAGTACGCCGTCGCCCAGTCTGTCTGGTCCTGGTTCATGGCATGCACCCCGATCGACGTCAGGAACGGCTGCGTGATGATCATGTGCGAAGGCGGCGGCCCCAGGGGTGGATGAAGCCGCCGTTCCGCGCTGTGCCGCACGATTGCCGCGGGTGTGGACGGCGTTCGCAAGCGATGGACAAACTGTGCTTGCATTTGGCGCCACCTGCAGGAGCGGTTGGGGCAGACTTCCGGACGGAGCGCTGGTCAACCCGCGAACACCGTCATGTTCGTCGTGATGAATTGGCCAGTGCCCTGCTTCACCGGCAAGGTGTCAGGAAGCGGTCCCGTCGGAGTGGGTTGCTGGGCCGGTGTCTGCACCGTGAACGTCACCGGGAACTGCTGCCCCTTCACCAGCAGAACCTTGCCGCCGTTGACTGTCTGCCTGGTCATGTTGGCGGGTAGGAGGTTGATCTGAAGCCGGCCCGTTCCCGGTGTGATGAACGGAGGTGCGGTGTAGGGCAGCAGTCCCGAGATCATGTCCGGCAACTCGTCACCGAGCAGGCACACGTACATGTTCGCGACCATCACGTTGGTGCTGGACCCAGTGAGCGGCACCGGCGCCTGCAGCTGAGGCACGATCGCCGGCGGCGGGATCGTGATCTTGATCAGGTCGCCGGTCTTGATGACGAGATCGCCCATCTGCGCCTGCCTCTCACAGGTCGAAGCCGAAGAACTCCAGCTCGGCCAGCGCGACGTCGGTGACGCCCTCGGCCTTGTTGACGTTGTCGATGGTCAGCTCAACGCTCTCCACGGCGAGCCCTGCATCGAGCACCAGGGTCTGCGGCTCGGCGGAGTCCTTGAGCTGCAGGGCGTCCGACTGGAGGTTGGAGTACTTCAGCTTGATCCTCGCGGGCCGCCCGTGTTCGGCGAAAGCGCTGCTGTCTCCTGCCCGCACGATGAGCCGGGTCAAGGTGACCTTGCTGTCGAACTTGATGGTCAGCTTCGGCAGGGCTGCGGGATCGGCTACCGCGGGGTACGGCGCCAGCCAGCTGGTGTTCGCGAAACCGTCGGAGGCCAGCTTGCCGCCGCGGTCCGGCAGTTCCACCGACGCAGTCACCGAGCTCGGCCGGATCGGCACGAACTGCTTGTTCACCGCGGAGTTCACCTTGTCCTTGACACTCACGATCATGCTGTTCACCCGCACCTTGAACGGCGGGTACAACCCGTAGAGGAACACCGATGCGGCGAGCACGACTGTGAACGCCCGCAGCGCACCCCTCATCACGTTGGCAACGATGTGACGTTTCGGTTTCGCTGCGGCCGCCTGTCCTGGCCGCTTGGACGCCTTGACCACCTTGGGGCCGCGCCGGGGAACGAAACGTCGCCACCACTTCGGTTTCACCACCACGGCCGTGCGCAGCGACGAGCCACAACGGCTGCAGAAGTTGCGATCCGGCGGGTTGCTCTCCCCGCACTCGCCGCACAGCAGATCACCGGCCTGTGGCCGTCGCGTGGGACGACTGGTCGTGACCACCGCACGGCGCTTGAACGCCTGCGGCAGAACCTCCTCGGGGTCTGGATCCGCGTCTACCGATCCGTCGAGTGACAAAGGTGCGGCGACTGCGGCCCTTGCTCGCTCCAGATCGTTGGCCGCGGCCACCGGTGCGATCAGCCCGGCGCCGCCGTCCTCCTCGTCGTCATCGAAGTCATCCTCGTCGAGGTCCTCGTCATCGAAGTCGTCGTCGTCCTCGTCGAAGTCGTCCTCATCGAGGTCATCATCGTCATCGTCATCGTCATCCTCGAAGTCGTCGTCCTCGTCGAGATCCTCATCGTCGAGATCCTCGTCTTCGAAGTCGTCGTCTTCGAAGTCGTCATCGTCGTCATCAACGGACGGACGCCCAGACGGTGGCGCTGAGCCCGGAGGTGGCGGCAGGCCGGGCAAGCCGGGGGGCGATGGCAGACCAGGTAGCCCCGGAGGTTTAGGCAGTCCAGGAGGCGATGGCAGGCCAGGCATCCCAGGTGGCTTCGGCAGACCGGGAGGTGCAGGCAGTCCTGGTGGGCTGCCGAGCGCCGACGGCGCACCCGGAGGCTTGGGAAGGCCGGGCGGTGAAGGCAGACCCGGAAGCCCGGGCGGCTTCGGTAGCCCGGGTGCCGACGGCGGCGTGAGACCGGTTGGCTTGCCGACACCTGGAGTCATCGATCCCAGGCCGCCCGTTACACGTCCACCAGGACCGATCGCCTCGCCGCCGAGGGTCTTCATCTGCACAGGTGCCTTGGGCGCGGACGTCATCCGTCCCATCGCCATCTGGGCACGCAGCAGCAGATTCGGCTTCTGCTCCGTCCGCTGGCTCTCCTGTTCCTGCGCCTCCTGGACGACGCTCTCGTCGACCTCGACCTTCATGCGCTCGCCGGTCCACTCGAGGAAACCACCGCAGGATCCGCAGAAGGTGTCCTTGTCGTCGCACCTTCCTCCGCATTTACGACAGACGATCATGAGCTCACCACCTCGAGTGTGTGCGGGACGTGTGCAGGCTTGACCATCGTCACGAGTGAGTCGAGCGCGCGGTGGTCCACCAGATCGGGGTCAGGCACCACGACGCGAATCGCCAGCGCCGGCCGGTGGTCACCCGGCAGCCGCGCCCCCGGACGTGTCGACGTGCTCACGCCTCCGCTGTCGCGCAGCTCGACGCGGCCACCGGTCACCAGTTCCAGGTGACGTCGCAGGCCACCCACCGTGCCGCGCTGCCGGTACAGTTCCGCGGACTGCGAGATGACCGCCCGCCGGCGGGTCTCCGGCCAGTTCTCGTCGAGAGTCGCACCGAGCCACGCCGCCATCCACTCCAGGAAGTCGGTGGGCGCGAGCAGCGGATCGAGATAAGCCGCCAGGCAGTCGATCGACGCGATGATCGGGGCCAGTACGTCGTCGAGTCCCGAGGTCCACCTCGTGGTGAAGGAGTCGTCCTGGAACACCGAGGGCATGAGAGTGACCAGCGGGTAAGGCGTGCGCAGCGCGGAGGCTGCACCGCTTTTCACGACTCCTCCACGCGGACGTGGTGTTCGAAGGAGAACACGAGGCTGTTGGCCTCCAACCGGATGCGCTGGGTCTCCTGACCACGCTCTCCGGTCACCGGGTTCGCCGTGAACAACCGAACGTCCTCGACGAGCTCCACGCCGTGCACCCGTTGCAGGACGGCGAACACCTCGCCCGCCTGCAGCGGACGCCCGAACGGCCAGCCCGCGCCGTCCGGGCCGCCGCCCGGCAGCGGGCTCAGGAACGTGTAGAGCGCGCGCAACGCTTCTTCCTGCACCCGTTCGCGGTTCACCCGCGGACGAGCGACCAAGCGGGCGACGACCGTGACGCCGCGGTAGAGCGGCGGCTCGACCACCACCCTGGTACCGACCACGCGCACGTCCTCCAGGTGCGCCGCGATCCGGTTCATGATCTCGCGGTCGGGTGCGAGGTCCTGCAGCTCGATCCGCCCGTCCTCGATCGGCGCCGCAGGCACCACCAGCACGCGCACACCACCGGCATCGGTGTCGGCGGTCCCGGCCGGAATACAGCGCACCCGGCTGAGCTCGGGCGCGATGTTCTTCGCCAGCACCTCGAAGTCCTCCGTGGTCACCGCTCTGCTACGAGTGCGCAGGAAGACGGGACCGCGGGTCTTCGCCTCCTCGACGGTCTCGCCGTCAGTGCCACCCCTGGCCGGGTACCGGTTCTCGACCTCGGCCACGAACGGGATCGACGACTTCAGCGTCCGGATCGCGCCGGTACCGACGTTGCCCTCGATGCCGCCGCCGGTCGCGTATCCCCTGATCCGGACGACCGCGTCCTTCTCGGGGACAGCACCGTGCTGCCGGAGCACACGGCCGGGGTCTCGGACGACGGGACCGAAGTGCACCTCGCCGGCCACCGGGTCCAACACGACGTGCAGGTCGTCCGGCCCACTGGCCGCGAAGTCGTCGACCCTGCTCCAAGGCGTCCAGCCCTCGTCTGAACTGGTCTCGACGACGGGATCCACGCCCAGCACGGCGAGCACCGGACGGCGGGACACGGCGAACCGCTGCCCTGGCACGCCTTCGCACTCACCGAGCTCCTCGCTGTGCACGATCTCCGCGTGCAACGCCGTCACCGTCCCACCAACCGTGCTCGCGCTCAAGGCGTGCACCCGCGGTGTAGCGGTGTATCCGCTCTGCCCCTCCTCAGGTTCGGTCACCCTGGCCCGGAGCCAGCCCGCCCGCTCGCCGTGCAGAACGGCGGCTTCGTGGTTCGGTGGTACGTGCAGGACGACGGAGCCGTCGCGGTTCAGCCCGCCGGTCTCGTCGAGGGACACCTCGCACGGCTGCCATTCCTCACCATCCCACGCCTCCCACGCGAGCGGTGGGTTGTCCGGGTCGACGCCGATGCCCTCGACGCGGCCTTCGAAATCGATGCGCACGGCGCACGACGGCACCGCCTCGTCGAGTCCGAGCAGGAGCTGGTCCCCCGGCACCGGCGGCTCCGCGAACGCACGGAACCAGTTGCGCATCCGCAGTTCTTCCGTGTGCACCAGAGACATGTCGTTGGTGGCATGGATGGTTCGCGCGTACTTCAGTTCACAGGGCTCGATGTCGAGGTCCTCGACCGTGGAGAACGTGATCGGGTCTTCGGTCTCGGTGCGGATGGTCGCGACCTCGGTGCCCCGGCGGACCACCAGCGGCACCGTCGCAGGCGCGGACAGCCAGAAGGTGACCGGCGCCTTCGCCGGCGTCGGTGGCAGCAACCGCATGCCGATCAGGTCGAGGAACTTCACGTACAACCGGTCCGGCACCTGGTTGAGCCGG
Organism: Lentzea sp. NPDC051208; assembly: GCF_040682435.1. Taxonomy (NCBI): domain Bacteria; kingdom Bacillati; phylum Actinomycetota; class Actinomycetes; order Pseudonocardiales; family Pseudonocardiaceae; genus Lentzea; species Lentzea sp. NPDC051208. The sequence continues at coordinate 87,744 of NZ_JBFBAW010000023.1, read as the reverse complement.
TACAGCAGCTGATCGGTCATGAACGCGAACGTCTCGATCAGCGTGACGCCGGGGTCGGACACGTTGTGGTCCGTCCACTCGGGACACTTGCGCATCACCATGCGCTTGGCGTCGTCGACGAGGTCCTGAAAGCGGCGGTCGTCGAGCTCGGGCGAAGGCAGCGCCATCAGTATTCACTCTCGTCGTCGGGGATCGTGTAGAACGGGAAGACGAGATTTCGCCAGTCGTTCTCGTTCTTAGGTGAGTAGGTGATGTCGATGTACAGCAACCCCGGCTGGTCCGGGTCCGGCGTCACGTCGACGTCCTGCACGTCCACTCTCGGCTCCCACTGCGCTAGCGAGGAGCGGACCTCGAAGGAGATCTGGCCCGCGTTCTCCGACGTGGTGCCTTCGAACACGAAGTCGCGCAGCCGGGAACCGAACTGCGGGCGCATGGGACGTTCACCGGGGTAGGTGGAAAGGATCAGGCGCATGGCCTGTTCCAGCTCGGTGGCCCCGTCCACCAGCGCGATGGAACCGTTGGCGTTGACACCAAGGGGAAACGCCCACCCCGATCCGATGAAGTCCGCACGCATGGCCTGTCCCTCAGTTCAGCTTGATCTGCGATCCCTTGACCGTCACGACGCCCTTGCTCTCCACTTTCAGCGACATCTCGGACGTCACGTTCACCGCTGCACCACCGTCGATGTTGACGGTTCCGTTCGCACCGGTCTTGATGTTGATCGTGCCGGCGTTCCCGCACTCGACCGTCAGGTTGCCCACCGCAGTGCTGCTGTTCGGTGGAGCCGGGTTGCACGTGACCGTCACCGTGCCCGCGACCTGGTCGACCGCGAGACCGAGCTTCGCGTCCTTCGTGCCGAGCGTGATCCTCGACGCCGTCGGCGGTGCTTTCGGGTCCGGCTTCATCTGGTCGTGGAAGACAAGACGGTTGCCGGCCGGTGAAACCAGGCCGCGGTTGACCACGGCCGCCGTGGCGCCGGAGGTCATCACCGCAGCCGCACCCAGGTCGTACGCGGTCTGCTGATCGATGATGCCGCCGATGACATAAGGTCTGCGCGGGTCACCGAACTCGAAACCGACGAGCACCTGGTCGCCGACGTCGTGCAGGAAGAGCGCACCGCTCTGCTTGCCGCCACCCTGCTGCACCGTCGGGGCCCAGTCCGACTCGTAGTCCGGCGCCAGCCACGGCAGCGTCACCTTGACCCTGCCCCTGCGGTCCGGGTCGTTGATGTTCGTGACGACACCGCACACCAGGCCGTCGATCGTGCGCCTCTTCGCTTGCGCGGACCCGTTGACCGTGAGCCCGAGCAGTGACCGGTTCTGCCTGCCGGTCACGGCGAACTTCGTGCGATAGCCATGTTGGGAACTCCCGATCACGTGCCGGACGTGGCTCACCACCCACTTGCCCGCGAACGGTGCGGACACGCCACCGATCTCGACGACGGCCCCGGCGTGGACGGCTGGGTTGCCGTCGGCTTCGCCTTCGGCCTCGGCGAACGTGCTCCCCAGGTGCTCGGCAACGCTGTCGAGCACCTGCTTGGCTGCACTGTTGACATTGCTGCCGACGGCGACCGGACGGTCGGTGACGACGAACGCCCGCTCACTCGGCGCGGGACCCAGGTTTCCCGTTCCGGGCTTGGCTCCAGCCGGTGGCTTGGACGGGCGCGGTGCCGCCGGCCCACCCGCGAAGGCCTTGCTCACCGTCACCGGATCCACGCCGTTCAGTCCCGCGTTGCCGGTGCTCACAGCCCCCTTCACGGCAACCGCCTTTCCCGCACCTGGGTCCCACACTCGAACCTCCACTTCGGACGCCAGGTTGCCTGCCGTGACTCTCGGCCTGAACATCGTCAGGTTCTCCTGGAACGCGAGCGGAACCGGTGGCGTTCTGCCGGTCGTGCTGGCGGCACTTCGGAAGAAGAACTTCCCGTCCGGCGCCATGCCCGTCTCATAACCGATCTCACGGGCCCGAGACTGCAAGAAGTCCCAGTCCGTCTCGTCGACCTGGCTGAGGTGCGCGTGGCTGGTTCTGGTGGCTTCGACGTCGCCGAGCACCAGTCCGGCGTCCGCCGCGATGCGCTTCGCGACGTCGGCATCAGTCGCGTTGAGGAAAGTCCTGGTCCTGCGCGCCCGCTGAAGCCGATGCGCCTTGTCGTAACCGCGCACCACGATCTGAGTGACATCGCGGTGGTACACACCTTCGAGTGCGGTGACCTCTCCGCTGATGAGCCGTTCCGCGGGCCGTTCGCCCACCGAGACCCAGACCTCCAGTGCCTTCCCGATCTCCAGGCCGGCGCCCGGCACCACAGTGCCCTCGTGGTCGTCGAAGGTGATCTCGAACATGCCGGGCAGGTGGAGATCCATGTCCACGACGACGCGAATGACCGACGCGTGGTGCTCCTGGCTCAAGGGCCTCACCGGGGTGCCCGCGCGCACGCTCACCTCGACGATTTCCCGCACGGCTTCGGCGGGCCGGGTCATCGTGCGCCCCCGTCGTGCAGTTCGTCCCGGTTGGGGAGATACACCACGGTGCCCGGCCGCACCCGCAACGGGTCCTCGATGCCGTTGAGCGCGGCGAGCTGCCTCCAGTGCGCCGGCGAGCCGTAGCCTTCCAGCGCGAGTCCCTGAAGGTTCTGTCCCTGGACGAGCGTCGTGGCCCTCCTGCCGGGGAGGCCGCCGGAGGTCGGATTCGTCGCGCGCAACTGCATGTCCATGACGTGCAGGGTGATGGTCACCTTCGCTCGAACCGGCATGCCGTCCGCCGTGAAACGCGTGAAGCTCGCGTTCAGGCTTTCCAGTTCGACTCGTTCGTTCAGTCCTCTTGCTCCCCAGACGAAGCGCAACGTCGGCAGATGCCACACCTTCTGCCCGTCACGTGTGCCGCCCTCGGGGACCGGACCGATCTCCCCCCTGGCCATGCCCGTGCCCCGCGCGGCACCGGGTTTCCGCCAGTTCGGCTCGAGCCATCGTTCGAGCTGGTTCACCTTCTTCCGCGTCGTTGGGCCAGCGAAGACCACCTCGGAAAGTGTGAACTTCGTCGGCGTCCAGTTGGTGATCTGATAGGGGGATTCGGACACCTTGGGCCGTTCATTGTTGATGTGGCCCGAGTGCTGGTGAGCTCTGGTGACGGTGATAAACTCGGGGTTGAAGTCGAACTCGAGTCGTGCGCCTCCCTCGTCGGTCAGCGTCGCTTTGCTCGAGGTGGTCTGCGGGACGCGCATTGCTCGCCTCCATTGCGTCAGATGAGCCTGGAACCGGGACCGGTGTATCCGCGTCCGGTCGAGGTCTTGTGGCTGCTCGCCCCGGCGATGCCGTCGTACACGCACGTCAACGTCTCCACCGCGACCCGGCTGGTGGAAGCGTCGAGCTCCGGTCCGGTCCACGACATCGGCTGGACGCCTGTCAACGTCCACGCGTACACGGGATCGTTGTTGGCATCCATGACCGTGATAGTGGCCGTCTGCGACACAGGCAGGCTTCCGTCAGCAGAGTTCATCCAGTCGTTCATGGCCCTCTGCAGCCAACGCTGCACCTCGTCGGAACCGTTGCGGTGAACGGCGCGCTTGAGCGTCAGCTGGCCGTACTCGATCCGGTCCGGCAGCACGGTGGATTTGCGGTATTCACCACCCTCGTTCACCTTCGCGGTTTTGAACTCCACCTTCAGTCCACTGCACGAACTCCAGTGCCCGAGCGAGATGTCGTCGACCACCACCACGAAACGCATGGCGAGGCCGAGCTTGACCGGCGTTCTCCCGTTGGGAGGATCCGCAGGATCGAGCAAAGCCCCGACCAGATTGGGGCCCAGCATCTGCCCGGCGTTGCTGATTCCACCTAGCATCTCGTTCGCTCCTCACCGATCACAGCGCTCACCAGTGAGCTCGTCTGGACAGTCGCTTGTCACTGCTCAACTTGTCGTTCAGGAAGCCCGTGTGGGCCACCTGGAGCGTCTCGACGGCGACCTTTCCGTCACCGGCGTCGAAGTCGCTGATCGACCACGCGATGGGGAAGAGCTCCCGCATCTCCCACTCGACCACGCGGAAGCCCAGGTAGTCGTGCAGGGCGATCGCGCCGCTGATCGGCGACCAGCTCCTCGACACCTCGCCCAGCCAGTCCTGAACGTCCTGGGTGGCGCCACACGCCGCCCTGGCCAGTTTGATGTTGTCGTACTTGGTCTTGCCGGGGTAAAGGACGAAGTCGTTGCCCATGTCACCGGTGCGGAACTCGCACGGCTCCCAGGTCACCGACAACCCGGACACCCGCTGCCACTCGCCCAGCTCGAACAGGTCGTGATCCATCACGACGCTGAAGCGGTGGGTCATGCCGACCTGTCCGAAGAGGTCGTTGACCGCGCTGCTGATCTGTCTCATGTTGACCATGACGTCGTCACCTCACCGGAAGTCCGCCAGGAGCCCCGCGCGCTCCCGGTCCACGAGCAGCTCATGACGCAGGCTTCCGAGAATCCGCTCGTACAGCCGCCGCGCGAGCTCATCCAGCTGGCGGGGGTTGTTCAGGTCGACAGCACTTCGGTCGGCCTCTCTCAGCTCGCGCAATGTCTGCCTCAGCTCAGCTTCAGTCTGTTGGGACAGCAACGGGCTGTCAGTCGGCAGCTCCGCTGCGCGGCGGACGTCTTCGAGCGTTTCGGCCACGCCCGGCAGTCCGTGCGCCGCCGCCCGGACGAGGACCGGCTCGCCGCGACGCAAAGACTCCACCGCGGACGGCGACAAGCCGAGATGATCCACACCGGTCACACCATCACCGGCGGAGTCCGCCGTGCTGGTGTTCATCCCCAGCTCCGGGATCGTGGTGGGCTCTCCGGCGGTGATCGAAGCTCGTTGGGTGTCGGCCAGCACTCTGTCGTGTGCCTCACCTGCGGCCTGCTCGACGATGTCGTGCACATAGGAGCTCAAGTCTTCACGCATCGTGGGGCTCGCCGGCTTTCCGGCCGGGAACCTGACGTGCGCCATGGGCATCCGGTTGCCGCGGAACCAGCGTTCGGTCGACACGGCGACCTGCTCCATTCTCCTGCCGTCTGGAGTGGACTCGTCTACCGTTGCGGTTCTCTGCGTCTGCTGTACGTGGTGCACGAGTTCGTGGGCCAGCAACGAACTCGCCGCGCGCCCGTCCAGCGGCCCCGCCTCATCGGGCAGGAACACCGCACCCTGATGCGTCACCGCCCGCGCACCAAGTGCTCTGGCGAACTTGCCGGCGAGAGGTCCGCGCAGGACAGGCACCGCACTGATGTCGACACCGTGCAGCTGCCGGAATTCCTGCGCGACCGCACCGGGAACCACGTGCCTCGTGAGCGCGTCCGGCACGCGGCTGGAGGCGATGGGCTCCAGGCGGCGTCGGACTTCCGGACCGGGTGTGTTCATGGGATCGTGCGGAGGCGTACCCGCAGACGTGGCACCTGGCACATCTGTCGCAGGCTCGTCGTGTGGTGTCGTGCGCCGCACGACACGAAGCAGCCTGTGCCGCAGCGGCACACGCGGTCCCTGCGGCGCATTGAGAACGAGCTCCGCGTTCTCCGCCTCCACCGGATGGTGCACGAGATCCGCGGCAGTGACCCGACGGAGGTCGTGGGAAAGGGGCGTCGGCGTTTCGTCAGCGCGGGAGTGGTCGGGGTCCGGCGCGGCGCTCGCCACCGGGGTGTCGAGCATGGAGCCGGTTCCGCGCAGGTTCTCTTGCAGCGCCGGGTGCACCCATTGTGCGATCACGTCACCGCTCGGAAGATCCGGGGCGGGCAGTTCCGGGGTGGGCAGTTCCGGGGTGGGCAGTTCCGGGGTGGGCAGTTCCGGGGTGGGCGTCGGAACACCCTCTCCGGTAGGAAGATCGGAAGCAGGTGGTGGTGATGCCGTCGCCGGCGCGCCTTCGCCGTCAGGTCCAGGCTCGGCCACTGGCTGCGGCACCACCGCCGGAGGTGGCGTGTGCGTCGCCTCCGGCGGTGGTGCCGCCGGCGAGTCGGCCGGAGTCCGAGGCCCACTGGCTCCGTCCGGCAGGTCCGCCTGTGGCTCAGAGACGACCATGCCGTGGTGCCCCCGATCGGCCACGGTCTCGTCGCGCACGACCGGCCGCTGCGGACGGCGATGGCGGAGCGGGGCACCCAGGCCGAGCTTCGGGGTGGCACCGGCACCACGCCGGCGGTCGCCTCGCGCATCGGTTGCGTCGGGCCCGACACCGCTGATCTCGCTGTCCACGGCCTTTCCGGGCGCGGCGGGTGCCGTCGGTACGACGTCACGAGCCTCCCTGTCCACCGGCGTTTCCGGAGCAATGGGTGCCGTTGGAGAAGGTGAGACGGCGGGGGGCGCCACCGTCTCACCCGGCACGGGGTGCGTCGCAGTCGTGGCCACCGGTGGCGACTGCGGCCTCAGCTCCGGCGTCGACGCCGGTGCAGGGAAAGATGCCACGTCCGGGGGTGGTCCCCCCGGTTCGCGCGCGGACGGAGGTTCCGGTGTGGACCCGTTTTCTGAAGGTGGTTCCTCGCCAGCGACGGCTTCGCCTGGAACACCGGTGGGACGTGCCGCACGGCGGTGTTTCAGAGGCGCTGCGCCGCGAGGAGTCAGTCCAGGCTCCGCCACTGCGACGGGATCGCCGATGATGTCCGGGGCGACCGGGACCGTACCTGCATCATCCTGTTTTCCGACAACCGTCTCCGGCGTCTGCACGGCCTGCGGCGAGATCTCCGCGTCGCCTTCCGGCTCGCCAGGGCCGTCGCCGGCGTCCTTCTGCTCCGATACCACGCTGTCCTCCCCGGAAGGGCGAGCCTCAGCGCGCGGAGCGAGTGGCCTGCCGAGACCGAGACGGCGGCTCTGTCCGAGGTTGGCGCGCGGCCTCTGCCGGTCCGGCGGCCGGTGCTGAGGCTTGGCTTGCTCAACCGGAGCGGACACCGGTTCGGCGGCTGCCTGCTGCCAGGTCGGCATGAAAGGCCGGAGCGCGGCGATGAACGGGTCATCACTCACAGGTGGAGCGACTGAGGCCGGAGCCGATCGACGCGGCAGCGGAGGTGCGACCGGCTCGCCGACGTAGTCGTCCACGGCGCGGGTGAGCACTGGCCTCGTCGTGATCGCCTGCGGCGCGATCACCTGAGCGATACGGGCGGGTACCGCGGGCAGGCCATCGACCTCGACGTCCTCTCCTTCGTACGCCAGCGGCTCGAGCGGATCCGGCCGCACCTGGTGCCGGATGCGCCTGCGGTGCGTCCGGTCAGGCGGCGGCAACGGCCGCAGCAGGCCGGTGACCCGGCCGGTCGGCCCGTCCGGCGCACCGCCGAGCGGGAGCACGTTCAGTCCACGGCGTGACGGCCCGGACGTGCCCACCACGGGAACGGGCTTGGTGCCGGCGACCGGAGGCATCGTCAGCGGACGTCCGCTGAGCGTCGGGGGTACGACCTCCACGGTCATTCTCAACGCGGGCAGCCTGCGCCAAGCCCGCCCTGTCTCCTGCTCGCCGTCGTCCGCACGGCGGCGCCAGGTGAACGGCCACCACCTCATGGTGATCTCCCCCTCTCCTCTGCTTTCGCGTCCCGTCAACCGAAGAGCGAGAACGGGACTGAGAACGTGTTCAAACCCGGTTCTTCTCCGGGGTCATCGGACAACGTGGTGTTGATCTTGCCGATCTCCTCGACAACCCGGTGCCGCATCGGGTGCTCCAGGTCGAGGATCGTGGGCAACGGCCAGTGCAGGTAATAGGCGACGTACGTGACCTCTTCCCAGAGCTGATCAGCCCCGTACGTCAGGATTCCCCCGAGGCATCACCGGACACGTCGACCGAGAACTCCTGGCCGCACCCAGGGCAGCGGACGTCGGCCTCCGTGTGCCCCTGCTGGTTGATCCGGCGGTAGAGATCCTGCAGAAAGGCGAGGTCGGAGGCGAAGAGACCCTCGATCACCTCGGCATCGATACGGTCGAGCCTGCCGAGCCGAGTCACCGTGCGGGACAACAACAACACGGTGAGGTACGCCGGGTTCTGCCGGACCTGCGGGTCGGTCTGTGGTGCGATCTCGTCGCGTGCTGTCGCCAGGCGCATGACGCCGCTGCGGTGGACCTGTCCGGAGTGGTCGACGTACCCCCTCGGGAGCACGAACGGGTACTCCGTCCTCAATGGCGCGGAGTCCATTGAGGACGACCCGGCGTCCGGTGCGGTGGACGGCCTGATCACAGCGGAAGCTCCTTGATGTTCTGCCAGTCGAGCAGGTTGGGCAGAACGGGAGCCGGGCCGAAGACGATCTCGTCGCAGACCAGGGTGACCGAGAACTTCACCATCTCGTTCGCGCCGGCCTGGGCATCGCTCACGTTCACGGCCTTCGGCCACGCGTTGGTCAGGGTGAAGGCGGCGACGACCTCGTGATCCTGTGTACCTTCGACCGGACCTCTCAGGTTCAGGGTCACCTGCGCCCTCGCCGCGACGATGCCGCGCCGCGCCGCGAGGTGCCAAGCCCAGAGCATGCCCTCCTTGCCCTTGTGCTCGAAGCCCTTCTCGAGAATCACCTCCGGCGGGTTGGGTGATCCGAACTGCTGGGTGCGGACGTACCCGCCCTTGCCCGCACTGAAGGTGTACGGGACTTCACCCATCGTGGACTTGATGCCACCGAGCTTGGAGAACTCGGCGATCACTTCGGCCGTGTTGACCGTCAGCTGGAACGACGACGCCGTGAGCACGGTCATCGACTTGCCTTCGTTTGCCATGCGAAACCTCCTCCGAGCCGGGCCAGCTCAGGTGATCACTCGGACAGGGAAGCGCCGTCGGCCAGCTGCGACAGCCGGAAGACGACGAACTCGGCGGGTTTGACCGGAGCGAGTCCGATATCGATCGTCAGGATTCCCGCGTCACGGTTCTCCGGCGGGTTGTTCTCGGCGTCGCACTTGACGAAGAACGCCTCGTTGGGGCTGCCGCCGAACAGCGCGCCACTGCGCCACACCCTCGTGAGGAAGGCGCTGAGGTTGCGCCTGACGGCGTTCCACAACGTCGGCTCGTTCGGCTCGAACACCGCCCAGTTGGTACTGGCGAGCACGGACTTCTCCACGAAGTTGAACAGCCTGCGCACGTTGAGGTAGCGCCACTCGGCGTCGCTGCTCAACGTCCGGGCGCCCCAGACGCGGATGCCCTGACCGGGGAAGGGCCTGATGCAGTTGACACCGACCGGGTTGAGCTGGTCCTGCTCGCCGCGGGTGATGTTGAACTCCACCGCGAGCGCGCCGCGGATCACCTCGTTGGCAGGTGCCTTGTGAACACCGCGGGTGTCGTCGTTACGGGCCCAGATACCCGCCATGTGCCCGCTCGGCGGCATGTGCACGGCTCGACCGGCCTGCGGGTCCATGACCTTGATCCACGGCCAGTACAGCGCCGCGTACTTCGAGTCGTAGCCGGCGGTGTTCATTCGCCAGTCCTTGAGCTGCTGCGCCTTCAGTCCCGGCGGTGCGTCGAGGATCGCGACACGGTCCCCCATCAACTCACAGTGTGCGATCATCGCGAGCTGGACCGCTCGAAGACCCTCGTCGTCGATGGCACCTTGCTGGTACGCGGCCATGAGGTCGGGTACCACCAGCATGGTGACGTCCTCGACCGCCTCCAGACCCGCGAAACCGGTCCGGTCGGCAGCCGATCCCACGTACTCGTCCGCCGTGATCTCGTCGATCTGGTCGGCGACGGGCGCCGATCCTCCCGCGAGGCTGATCTCCCTGCCCTTCGCGGGAACGGCGAGCTGGGCGCCCTTCGGATCCACCAGCCTGATCAGTTTGGAGCGCTGCTTCACCGCGGTGTACACGTTTGACTGTCCTTTTCGGACTGTCACGTTGTCGAAGGTCTCGACGACCTTGCCGTCCTTCTTCACCAACAGCTTGAAGTTGTCCTCACCCGGTTCCGACGCGTCCTGCACCTCGACCGCGATGCTGTCGCCCGACTCACCGGGCTCAGCCGCCTCGATCTCGAACGCAGGCCGGCCGCCGTCCGCACCGGACGGCAGTGCCGCGCGTGCCGCAGGCAACGCCTTCACCTTGCCGTCACCGCTACCGTTCGCACTCGCACTGTCACCGCCGATCCGCACGACGTAGGCGGAGCCGCCACCGTTGAGGAAGTACCCGTACACCGAGTGCGCGAGGTAGGACCCCTCGATGAAGTCACCGAAAGTCTGCGTGAACTGCGTCCAGTTGGTGACCAGCACGGGCTCGTGGAACGGGCCTTTCGCCGCAAGGCCCACGAATGCGCAGACCGCCGTGCTGACTCCTTCGATGGGTTTGTTCCCGGAGGAAACCTCCTCCACGTACACACCCGGCGACAAATAGCTGGGCATGGGGCCTCCTCGTCCAGTGACGCGTATCTGTCCAGAGGAGACTCACAGAACCCACGTGGTGTGGATAACGAGTCTTCGGGTGGTCAACTGGACCACGGTCGCAGTCCATCCACCTTCCTGATCGGCCCGCCGTCAGTGCCCGATCGGACTGGTGATCCCGGTCGACAGTCTTACCGGACGCGGCTGGTGAGACACGTCACCGGCCGCAGAATGGAGCGATGATCGAGGACGTGGACGCGTCGCTGAGAGCGGCATTGAGCCCGCACCTGCCGAGTGGCGTCGAAGTGGACTTCGAGCCACCGGGTTCGAGCCATGCGAAGAAGACCCCGCGGCTCACCATGTTCCTGCTCCGCGTCAACGCGGTCACGGCGAACATGGTCAACGGTTACCTCGACGTCCGGGACGATCGCGGACGTGTGGTCGCGAGGCGGAGGGCACCGCGCCGTTACGCACTGCACTACCTGGTGTCAGCATCCGGGGACACCGCGACCGAGGAGCACGCGCTGCTCGGCCGCGCGCTGACCGTGTTGGGCGGCATGGACGTCATCCCGCCCGACCATGTGCTCGCGTCGCTCACCGAGGCCGGTTCGCCGGTGACCGTCCACGTGGTCGACGAGCAGTCCACTCGGCACGCCACCGAGCTGTGGACCGCGTTCGGCACACGTCCCCGGCCGTTCTTCGAGCTCGCACTGAACGTCGTGGTGAACAGCCCGACGGACGCGCTGGTCAGCGTGCCACCCGCCGCCAGCCGAGTTGCCGTTGGTGTGGGCAGGAGGGAGGACACCGAGGTGCCACGCCGGACGCGGCGCCTGCTCAGTGAGGACTGACCGTCGTGACCGCTCGTGTCACTCTGCCTGCGGTGGCTCTTCCAACGCGCCGCGGAACAGCATCGACGCGGCGATCGCGAGTGTCGCGTGCAGCTGGGCCCGCTCGAGGTAGTAACGCTGGCCGGGACTCTCGACCTGCTCGAAATGGGCCATCCGCAGAAACGACTCCGCGGCGACGTAATGCTCTACCCCGTTCATGCCGATGCGTCCTCAGTTCAGCGAGTGGATGCGGGCGCCGAAGCCGGCTCATGACCATGAGACCACACGACACGGTTGGCGTCGCCGCTCCGCCTCCGGGACTCAAGGGCCGAAGTCCGTGCCTGTTCAGGCAGGAACAGCTGCAGGTCTACGCCGCACCCGAGGCCACCGCGACCGCGACAATCCCTTCGGCGTGATTCTCACCCGACTGGACTAGCTCGAGTGGTCGATGTCAGAGCATTCTCCTGCGAGGATCAGGCGATGGCCGTGGCAACGGCGACAATGGAGGGTGACGGAGGAGGCGGAACATCTGCTGACCTGCCTGGTGGCAGGCGGTAATGCCGAGACGCCTGCGAATGGAGACGGAGGATTCCGTGTTCGATCTCGCACTGACGGCGGAGTCGTTCGGCGAGTCGTTCGTCGGTCGAACGCGGGAGCGGCGCCAGGTGGCCGCAGCAGCGGCACGGGCGGCCCAGGGCCACCCCCAGATCATCGTCCTGGTCGGCGAGGCGGGAATGGGCAAGTCGGCGTTGGTCGACGTCATCCAATCCGACCTGAGCGGGTTCACGGTCCTCGACGGAGAGGGCGATGAAGGGGCCATGCACCGGCCCTGGACTGCGATCAGCCGGCTCGCAACGCAGGTAGGCGTGCCGGACCCCTCGGCGGAGAGTCCGCCCTCCACGCTGAGCGCGTCACGGTGGATGGCCGAACTGCTGAAGGGTCTGCAGAAGAGTCGCCCTGTCGCCCTGCTGCTGGACGACCTGCACTGGCTCGACCAGGAGTCGGCGGCCGCGTTCGCTCTGGGTGCCGGCCACCTCTCAGCAGGCGACAGCGTCCTCATCGTCGTCACGACGAGGCCGCCATTGGCTCCGGCGGCGTGGCGTCAGCTGGTCGTGGACGAGCCGGAGATCGCCGTGCGCCTCGATCTAGCCGGGCTCAGCACCGGAGAGGTGGCCGAACTCGCCCGGCGGGACCAGGTGAGGCTACCGAGGCGGGGTGACCAGCGTCTGCGCGACCACACGGACGGGAACCCTTTGCTCGTACGCGCGCTGTTGCGTGAATACTCGGCGCAGACGTGGAGATCGCGTTCCGACCTGCCCGCGCCGCGGGTCTACGCCGACGCCGTGAGAGAACAGCTGGCGGCCTTGCCGCCGTCAGTCCGGGCCGTGGTGAGTGCGCTGGCAGTGTTGCAGCAACGTTCGTCGCTCTCCACTGTGGCGTACGTGGCGGGTGTGTCCGATCCGCTGGCCAGCGCCGATCTCGCGGTGGACGCAGGTCTGGTGAAGCTGACGGAACACGACACCGCAGCTCCGTTGCGCCTGACACACCCGCTGGTCGGGGCGGCGATCCGGCAGGTGCTGCCACCAGGTGAACGTCGCGTGCTGCACTACCGCGCGGGCGAGGTGGTCGCCGGTCCGGCAGGCGTGGAGCACCGCGTCGCCGCCGCCGAGCGCTTCGACCCCCGACTCGCCTCCGAGCTGAAGGACATGGCCGACAACGCCCACCGACGTCGCGATCTCAATCTCGCCGCACAGTACCGACGGTGGGCGGCAGACCTGTGCGACGACACCGGCGTGCGGGAGCAGCTGTTGCTCGACATGTGGTACGAGCTGTTGCTCGACGGTGAGGTGGAAGCGGTCGCATCCGAGCTCGACCTCATCCGCACCATGCAGCCGCACCCGAAGATCAACCTGGTGTTGGGCGCATTCGCGATCCAGGTCGGCAAACCACACGAAGCACTGCGCCACCTGCGCGCCGCACTCGGCCACGAGACGGCCCAGCGCGACGCCACCCTCACCGCCCGCCTGTGCTGTGAGCTCGGCTGGGCGCACTACTACTCGGGGCGGCCGGCCGAGGACATCCTGGACGTCGTGAAGCCGATTGCCGGCACAGCGCCACCCGAGGTGGACGTCCAGGACAGCGCCGCAGTGCTCACCGCCCTCTGTGGCGGCCTGCTCAAGGGGGCTTCGGCGGCAATCGACCAGCTCACGACGACCGCCTCACCACGCGACGCAAGTGCCGACACTTCTCGGCTCGCAGACCTGCTGGTGGTCCGCGGCTCCCTGTACCTCGCACGCGGCGCGCCATCCCAGACCGTAGTCGACCTGAGCCGCGCGGTGATGCATTACCGCACGGGCCTGCCCTCGCGCCTGATCACGGTGGGGTTCAGCCACCTGTCGTTCGCCCACTGGCTCCTCGGCGAATGGGGTCGCTCACAAGAGGCCGCCGCGATGGCCCGTGAGACGGCCACCGGCGTCGACGTGGCGGCGGCGTTTGCGTACTCGGCGATACCCGCGGCCACCAGGGGCGATTTCGCCGCGGCGAAACGTTGGCTCGCACGGGCCGCCGAGAGCCTCGACATCGTGCAGCACCCCGACTGGGCCGCCGTGTGGAACTCGGCAGGGTTCATCCTCGCCCATGCGACCGGCGACCAGTCGCTTCTGCGGGCCCATCTGGACCACGCCGTCATCGCGATCGCACTCGAACGCATGCGGGCGTGGCAAGTCGACTGGTGGCTGATCAGCCACGGGTTGGCTCTGCTCGACGCCGGCCGGACCGAGCAGGCCGCGCAGGTCGCCGACCACGTTCCGTCTGCGGCCGACCTGACCACCGGCGTACGCATGCTGCTCGCGCGGTTGCGTGGCGGACTGGCGCGACAGCAACGTGATCATCAACGCGCGCTGGAAATCTACGACACGGCAGTGGAGCCCAGCGGCTCCGGCGAGACCATGCCACTGTTCGAAGCGCATCTGCGCCTGGACTACGGCCGACTGCTCGTCGCGCTCGGCGACCGCCGCACCGGGATCGAGCAACTGCGGGCTGCCCGCCGGATCTACCACCAGCTCGGTGCAGCGCCCTACCTGCACCGGACCGACCAGGAACTCGCCGCGGCGGGCACCGACACCGACGACGGCGGTCAACGAGCAGCTGCGCTTCTGCAGGCCCTCACCGAACGCGAACGTGACATCGCGCTACTGGTCGCCCGCGGTCTCACCAACAGGGAGATCGCGCAACGGCTTTGCGTCACGTCGAAGACGGTCGAGTTCCACCTTTCGAACATCTACGCCAAGTGCGGCGTCGTCAACCGCAGAGAGCTCCGGCAGCGGATCGGCCACGCCTGACGTCGCCCGATCGGGCGTCGACCACTGCCCGATCCGATGTCGTGGACGCTTCTGGTGGCCGATGGGTCCCGCCGTGATTGTGGAACAGACCTGTTGTGCGATGCGGTGGAGAACGGACGCGCAGATGCGGATCTTGGTGGTGGACGAGGACGACGAGGCTGGAAGCCTCGTGGCCTCGGCTTTCCCAGGGGAACAACCGGCGCCGACCGTGGTCGGACACAATGCTGCCGCCGAAAGCCTCGCCGCCGCGCCGTACGACGTCGTGGTCGTGGCACAGCCCGATCGACTGACCACGGGTATGTGGGGCGCACTCCGCGCCGCCGATCCTCAAGCACAACTGCTGGCGGCTGTTCGCGGGGACGACTTCACCCTTCACGCCGAGCGATGGACCGGTCTCGGCGTCGATGGCTATCTCTCCATGCCTTGCGACAGCAGGGAACTCCGAGCACGGATCCGAGCGGCCGCGCGCAGGACGACCGGTCATCTGCTCCACCACGACGAGCTGGTGCTGCACCGTGCACGCAGGGAGGCCAGCCGCGCCGGTCGCACTGTTTCGTTGAACGACAAGGAATACGCGTTGCTCGAGGTGCTGGTCCGGGCGAACGGCACCGTCGTGACCGCGGACGAGCTGCGCGCCCGCTGCTGGGGCCTCACCCAGAATGCGACCACAGGTGTGGTCCGCAACACAATCATGAAGCTGCGGCGCAAGCTCGGTGAACCTCAGCTCATCAACACCGTCGCAGGCATCGGCTACCGGCTCCGGCGTGCTGTGGACTCGCACGCGGCCTCGTAGCTGGAACGTTTCCGGCGTCGGACATGCCGGTCAGGACCGACACTTGCGGGACCTCCGCATCCAACGAGAAATCACAGGCAGATGACCGCACAGCACCGCCTCCGTGCCGGCAACCAGTGGGGAATGACCGTCGCCGAGTTGCGCGCGCGGCTGGCTGCGGAAGACTCCGCCAGATCAGCCGGCGACGCGGCGGATGGCGGTGATCGGGCCGATGTGGTCCGTGCGACTGACCTTGATCGGCTCCCCACTGGTGGCGGCGTGGACGGACCAGGTGCTGTCCACCACCACGGCGACGTGACTGGGTCCCGAGTAGTAGAAGACGAGGTCTCCGGGGCGGACCTGGTCACGCGCCACTGGGACACCGACGTGGACCTGGTCGTAGGTGACGCGTGGTACTGCGACGCCGACGGATCGATACGCGCTCTGCACCAGGCCTGAGCAGTCGAACGAATGCGGCCCGACCGCACCCCACACGTACGGTTTTCCGACCTGTGCCAACGCATAACGCACAGCGCCGCCCGCGCTTCCGGTCAGACCGTCGGCCGACATCACCGGTCCGGTCTGTCCGAGGACTCGTCGCTCTCCTTCGGACAGTGCGGCGAGCGATCTGGCCACTACCATGGCGACCGCGTCCAGGGTCTGCTTGCGGCGATAGGTTTCGTCCATCGCCTGTTGCGCCGCCGTCGCGAACTCGACCGTCGCAGCTCGCCGCTCGATCGCCGCGACGCTCGCTTCGTCGGCAGCCCGGCGAGCGCTTTCGGCGTCTCGCAGTGCCTTCTCCGCCTGGGCCACCGCTGCGGAGACCTTGTCGAGCATCTTGTCCTGCTCCGCAGCGAGAAGGTCCATCAGCATGCCCGCCGCCAGGAACTCCTCCTGGGACTCACTGCTGAGCAGCGCCGCCCAACCGTCGAGCCGTAGTCCGCCGAGCGACGCCGCCACCACCTCGTCAGCGAGAAGCCGCTGCACGTCCTCTTCGGCGCGGGCGTCGATGAGCGTTGTGCGCGCGGATGTTTCGGCCTCGGCCGCCTGTGCCGCCCTGGCAGCGGCCAGATCCGCTGCACCGGAAGCCCGGTCCCGTGCGGCCTGGCTGTCGGTGAGCCGCTGCTGAGCGGCGAGCACGTCCTGGTTCGCTCGCTCTGCCGCTCTGCTCAGCTCCCGGTAACGCAGCAGAGCGGGCGAGGTTCCGGTGTCGGATGGCTGTTGCCGCAGTGGCGATCCGCCGCTGGACGGCGCTGCGGCGAGGAACAGCGTCCACATCACGAACAGGACAGCGAGAATGCGCACCATGATCGACTCATCATCCAAGGGAAACCGGTGGAAAGGCGTGGGCGGTTGCGCTCGGGGACAACACAACCGCCCACGGCGGGGAGGGCTCGGGCGCGGAGCGTCGCTGCGCGCGTCGAGCCCGGGATCAACTGTGCCGAAGCAGGCGGGCGACTCGAAGTGACGTCCGGGCAGCTTTTCGTTCTACCGTTCGGACTTCGTACCCTGGCTGCGGCATGCTCTGGTGCGAAACGCTTCGTAGTCGGTCTGCAGGAGCGCGATCACGTGTCTGCGAGCGTGCGTGAACACGTCAGGTGAGACATCGAGCTCCTTCTTGAGCGCGTCCGCTATGTCCCGAGCATGTGAGTCGGTGACTCCTACCGGCCGGCGGGCGCGTAGTGCCACGAACTCGTGGAAGATGGCACGCGCGAGCGCACTGCGCACCGCCGCCGATCCTGTGCCGCGGTACTCCTCCAGCGTGAGTAGGAAGTCCAGGCGGTCGTCACCGCGGCGATTGCCGACGAAGACGATGAAGGCCCACAGCACTTCCTTGTCCGCAAAGGACCAGAAGTCGAGGAAGCTCTCGGGCAGCGGCTGCTGCCGCGGACGGACTCCCGACGCCGTGATCATGGTTTGCTCACCACCGCCCTGCCGGAGAAGTATCCGGCAGGAGTGCACTCGGCGGCAGGTGCACCGGCCGGCGTGGTGCCGGACTGGGCGCACTGCACCGCGAGCACGACCCGGTCGCCAGGCTTGAACTCGATCGGCTGGACGAAGTGGTAGTCGTCGTCGCGGAAGTTCCTCATGTCGAATTCCATGAGCACGGAGTCGTTGCGTCGCAACTGCACGACGCCGGAGTCGCCGAAGGGGTTGCCCAGGTAGATGTCGCTGATGTAGATCGTCTGGTTGGCCGGAGTATTGTAGGCGAACGTCTCGAAGCGATCCGGTGCCTTGGCCTTGGCCTGGATGCGGAAATCGATTGCCTGCAACGGTCCGCCGGGCGCTTCGCCGTCACCGCCTCCGGTGCCGGCGAGCGCGGGGAACTGACCGCCCTGTTGCTTGCCCGCGCCGGTGGCGTTGCCCGCGGCGTCCGATGCCTGATCCGCCGCTTGGGCCGCCTTCTCCTCCGCTTGCTTCGCGACCTCCTGCGCCTGCTTGGCGTTGTCCTCCGCCTGTTGTGCGCTCGACGCGAGGTCGTGCGCCTTCTCAACGGCCGCTTGGCCGGCTTCGGACTTCACGACGGGCTTGAGCACCATCTGGTACAGCAGAACCAGTGCCGCGGCCGCCGCCACGGTGATCGCCAAGATCTTCGGCAGCGATCTGGGCAGCAACGCCCGCTGGGTCATGGCGCCATCAGCGGTGAGCGTCTCGCCGTCCTCGTCCTCGGCGATCACTTGGAACGGCAGCGTCTGACTCTCGCCCTTGACGATCATCTTGTGCGGCCGCGCGCGCAGTTTGACGATGACGCTGGTCCCGCCGTCGACCCGCACTCGCCGTTCGCGCAACCGCAGTCCCAGCTTGTCGTCGGGATCGGCGGCGAACAAATCGGCTTCGAACGGCGCGTTGCCGGTGTTGGTCACGACGACGCGGAAGGACGCTGTGAGCTTCCCGCCGGCGGTCCGGGGCATCAGCTCGAGCGCGGGATCGGTGAAGCCACCGATCTCGATCGTTCCCTCGTGGACTGTGGATCCCTCGGTGTCCTCCCGTGACAGCACCCGCACCGCGAATGACACTTCGCCTGCCGGGATGTCCGCGGAACGGGGTGGAGCGAAGATCAGCTCCACCGTCGCTTCCTGTTGCGGGAAGACGTTGACGGTCGACGTGGACAGTGTCGTCCAGTCCTTCGCGTCACCTAGGACGTCGAGGGTGAACTGGTCCACGACCGTGCCGTCGTTGAACAGGCGGACCGTGCACGTCGTCTCCTCACCGGGTACGACGTACAGGTCTTGGTCGACAAAGGTTGCTGTAACTCCCACGGTGATACGGTCTCTCTCCGAGGGTGAGCTTGCACACGCCTCGGCGGGCGGCACCGCGGGTGCGCAGATCTGCCCGGACGGACAGCCCGATCAGCGGAAGACCACCGGCTTGCGGGACACCTGCCGGAGCTGATGGCGCACACCGTCACGCATCGCGGGCGGGCAACCGCCGACCACCAGCACGCCCGCACTCGAACGATCCGCGCAGTCGGCCTGCCGCCGGTCTGGGAATGCCTGCGACTCGGTGCTCAACGTGCCGGCGTACTGCGCGAACCGGGACAACACCGGGTGGTGCCCCGAGTCTCCGAGCAGCAGCACGGGTTCGTCGGACTCGGTCTCCGCGGGAAACAGGAAGAGCCGGGTCGGCCTGCTACGCCCGCTCCACAGTGCGAACCTGTTGACGTTTCGCACACGCGGGCGTTCTGCCGCGAGCCAGTCGTGATAGGACAGTCCCCACCAGGGCAACACGCATCTGACCGCTCGGTCGGGGATCAGCCTCGAGCGCTTGGGTCGACGGGGCGGAGAAGGCTCGACGTCCACTGGCGGAAGTGCCAGCGGGCGGGTGTCAACGGTGCCGAGCACGAACTGCAGTCCTCGATCGAGCCCCAGCAGCACCGCCTCGTTGAGGCACTCGACGACCTGGAGATCGTTCCAGGTGTCACTGGTAGAACGTCGGACGATCTCACGCAAGGGAACTCCGACACTGCCGCACGCGGCCACGAGCTCGCGCAGCGCATGAAGCAATGCGCTGCCACTGAGCACGATGTCGCGCCGGACAACGATGTCAGAGGTCTTCAAAGCGGTATCCGCGAGCACCGCCGGCAACTCGAGGGCATCCACTGCACGAGGCAGCGTCTCCGTGAGCAGTTTGAGGCTGGCCATCGCGTTGTGCCGCAACGCTTCCATCTCGATCCGGAGCAGCTCCACCTCGACCGGGCTCGCGTCGTGCGGGAGGTCGAGGCAAGCGCTGGCCAGGCAGGCCGTGTCACCGTCGAGGTCGATGATCAGCTGGTCGATCTCCGACAACACGCTGCCGAGCTTCACCACAACCCCGAGGTTCCGCGTCCACGCCGAGGACCTGCTCGCCTCCTCGACCTCGCGGACCGCCGTGCAGACGTCATGACGCATCGCGCGAAGCGCACGTTCTGTGTTGTCGCACAACATGGCGCAGTACTCCAACGGCCCCATCTGGTCGGCTCCTCGGCGATGAAGTGTTGCCGGCAAGACCTGTGGCACGCGGCCGTGGCGGGCCGCGCCGCTGGCACGGCGGGCGCCAACGGCACCGATCGAGCCTGTGCGAAGCCGCAGGTACATCCTTGTTGCGACCGGACCACCGCCGCACGCAGCGCCACCGGCCACGCGATCACCTGACCATGATGCTCGTCAGGGGCGTGGCCGGGAATGCGCGCACGTGCGGCGGCGGGGGCACCTCCGTTGCACTTTCGTGCGTCTGACCGGTGCGCATGGCGCACCTGCGGTTTCAGATGAGCCCCTCGCGCATCGCGTAGGCAACGGCATGGGAGCGGTTCCGAAGGTGAAACCTGCTCGTGATGTCATGCAGGGTGTTCTTGACCGTACGTTCCGAGTAGGACAGTTCCTTCGCGATCTCCTGTGTGTCGAACCCTTTCGCCACGAGGCGCAACACGTCCGCTTCCCGATCGGTCAAGCCGGTGAAGTTCATCCCGCGCGGGGTCAGCACGTGGTCCTTCAAACGTGACACCTGGCTGAGCAGCCTGCCCAGCATGTCCGGCGGCACGACACCCGCTCCTTCGTGCACCGACGTGATGACCTGGACCAAGCGGTCAGGCGTCGCCTCGGAACGGCGAACCAGGCCCGACACACCCGATTCGGCCGCAGTCAGCAGACCCGCGTCGTCCAGCGTCTCGACCACGGCGATGACCCGCTGCAGGCCCTTGCTCCGAGCCGCTCTCAGCATCCGCTGCACCGCCTCGTCCACGGCGTTGCCGACCACCACCGCCACCGTGTGCGGTGTGATCGCGTCCTCGTCGACGACCCACACCTCCGCCCGTGAGCGGAGCGCCGCTTTGACGCCCGCCTCAGAGATCGGATCCAACGCCTGCACCATCACCGTGATTCTGTCCGACATCCCCGCTCCCGAGTGCTCTGCGGCCCGCTCCCCCGACCAGGAGGACAAGGTTGCGTGCACCCGTGTCCGCCACATGTGAGCGATGCCATGAACTGTCCGCCGTAGACTTTGCACTCACGGGTGCCCCTGATGCCCTGGGGATTTCTCCTAGTTCTACTGAAGACGCACGTCAGTTGCCTCGGGAGAGGATGCGAAACTGGGGTAAATCCCCGGTATCAGTGCCCCATCACGCCCTCATGCTGTAGCTCCGGCCATCGAGCATGGAGGAGGCGCCGACCGTGGCGGACACCGCGGAGGACGAACTGAACACCGAAGAACCTGGGCAACGAGGCGCGCTCAATGCGCCGATGAAGGTCGCGTCGTTCGTCGTGTTGCCCCTTCTGGCGGCGGGATCGCTGGTGTTCGGTCAGGACGACCCGTCTCCGACGTTCGTTGCGCGGCACGACCGTACGCTCGTGCCGGACGCAACCCGACCGCCGATCTCACCGGCCGCCACCAGCGCCAGCCGGCACGTGATCACGAAAACCCCGTGGCAGGAAGCCCTCGAGTCCGGTCACGGCGGGCCGAAGCGGCTGGACCCCGCAGAGGTGCCCGCAATCGCGCGAGCGGCGTACGGCAACGCGGCCGCACAACTCGCGGCGCGGTCCCCCGGCTGCGGCGTCGACTGGGCACTGCTCGCCGCCATCGGTCAGGTCGAGAGCGATCACGGCAGGCACGGCGGCTCGTCACTGCGTCAGGACGGAACGACAACGCTGCCCATACGCGGTGTGCCGTTGAACGGCGAGGGTGTGGCGCTGATCAGCGACACGGACGGGGGTGCGCTGGACGGCGACGTGGTGTTCGACCGGGCCCTGGGCCCCATGCAGTTCTTGCCCGGCACGTGGCGAGAGGTGGGTGCGGACGGCAACGGCGACGGCCTCAGCGCACCGGACAACATCTACGACGCCGCGTTGGCGGCGGCCAGTTATCTCTGTGGTGGCGGAGACCTCACCTCGCCCGCTGATGCCGCGGCGGCCGTCCACCGCTACAACAACTCCGACAGCTACGTCAGCACCGTGCTCACTCTCGCCGAGCGACTCCGCACGACACCGACGAGCTGAGATCGGCGCCATCGGCGGAGGCAACAGGAGCGGCTACCGCCGACCTCCGATTCGGACCCGTGCGATGGCTTGCGTGACCGATCCGTGACCACCTTCTTCTGTCCGGTGTGGCAGCGGTGGTCGCACCACACCGGACTCGGAGACGTCAGGCCCGGTCTCGTGCCCGTCGCATACCGTCCGCCAGGTCCCGGCACTTGTCTGCGAACTTCTCGATTTCCCGAGACCGTCTGCGGTGCTCGGACCGCAACGACTCCGCGTAGCGGCGTGCGTTCGCTTCGAGCTGGCCAGTGTGATCGATGAGTGCAGGTAGCAGTGCACGCACGTCACCGGCACGCCGTGGACCTCGGTCGAGGTACCGCTGCCAGTACTCCTTCACGCCGTGATCCACGGCGACCGCGCTTTGGTAGAAGCGCTGCCGACGGCTGGGACGCGACGAGGAGCTGTCGCGGACCTGGTCGAGGTCCACGTGATGGTCGGCCAGCAGCTTGGCCCACACGCTTTCTCCCGGCACCGAACTGGTCTTCTCCGCAGGCTGGTGCGTCACGGGGATCGGCGGGTTGAGGTCCACGTCGTACTCGTACCGCAGCCCTCTGTTCTCCGCGATCAGCTGATCCTGCGTCTTCCGAACAGGCAGTTGGAACTCAGGAGTGGGGTCATACGGCGCCCGTGTGCCCTGCGGCGCCGTTGACGAAGGCCTGCGGGTGCCGTCGTAGATCGGCTTGCTCTCGGACTTCCGACCATCGACCTGGCTGCCCATGCGGCGAGCGCCGGTCGTGAAGCGCGTGACGAACTTTCCTCCGCCCTGCGGACCGGCGTCGGCGTACCAACGGAACGTTTCCGCGTACGGAGGGTAGGAGTCTCTCCCCCAGAACTGCTCTCTCCAATTGAACGTGATCTGGAACGACGGATTGAAGTGGTCGGCTACCGCCGACATCTCGAACTTTCCCTTGCCGACCACACCGCCTGGGATGTGAAGCCTCTGACCGAGGTACTCGTTCGTCGGCGCGATCCTGAAGTTGTGCATGAACGTCGTCAGAGCCTCGGTTTGGGCCCGCCGCACGTCCTCGGTGTCAAGGATGGCGACCCGTACCCCCTCCAGGTCGGCCTCGAACCGCCTCACCTGTCGCTCCAGCTCGCGCAGGTTGGCCCGAACCGTGCGCCGCAGACGGTCGCGGTCGCGGTCACCGGCGCGCTGGTGGTTGTACAGCAGCGCTTCCTCGCCCTGCGCCTGCGCCTCCACCAGGTCCTTCCTCGCCGCGATCAACTGTTTGGTCAGTTCCGCCTCCCTGGCGGAAAGGGTCGCGATCGTCGGCTGCACATCGATGCGGTAGAGGTCATAGGAGATGACCAGCGGCAGGAAGAGACCAGCTGTCCCGAGGTCGAGCTTGCCGGTGGTCTTGCCGAACTCATCGACTCGCTGAGCATCGAGGTTGTCCTTCACCTCCAGCCGATTCACCCGGTTTCGAATGGACTTCGGGAACATGCCGAACCACCGCGTGTGGGTGTACCACAGACCGTGCCATTCCACCCTCTCCACCTTGGTGGCGTCCACCCCTTCGGGGATGGTGCTGAACGCGCCGGCGTGGCTCGCTTCGAACTGGACGTCCGTCTTCGAGCTCATGACGATCGTGTAGGCGAGGTTGGCGATGCTGCCCAAGGCACCCGTGGCGGTACTCTGCGCCGCAGTACCGGGATCGAACGGCATTTCTTTCTCCGTCTGCTTGTCAATCGATGGTCTCGGACCTGCATTCGGGCTAGTCGAGCTCTTCGAAGGTCAGTTCGAGCCCTGCCCCAACAAGGCCTTGAAACGCCGTGGACAGTTCGTCGTCCTCCAGGATTGTCTCGATGTCCGCCTCGCCGAAGAGGATTCTCAAACTCGCGCCGTCGAGAGGATCGTCGTCGGGCTCCGGCGAAGTCCTGCGAGATGCGGGACGGCGGGCGCGATCCTTCTGTTCGGCGGCAGCGGCGGTGAGCCTCTCGGCAATCGGTCCTGAGGCCCGCCGCAAAGCGGCGAACGCGCCACCGGTGTCAGCCCGAAGCACCTCGAGCACCTCCGGACGGCCGAGGTCCACGCCGATGTTGCGTTGAGCGGTCTCCAAACAGCGGTGAACCCAGGTTTCGAACGTATCGGAGGCGGTGTGCTGTCCCAGCGCCGCGTACCAGCCGACTTCGACCAGTTTCCTGGCCACGGCACGCGCGGAACCAGGAATCTCGGGGACGTCCCCCATTCGTGCCTTGCGTTCCATCTCGGTGACCAAAGCCGACCACAGCGACTGGGCAGAGAACGCGCGCGGTGACGCAGCTTGCTCTGCCGCCTGTTCAACGGCCGTCTCAGCCGTGTGGCCGGCCTGATGGTGCGCTTCCTCCGCCTGGTAAGCGGCAAGGATCTGCATGATGAGCCCGTCGAGCAACGCCTCCTGGTGCTCGACGGCGCGCATCCGCTCGTCGACCGGCAGCACGTCGAGATAGGCAATGAGATGTGCCGCCCACGGCGACCACTCATGTGCCGACCGGTTGGTCTCGAACGCCGAACGCAAAGTCTCCCACCTGACCGAGAGTTCCTGGTCAGCATGGATGCCGGTGAGCTCATCGTGGATCGCCTTGACGTCCTCGAGTGCACCGTCGACGAACAGACGCTGTTTCACTTCGTGGAAGTCCATGTTCCACCTTTGGTCATCACTGCCGGGCGTCGCGCCGTTGCGACGTCATGCATCGACGGTAGGACTGCGACGTCTCCTGCGGCGCGCACCAGCGGTCGGTCGTACGGGCACGAGCGGTGCCCCATCGGGAAGCATCCGGCCCCGCTCCCGAGACCAACTGCGCCGTTCAGCGGCGATCATTTCGTACCAATGGTCTCGGGATGTCTGCCATGTTCCCGAACGATCAGGCATCGCTGCACCAGAGGCACACGTGGCCGCCGACGATGCGGGGCTCGACTTGAAGAAATGCCCCTACGGGCACACGGACAACGGTGGCGCGATGACCTGCCGGGCCCCGTGGGATGCGCACACGCTCGCCCCGTCCGGCGTCGTATGCCTGGGGCCACGCGCTGAGACTGGTTGATGCACGGCCCTGGTCCACCAGTTCGAGGAGGCCTGATGCCGACCACCCAGGCACATCAGCGCGCAACCCCGCTCAGCATCCGCATCAGCACGCTGGCGGTCGCTGCCGCCCTGGCGTTGACCTGGCCCTCCTCTGCTCCCCCTGCCGACAACGTGCGGCGATCGACCGTCTCCGGCGGGTTGCCGGCTGATCGCGGGAACGAACTCGTCATCGCCGTTCCACAGTGGCACGGACTCGTCGTGGTGGAGGGAGGCATCACCACGATGGGACCGACGGAATCGGGACACGTCCAGCCACCTGCACCACCCGCACCACCTGTCACCGAAGGTGTCGGTGTCATGGGGATACCGGAGATCGCCTACGCCGCCTACCTCGGGGCGGAGATGAACCTCGCCAGGCAGCGACCGTCGTGTCATCTCGACTGGCAACTGCTGGCCGCCATCGGACGCGTGGAAAGCAACCACGGCCGCTTCGGCGGCGCCCAGCTGCTCCTCGACGGCACCAGTGCGCCTGCGATCCGCGGCATCGCACTGGACGGCAGGCCTGGCGTCGCAGTCATCACCGACACGGACAGAGGTGTGTTGGACGGTGATGGCGTCCATGATCGCGCGGTCGGGCCGATGCAGTTCATTCCGAGCACGTGGCGCGCGGTGTTCCCGAACGGCGACCCGGACAACATCTTCGACGCCGCGGTGGGTGCGGGACGTTACCTGTGCGCTGCGGGCGGCGACATGCGTGATCCGGGCGAACGTGCTGCTGCGGTGATGCGTTACAACCACTCGAGCTCGTACGTCGCACTGGTGCTCGGCTTGGCCGGCCAATACCGCGCTGGTGCCGTCTCGCTCCTGCCGAGTCGCAGGCCGGATCTGGCCGTCCTCGCCTCGTCCTCGTCGGCCGGCGCGGGCAGGTCGGGCCCGACGAGGACATCCGCTTCGACGGTGCCCTCGCCGACGGCCACCGGCTCTTCACCAACGGCCACGGACACGCCCGGCACGTCGTCGGCCGCCCCGCCCGAGACGACTGAAGTCAGCCCGACAGCGCCGCCCACCACGACAGCGCCGACTGCGCCGACAACCACGACAGCGCCGACAACCACGACCACAACACCCACGCCAGACACCACGCAGGCGCCACCGATCACGCCCACACCGGTCACCACCGAGCCGCCACCGGCCACGCCCGAGGCCACGGAGGCGCCGACGACACAGGGGCCTGCGGAAGGTCCGGCGCAGTGTGGCTTGCTGGACACAGTCCTCGACCCGCTGATCCAGTGCTGACCATGCTCCTCCTCCCGTGACTGGCCCGCTGGCGGCTACCGGCCGCTCGACGGCGCCAGCAGGCAATGCTGGGCGAACTCGCAGGAATTTCCAGCAGATGACTTCGCCGTGCTCGGCGCATCGTCCGCTGCGTCAGCAGCCGCCGCGCCGGGCCGGTCCGCGTCGCCGCCGTGGACGCGGTACCAGGTCAGCCACCACGTTCATCGAGTTTGCTGACCTGGCCGCCTGTGGATGCGCTCTCCGGGCTGGAGAACGGCGGTCGCAGAACGCCGACCGCCGACCGGGGCTGGCGGTTGCACCAGATGGTCGATGGCGTGAACCGGGTTGACACCCGAGATCAACGGCTGCGCCTCTCCCGACGGCCAAATCGGTGACAACACCGAGACCCTAAGTCTTGCTCAATTCGCCTGGACCTCGCGGATTTCCGGCCCTAGTTTCGCAACAACAGCGCAATTTCCGGGAAGAGCGAATGAACGGCATCATTCATCGCGCACTCGAAGCCCGATGTCCGACACCGAGCAGGACCATGTTGGCCGAAACGAACGCCGATCACACGGACAGCGCCGCCGCGCACCGAAGCAGTGGCGACGGGTCACCGGGTCTCGACTCGACCGCCGAGGAAGCGGTCTGCGCATTACGCCGGTTCCTTCGCGCTTTCGCGGTCGCACAGTTGCACGAGGGTGGCAAGGAAACCGTCCCGGATGAACTCGTCCGAGCAGCGGCTCGGCTCTTGCAGGAAGCGACATCGATCGGGCAGCCCAGCGAGGGCGATCCAGCGGAGGAGGTGCCGTTCGAAGACAACTGGTGGACAAGGCGACACGCACGCGCCCTCTCCCCGCTCACCGGCAGGGAAAAAACGGTCGCACTACTGGTGGTGAGTGGGCTCACCAATCGCGAGATAGCCGATGAACTGGTTTTGAGCGCGAAGACCGTGGAGTTCCACCTCACGAACATCTACCAAAAACTGCACGTCAAATCACGCCGCGAGCTGCGCCGGCTGCTCGACCTGCCTCGTTGACTACCCGAAAGGCCCGTGCCCGCACGCGCAGGACCCGTCACGGTGGACGACAACACCGTCCCTCTGGCGGAGGAGCGCGCGATGGCGGACCCGAACGAATTCGTGCCGATCGACCTGGCGCTCTACCCTCACGTCGCCGAGTGCCGGACGTCGACGCTGGCGGCTGTGTCCTACAACGCCACCGCACGCCGGCGGGCGTCAACGCCAACACGGTTCGCGCGCATCGAGTCATTGCGCGCGATCCACCGCAGCTGCACTTGCATCGTGGCGGCTTGCGACACGGCCTTGGCGTTCACGCCGGTGCTGAACCGCTGGGCACGTCACATGGCACGAGAACTCCAGTCGGCGATCGCCGCGATGGAAACCTCCACCGGTCTTTCCGGTGACCTGGTGCCCGTTGTGAGAGAACCCGCCGAGGACCTCTTCACGAGCGCGGTCCAACTGCGGCACCTCATTCCGGCAGAGGCGAGTGCGGTGCACGGTGTCATCGATCACCTGCTCGAGGTGGACAGCACTGCAGCGAGCCTCACGGCGATGTGGAACAGCGGTTTCGCGGGCAGGCCGATGCCACCGGCGCCGAACTTCGGGCACATAAGGGACTGCTTCGCGTTCGCCAGGGACGTCGTCTCCTCGACCGGTCCGAGCTGGCAGCGCCAGATCGCCGCAACAGCTGACGAGGCCCTGGAGTTGATCGACCTCGCGTGCGAGCTCATGACACGCGAACACCTCGCAGGGCGTGCGCAGAGGCGGAACGACGGGCGCTGACCACCTCGGCCTGCTGCCGGAAAAGGACCCGACATGGCAAAAGCTCTCGTCGTCGGACACGGCGCCTACGACACGGGGAAGTTCACGTTCGTGCCAAGAGGATGGACCGTTCACTTCCACGCGGACGCCGACACGTATTTGGTGCAGACGAACGGCCTGGCAACCGTCGCCGACGGCACCATCGCGCCGAGGCAGACGTACTCGGGTGGCGACAGAATCCCCAACTACGGCATGACACTGCTGGAGGACGAGGGTCTCGCCGCTTATCTGGCCACTCGGTCCACTCGAACATCCGGTGTGTTGTTCTTCGTCGGAGCCGAGCTGAGCGGCTCCGGCGTCGACAGCATTCCCGTCCGGTCCAGCGGCGAGATGAAACTGTGCACGTCGCGGTCACGGTGCCAGCTGCTCGGCAAGCACGGCCCGACCTGCCGCGGTTTGTTCCGGTTCATGGCCCGGCGGCGGATCAGCGAGATCCACCTGCTGTGCTGCCGCGCGGACAGCAGGGCGGAGAACGCTCCCCGCACGATCGCGCTCGGCGATGAACCGGTGCACGGCATCGATGCTGATGTCGGCGTCGTTCCGGGTATGACGCACGCCAAAGCTGACGATCGTCATTACCCCGGCATGGTCCGCGGGCAGAGAGCGCTCGAGGCGGAGTTCGGTCGTGATCGGCAGGCACAGGTGGCGAGGCTCGAGCAACTGCCGCAGGCAGTGGTGGCCGCCATGCCCGGCGCGCTGCCGGCTTGGGCGGACATCCAGCTCGTGCGCTGGCCGGCGCGCCGCGTCGACGCGCCCACCTGGTTCCCTGATGTGCTCCTCACATCCACGGACGCATCGCCGGGAGACCTGCCGAGCGCGTGGCAAGACGACCGATGGCGTAATGCTTTCTGGCTTTACTGTCACGGTCCTGGTGCGGCGGACGGCCACGTCGTCGCCCGGCTGCTGCTGTACAGCATGCTGCGAACACATACCGGCCCACCGGTGGTGTTGCTGGACGACACCGGCAAGGCGCATCCCACCGAGCGTGTGCTGGACAGCGAGATCCTGCACTTCTGCCAAGGCAGTCATGGACGAGACCCCGGCGTCGACAGTTCACTCGTGAAGGAGCTCGAGACCGAGATCGCCACGTCGAGCAGGCTGTACGTGGCCGCTCACCGAAGCCCGGCCGTGCTGAAGTCGATCGATGTCGACTGGATCGGAGATCTCGGGCCCGCCGAGGCGTACACACTCTCCCTGCAGCGGGTGCGGCGGGTGCTGGCGGGCATCGAGAACCACGTCCTGTCCGAACTCGACGGGGTTTACCAGGAGTTCCGGGCCTTCCACGCACGTTGGTGGCAGGTCCGCTGGGGCGACGCGATTTTCGGGCCCGGCGACGAGTTCCGCGCCGCGTGGGCCGTGGTGTCGACCCTTTTCGCCGCGCATCGAGCCACCCTCGATGCCGTGGTTTCAGGACCACCTCATGCGAACAGCATCGCGTTCCGTGACGATGTGCGGCATTTCATCGAACTCTTCGACGCGATGTCAGGCTCCGTCGAAGAGGCTCAGCGATGGCGTCTCCACCTGGACATCGTGGATCCCGCGCTGCCCCCGTTCGCCGACCGGGTCAGGGCGGTGCAGCTGCTGTTGGAGGCTGCGGCGTTCAACGCTCAGCTGATGGAGAACATGATCCACAACTCGCGGTTCCCGCAAGAACTCACCGCCCTGCTGGAACAACTCGTGGCCGACATGAGGGCTTTCGTCACCACGCACATCGAGGCGGCCCTGCCAGAGATCACCGCGGCGCTGAATTGCCACAACTGAGAAATGGGTCCCGCGCACGACGCCGGGCGACGGCACCGGCCGAGATGCGACTTGAAGGCGCGAGCGACGATCCGGACAGGGTCTGAACGCCGCGGCGCAGATGCGCGCCCGCCTCGGTGTGCCGGCAGCCTGACTGCGTCGCCAGTCCTCGGTTGACATCGGTGCCGCGTTCGCCGACCGCACGACTCAGGTTGCCGCCGTCCGCGGTGGAGCCGGACCTACCGGCCTCCACCGCCTACGTCGACGAGGCTGCAATCGGAGTTCAGTTCGCCGTCACTTCCTCTTCCGGCTCTCGTCCCGGGTCTTGCGTTCGTGTTCTTCTGCGACTTTGCGGGTCTGGTGACGGTCGCGTGCGTCGCGGTCGCGGTGTTCCCGACGTCCGGCGTCGCGTTGTGCTGCTGCCGGTGTGGATCTCGTGTCGTCCCGGGTGACGCGGCCAGCGGCTTCCTTTCGCAGCCGGTCACTCTCATCGCGACTCTTGCGTTCGTACTCCTTTGCAACCCTACGGGTCTGCTCGCGTCCGTCGCGGTCGCGGTGTTCCCGACGTCCGGCGTCGCGTTGTGCTGCTGCCGGTGTGGATCTCGTGTCGTCCCGGGTGACGCGGCCAGCGGCTTCCTTTCGCAGCCGGTCACTCTCTTCCCGACTCTTGCGTTCGTACTCCTTTGCAACCCTACGGGTCTGAACGCGTCCGTCGCGGTCGCGGTGTTCCCGATCCGCTGGGCGCCTGCTGGAACTCCGCGACCTCGACGGCACGACGGTGTTCTCGGCCTGACCGTGCGCCGCATTCGCACCCTCTTGGAGGATCGCGGCCACGGTCGGATCGTTCATCAGGTCCTCCGAAGGATCGAGGATCCGTACCTTCTTCTTGGTCGACTTCGACGATGACGGCTGCGGACCCGTTGCTTCACGCACAAGCTCTTCGTACTGCCTGACCGTTTCGTCGTCATCGATGACGTTCCTCTCCAGAGGCAGTTCCCGGTCGAGGTACGCATCGCTGTCGAGGACGGCCAATGTGCCCCCGCTCGCCTCGATGTAGTTCAGGAGCTCGTTCACTTCGATCTGGAATTGCAAAACGGATCGGAGGGCTTCGTCACTTCCGGAAACTTTTCCGAGCTCGTCGATGACGATCTTCAAATTGTCCTGTACGGACTCGTAAGCGGATTTGACGAGATAGGTTGACGAGACGAGGTCCATGCCGGAGAGATCGACCTTTTGGAGAGCGTTGACGGCATCCTCAGCCGAGTAGAACCCTGCCGTGATGACGCTGAGGACGTCCTTCGGGGCTGATTCATCAAGGTCACTCGCCACCACCAACTGGGTCACCGCCTTCGACACCGGCTCCCACCCCTTGGCCAAGGACGGTCCGATGAAACCGCCGAGGTAAATGTGAAACTCCTGAACCCACGCCGCCTGCTTCTGACGCAGTGCTTCCTGCCCGCCCAGAGCGTCCGTCACAACGGGTCTCCTTCCACATCGACCGACCTGATGACTAGAAGGTGACGATGACGTGTGCCCGTGATTTCGCGCAGCCACTGCCGGGCAGACCTTCAGGCCTGTTCGCCGCGCTACACAGGCACTCAAGCCGACCCACCACGCCTGAGCGAGGTTCGTGGTCGCGAGGTCGGCTCAGGCGGCCTGCACCTGGTGAACTGCCGGCGTACGGTCCACATGCGACCGAACAGGCAACGCTGGTGAACGCCCCCCGTGTGCCGCTTGGACGATTCCGTGTCCGTGGAGCCGTACCTCGTGCTGGAGGAGGAAGGCCGGGAGATCGAGTACCGCCGTCTCGTGCCGACTGCGCGAGACAGCTCGACCGCAGTATGTCGCGCGGCGCTCACCTGGCACGGAGTGGCTTTCGAGCGCCAGCCGCTGGACGTCCTCGCCTACCTCGCGGCGAGCGGGCACGAGGTGGAGTGCGGCTGGGACATCTCCGTCGTGCGCACTGCCGTGGCCGCCTTAGATCTTCTCATCATCGTGCCGATCACCTCCGTCACCGAACGGTTGTTGTTAAGTACGGCCGCGATGGCCGAACTCCGGCGGACCGTCAACGACGTGCCGCCGGACTTCGTTCACAAGGATCCGTTGGACATCTGAGGGGCCTGCTGCCGTCCAGCTGTCCTACCCGCTGACTGAGCGGCTCGACGTGGTATTCGCCGCGCTTCGGTGATCTCCGGCGGCATGCCCGCACAGGCAGCACCCCCACGGGCGACACGGGCACCCTTGCCCGACGGGACAGGCAGGCTTGGCGGTAACCCGCTCACCTAGTAGCCGCTCGCGATGAGAATCGTGCAATCCGGTGAAGGCTGCGAGTTGAGCGAGGCTGACCATGGGCAAAGCATTCATCGTCGGACACGGCGTGGACGTCGCGCCTACGCCGGACGAACGCGCTTTGGATCCCACCGCACCGCTTCCCGGTGACGACATGGCGGGGAAGATCTTCGTGCCGCCCTTCACCACCGTCTCCTACTACACCGACGTCGACTTGCCGCTGCCTGCGAGGAAGGGCGTGGCGACGGTGAACACGGGCGCGCTGCCGAAACCGCACCGCCGGTTCGAAGCCGGGGCGGTCATGCCCAACTACCAGCTCAGCACTCTGGAGCGAGGAGTCCGGCACAACTACGAGGCCTCGGTGTCCTCACTCGTGGACGGAGCCCTGTACTACATCGGCATCACCGCTCCGGTTGCGGAGAGCCCGTTGCGGCTGTGCACAACGCCGGAGACCTGCCGCGCCGCGGCGTGGGAGGCCTTCACCACGGCCCGATCGCCCGGCGACTCCCCGCCTCCGTTCTGGTCGGCACACGACTCGAAGTGTCGCGGCGTGCTGGCGAGGCTCGCCGAGAACGCCGAGACTGACCTGCATGTGCTGGCCTGCCGTGTCCGCATAGATGTCAAGCCGCCGGATCGGAAGCGCAAACGCGGCGACCGCAACGGTTACTCCACAGCTGACGCGATGAGCAAGCTTCGCGTGCGTCTCCTGGAGCGCGCCGCGACCGACGCGGCAGGTGCGCTCATGGAATTCGCCGACCTGCCCTCTGCCACCCAGGCTGCACTCCGCTCCTACCTGGACATGCAGTTGTGGCTGCAGCAAATGCACCACACACCGACTGGTCCGGACGACACCGCTTTCAAAATCTTCTTGCGGGAGTTCAGGAAGATAGCGCCGGACAGCAGACGCCTCGTGTGGGAAGCGCTGCCTGACGAGAACCGTGAGGCGCTCGCTCGCAACAAGTCCGCGCATGACCTGATCAACGACGTCAAGTTCACCAGACCGGGGCAACCGCGCCGGGTGGCGAGGGACTTCAAGGTGCTCGACCGGGCTACGGTCGAGACACTGCTGAAACGGGCTCAGGCCAACCCGGCCACGTTCCGGACCAGCTGGGAGAACTGGCCCCAGTACTACCAGGAGATGCTCATCAGTATCTGCCCTGAGCTCGGCCGATACCTCCACCTCGCCGACGTCGAGGTGCCGGACGTACCTCCACCGGACAGGTTGCCGGCCGTGAAACTGGCGGAGTGGGCCGGTAGCGAGCCCACAGTGGTGCTCGGCTACTGGCATGCACTCGACGACACGACGCGGCACCGGCTGGCCGCGCACCCGCGGGTGCGCCGTTGGCTGCAGCGCACCGGTCAGCTGGCCGCCGAGCCGTCCAGGGACCTGCCACCGCCTTCGCTCGTCGAGTGCGGGCAGGATGTCGGCTGGTGGGAGCGGTTCTACCGCTGGCTGGACAACCGCAGCCATCAGGAAGCGCCGGCCGCGGTGATGCTCCTGCTGCGGCAGCGGCTCGCGGAGCTGCGGCTCACCGCCGATGCGCTGCCGCACCAGATGGAGGAACTGGTGATGTGGCTGCACCAGTGGGGCAACCCGCCCGATGACGTGTTCTCGGCAATGCGGCAGGTCCGGGCCTTGTACGAGTACCTGGCGGACCCAGAGGTCGGCAGGCAGACCGCGCGCCGGACACCCAACAGCGATCCGGTCACGTACTTCCTCGCGAGCAACCATGATCTCGCCGCCTACCGGGCGTCGTGCCGTCAGCGTCTGACCGCGCAGGGAATCGTCCTGCACGGACCCGCGCTGGAAGACCAGCTTCCACCGGGTCTTCCAGAGGACGATCGCCAGGACCTGCGTCAGCTGTGGCACTTCGCGACGGACAACCGGACGTTCGAGGAGTTGAACGGTGAGGAGCAGGGGCTCGTGCCCTTGGCCGTGACTCCCTCCCCCCAGTTGTCGAGGGAGGAGCTTGACGGATTGCTGGACCACGCTCGTTCGGCGGTCGACGAGCTCGCCGGCAGTGTGGATCGTCTGTTGGAGACGTTGTACGGCCTGTTCCTGAAAGGCCATGACGACCACACCCGGCAGCACGTCTGAGGCGGGAGGTTCGAGGCATGACAGCGTGATGGTGGCATCGTAACCGTGGCACTCCGCGGCTCAGTCGCGAAGGCGGAGGCCCGGCGCGTTGCTGCCGGGCGCCGGCCCGCACTGGGTGGTGGTGACTCCTGACAACAGTCTCGATCTGCCAATTTCTGCCGCCTGTGCCCTTGAACGCCCTGGTCCTCGAAGCACCCGTCGCCGTGCTGGACGAGACGCCGGGCGAGCAGGACCCGCCGACGACCGCACAACAGCGCCGCGCAGGCTGCACGGCGAACGAGACCTCGGTCACTTCATGCCGCAGAGTCGCTCACACTTCTCCAAGGAGTTCCAGCGGGGGTCTCCGTTCGCACGTCACCGTCGTGCACACCATGCCTCCGTGCCCTTCTCCAACACGCTCTCCCACGCGACCGGAGCGGCGTCCGTCGCCTCCGCCATCACGTTCGATCGGACCAAAGGCAGAGGTAATCGTGTGCTCAGGGAGGCACCGCCATGGAGAGCATCGTGGTGGAGCAGCAGAGTCCCGTGTGACATGTGCAGCACATGCATCACCTCGTCGAGTGAGGCCCCTCCCCCGATGTCGGGAAGTGCACATAGCCCCGGATGGCCATTCATACAGGTCGTCACCCAATTGCCGGGTGACGACGAGCCGGGGCGGGCGCGTTCCCGGTGATACTGCGTCCAGCCGCCAACAACCGATCATCGTGGTGGATGGAGGGTCAATCGTGACGGAGCCGGAGATGCGCACGATGCGCGGAACCGTGCCCGAGGTGCGTTCTGCGGTGTTCGCCGCGATCGGCGCTCTCACTCGCAACGACGCGGGCACAGCGCAGGCAGTGCTGCACCAACTGGCTTGTCGCCGGGACATCACGACATCGATCGCCGCCGACGCGCTGGCGGAGGTCGTCCTCACAGCGCTTCCGCGCCAGGGGCCAGGCGTCGATCTGCGGTGCGTCCTCCTCGCCGAGTTCCAGCGATGGGTTCCCGGTTCGCACGTCAGCGTCGCACACGCGGCGGCCGATATCGCGTCCCGCGTCGCAGAACGCCACTGCAGCGCGAAGGCCCGCACGTATCACCTACCGGAGGGGACAAAGGGTATGGACGTGCTCCTCGTGCTCGCCGGCGCCGCAGCGGCACGGATCAAACGCTTCGTCGACCTCGACTCGCAGGCGGTGGAGGCATACTTCGCGCACCGCCGCCGAGCCGAGGCCGATCACAGCGGGCTGGGCCGTTACCGCGGCGTCCTCTGACACGGCATCCGAATCGTGGCGAGGATTGCCGTGGAACCGGTCAAAACGTCCGCCACGGGTCTCGGAGTCGTCACTCCGACGAATCCGGAGCACCGAGTTCCGACGCCGCCACCTCGGACGCGACGGCATCTCTCGCCCGCGTACCGAGCAGTACACGCTCGAGATGTTCCAGAGACAGAGCGGCGATCAACACGACCAACGGGGTCGTCGTCACCAGGACGTACATCGAGACAATGCTCATGGCGGCACCTTTGTGAGTCGGTCACGGTCCACTCAAGACCGAGCGACCAAGACGGTGAGGGTGGCAACCTCAGCAGGCCGGGTGCCTCGACGGGCAGATTTGACCATGACCGAGTTGATGGCCTCCGACCCGCCGCATCATCGCGTCGATTCGATCGTGGTGGCGTACTGGTACAGCTGCTCGTACTTGGCACGGAAATGCGGCATCAGCTCGTCCACGATCGATGTGAAGAAGCCTGCCGGAACGTCGTGGTGTTCGAGAAGGTGAGCACGCATCTGCTCGACGACAGCCGCGCCCGCATCGATCTTCTGCGGCGCGTTCTGATGCAGGAACTCGTCGATGACCTCGCCCGCCGCCTCGACCGTGCGGCCGTCGGTCTCGAACTTCGCGACGGCCACGAGGAAGGACACTTCGCAGTGCATGTACAACTTCGTCGCGCAGTAGTCGAGAAAATCCTCACGGAGGCTTGACCACAGCGGGTCCGACCAGGTCGTGTCGAAGTCCGGCATCGGAACAGCATTCTCCGAAGGCACAGCATCGGCCGCGGACGTGGGCGCGGTGCCCACCGCAGCGGTTCGGTCGTCGAGCGCTCCGAGATCCGAGACGACTCGGCGCTTGCTGCCCAGGTTGTCGACGACCGCCTGCACGGCGTTTTCATCCGCGCTGTTGCTGATGACCAGTACGCGCGGATGGTTGATGCTCCGCTTGTTGCGCACCTTTGTCATCAGGCCGTAAGAGGCGGCGCCGGTGGCAGCCATCGCTCGTACCACCTCGAACGCGAAGTCGTTGCCGTGGTACTCCTCTCCGTAGCACCGGATCAGCACAACGCCGCCGAAGCGGACGTACTCGAAGTGGGGGTCGGCCCCGTTCCGCGCCGCTGTCGCCGACACACCCTTCTCAACGGCGTTCCACGCAAGCCGGTTCTGAATCTTGACGTCGAGCCGCATTGCCAGATGTCCGGTACCAAGGCGCTGGAGCACGATGCCCTGGTCGTACGTCACCTCGGAGTTCTGCCGCACACCTGCCCACGTCGCGAGGAGGTCGGTCCTGCCGAGCTCGGCGCACACCTGTTTGACGGCGAGCAGGTTCAGCAGTCCCCTGATCTCTTTCGCCTTGGTCACCACCGTGACGAAAACGTCGTCGTCAGCCTTGCCGAGCTTCTCGTCCGACTTTTCCCACCGGGTGGGGGGTACGACGTCATAGGTGCTCGTGACCTCGTTGTAAACGATGTTGCGGGGTGGTTCCTCCGCAGGTCGTTCAACGGCGATCGGTCGGAGTCGAGAGGGCTTGGTCATCGATGCTTCCCGTCTGGACGCTCGTCCTTGGCTCAGTCGCGCTCTACGCGCGTAACACCGCAGCTTCGATCGTCATCGAGATGCGCGTCGACAACGAGGGACCTTCGGGCGGCGAAGCGGTCCAGAGAAGCCGTCGATCGTGCACAGCTCCTGTGCACCTGGTCACGTTCCGGCATCAAGCGGCATTCGGCCTGCCCGGTGCGCGATAAGCCCACTCCGCCTGCCGCCACGTGGTCGGGTCCAATGTTCCGCAGGCATCCACAATAGACTGACGGTTCACCCTCACCGCGAGAACTGCCGGGTCGACTCCCGCGAACTCGGGCCACTCGGTCAGGTGCACAACGAGGTCCGCGCCATCGGCTGCAAGCATCGGATCGGCACAGTGATCGAGGTGCGGGTGGTGGAGTCGGGCGTTCGGCAGCGCGACCGGGTCCGATACCGTGATCTTGGCGCCGAGGTCGTGCAGTGCTTCTGCGACGCGCAGTCCCGGCGACTCCCGAATGTCGTCCGTGCCCGGCTTGAACGCGGCTCCCCACACCGTGATCCGCTTGCCGTGCGCCGCGCGGCCACAAGCCTCCAGTGCCAGTTCGACCACGTGAGCGATCGAGCCGCTGTTGATCTCGTCCACCGCGCGCAGCAGCGACACCGGTCTGCTCGCGCCCACCGACTCGGCCTGCCCGAGCAGGCCGTGCAGATCCTTCGGCAGGCAGCTGCCGCCGAAGCCGCTGCCTGCACGCAGTCCCCAAGGCCCAATCCTCGTGTCGTGGCCCAGAGTGCGTGCCAACGCCACGATGTCGGCTCCGGTGTGTTCGCAGAGCTCGGACATCGCGTTGATGAACGAGATCTTCGTGGCGAGAAACGCATTTGCCGCGAGTTTCGACAACTCGGCGGTCATCAGGTCGGTGACCAACGTTGGAGTGCCCTCGGCGATGATGTGGTCGTAGACCTCGCGAAGCACGCGCTCCGCACGTGGTCTTCCCACCTCGATGCCGATCACCAGGCGACTCGGGTGCAACGCGTCTTCGACCGCTGTCGACTCGCACAGGAACTCCGGGTTCCAGGCGACTTCCACGCCATCGCCTGCGGGCGCGACGAGCCGCATCTCCTGGGCCAGCCGTGCCGCCGTGCCGACAGGAACGGTGGACTTGCCAACAACCACCGAGGGCCGGTCCATGTACTTCGCGAGGGTGCGCGCGGCGGAACGCAGGTGTGTCAGGTCGTAATCGTCATGGTCCGCCTTCTGCGGCGTGCCGACACAGAGGAAATACAGGTCCGCGAATGCCGCGGCCTCGGAGAAGGACGTGGTGAACCTGAGGCGGCCGGTTCCCACGTGCTGGACCAGGAGGTCGTCAAGGCCTGGCTCCGCGAACGGTGCACGGCCCTGCGCCAGTACACGCACCCGCTCCGGATCGACGTCAACTCCCAGCACCTCGTGCCCGAGTTCCGCCATCGCGGCGGCGTGTGTCGCCCCGAGGTAACCGCAGCCGATCACCGCAACTTTCACGTCGTGCCTCCCAGAAATGTGGATCCTCGGTGTCAGAGCGGGGTCGCGCCGAGCTCGGAGAGCCGATCGCGTGCCCACGAGAGTTCATCGGCGATGCGTGTGACGAACTCGCTGTCGTTTCCGGGACGTAGCGGATCCGGCAGGTTGCGCCACGTGTAGGTCTCCACCTCCAGGTGGAGTGGCGCGGGCCCACCTGGCCCCATCAACGCGGCGAGACAGTCGGCCAGGTAGTCCTGCAGGCTGTGCTGCCCGATGTTCACCGGATAGTGGCAGTGCACCCGCCACTCACCATCCCCCGGCAGACCGCCGGCGAGCGCAGACGGCAAGTCGTCCACGCCGTGGACTGAGCCGTCATCACGACATTCCCTGGTCTGATGGAGAAAGCCACCGTTGCCGAAGTCCTGCAGCCATGGGGAGTCGAGTGGCCGTTGTGCGCGCAGGCCGTTCGCGAGCTGGGATTTGACCACCCGCACACCTGCTGCTCCGGCGGCGGCGAGCGACTCCTCTGGCACCTCGAACTGAACTCCCATGTGGAGGGTGTCGACGCACAACCCGATGTGGGAGTAGTGCTGTGCTCGCAGGAACTCCACACCTTCGGGCACGGTCTCGATCACGCACCCCGGCTCGGGTTCCAATCCGATCCTGATGACACGGCCCGTGCGGCCTTCGAGCTCACGCATGCACTCGTCGGCGCGCGCCATCGCGGATGCAGCGAGATCATGGGTCCGGCGATCCCGGCGGGTCCGCCAATACAACGGCAACGTTGAGATACTGCCGTACGGCGCGTCATCTGGAAGCAGCTCGGTCAGCACGCGAGCCAGCGTCTCCGTGTACGCCAGGCGTCCCGGCTCCGCCCAGTCCGGCCTGAATGCTCCGTACTTGCGACTACCCCCGTGCGGGCTGTGGGGGAAGCCGTTCAGGGTCACAACCTCCAGCCCGTTGTCGCGCAGGAACGTCACGAGTGCCCGCCGTTGGGAGGCATCGCTGTCGAGCTCCTGCGCCACGGCTGCGGGAATCCAGAGCGTGACCGAGAGCAGATCTGTGCCGAGCTGATGCCGCACCGCGACCGCGTACCGTCGCAATCCGTCCACGAGCTCCTCGACGGACCGAGACGGGTGCACGTTCGAGCAGTAGCCCAGGTGCAAAACGTTCCCGTTGAACTGCAATCTCATGTCGTCTCCTTCAGCGTGGTGGATCGGACCGGTGCAGAGTCGGCGCGGTTCCGTTCCAGCGCGATCAACGACGCCTTGGCTGCGCACAACAACACAAGCGCACCTCCGGCGACTGACCACCCAGTGATCGGCTGGTCCAGCAGCAAGGCGGCGCCGATGGCGGCGACCACCGGAGCGCACAGCACGAGCACGGACGATGTGGTGACGCGCAGGAACGGGTGCGCCCAGTTGAGCAGCAACTGCCCGACGATGCCGGCTCCCAGCGTGACATGCGCGACCACCAGCCAGTCCTTTGCGGACGCTGCAGTGACGTCGACCCGAAGCAGCACGAAGAACGGAATCGCGAGCACACCACCGATCAGGTTGACCGATGTCTGGTAGCGAAGCGCCGACACACCCGTCCTCGTGCGCTTCGACACCAGGAAGTACGCCGTCCAGGCGACCAGATTCGCGACGGCCAGCAGCTCTCCGGTCAGATTTGCCACACCCGTGGTCACAGACCCGAAGACGACCAGAGCAACACCGGTGGTGCCACCAAAAGCGAGTACAACACTCGTTCGCGTCATGGACTCGCCGAACAGCCTGCCCGCCACGGCCAGGACCAACACGGGTTGCATCGCTTGCACGAACGTGACATCCGCGACACCAGTCGCGCGCACCGCAGCGAAGAACAGAACCAAGTGCAGCGCGAACAGCAATGCACCTGGCGCGCATCGCAGCAGCGTGCGGAGATCGACCCGGCACGGCGCGAGCACGAGGGCAATACAGGTGATCGGCAGAGCGAGCAGCAACCTCAGCACAACGATGTCGTCTGCGCCGAGGTTGGCGAGTCTGACAGCAACAGGACCGCTGCCCAGCAACACAGTGGACGCCAACACGGCGCCAACGGCCCTCGGGCTGTTGTGGCTCATGGCTGCGTCCCGATTCAAACGGCGATCGGAGAGCCGGATGCACCGTCGTCCACTTCGTACAGTGCATCTTCGATGCACCGCTCCACTGATGTCACGAGGTCGACGGCGAGATCCGGAGGTGCCGCTTCGCCGGTGTGGAAGGTTCGAACTGCGGCCGCCAAGCAGGCTTGCAGCATGTCGTCCTCACCGGCGAAGAGAACGGAAACGG
The DNA here is from genome assembly GCF_040682435.1 of Lentzea sp. NPDC051208. Classification (NCBI taxonomy): domain Bacteria; kingdom Bacillati; phylum Actinomycetota; class Actinomycetes; order Pseudonocardiales; family Pseudonocardiaceae; genus Lentzea; species Lentzea sp. NPDC051208. Next base: position 47,207 of record NZ_JBFBAW010000023.1, on the reverse strand, counting down.
CACCGAGCTGGTTTCCCTCGTACGCGCGGGAAGCACCGGCGCGATCAGGGAAATCACAGTGCGCATAGCGACCATCAGGCGATTCCAATCGAATCCACCTCCGCCTTGGCGCCCTCAGGTTGGAAGACAGAACCGCTGTCACGCCGGGAGCCGCGAGCTCGACGGAGCAGGAGACCGCCGCCTTCGACTGGCCGGCACGAACGCCGAAGGCGTGCTCGGTCATCCTCGTCACCGCTAGATCAGGGCGCACGGACAACGCCATGGCGAACTGGTGCGGCATCTCGACTTCGACCACGTGCGGCAGCTCTCCGAACCGGTCTGCACCCCGGCCTGCGAAGTCGTCGAAGGCCCGCAACTTGTCGAAGCCGCTCGAGATTCGGTGCACCTCGGGCAGCGCGGCACGAGCAGCGCGGAAGGCAGCGGAAAAGAGGTAGTTCTGCACGCCGAGCACCTGGCTGTCGTTGAGGACATCGAGCGTCGACCGCCATTCGCTGAGTGACCGGGCGGCTGGTTTCTCGACGAGAAACCGGCGGGCGCCGAGCTCGTGTGCCCATCTGATGCACGACGCATGCTCTCCTGTGGGTGTGCACACGTCTACCACGGCGTCCTGCCAAGGCAGCCTGCCCTCCCAGTACTTCAGAGGATGCTCTGCCACGTCGACGCGGTACACCGGTGCACCGAGGCGCTCGTAGACATTTCCGTGCATCCTGCCGGCGCAACCGTTCGCACCGAGAAGTACGACAGGAGTGTCGCGCAGATGCAGATCGCGAGAATCAGTCATCGTTCGTTCCATCCAGGACTTGCGGAGGGGCGACATGGTGATATCGCTCACGCTAGGCGCGGATCACGTCGCTGCCACTAGGGGGATGCCCTAGTCCACGCCATGTGGCGACCCGGCTACTGAGGAAAGCTGGGACCAGAGCTGTACGTTCCAGCGGCTGCGATACCCCACGTTTCCACGTGAAGATCACGAGCGAGCATCCGGCAGACAGGACAGGATTTCCGCTGAGTCGTCAGCAAAGAGTCGATCGGCAACCAGCTTCGCCAAGTGGGAAGAGGCAACCCTTGACCTCCTCGGCGGACGCACCAGTGGGCGGGCGCGACACCGACCTCCCGGTAGCAGGGCGATCAGGATCGTCACCTGTCGCAACTGGATCACGCGATCCTGCGGATGCGACGAAATACCCGCACCCCGTTGACGTGATCATCCGAAGCGCACTTTTCCGCGCGAGATGCGTTCTAGTTCCCGCCGCACGCCGTCTTGCAGCTGAGGAGGACAGTCGTGCACCAGCAACGTGTCTCGATCGCCCCGGTGTGCACTTGGCCATCTCGTCCGCGGGCGGGTGATCAGGACTCCGACGGGATGCGCCAGCCGGCCCAGCAGCGGATGATGCCCGGTGTCCCCCACCATCAGGATCGGTCCGCCCAGCGCGACGTCGACCGCGTACAGGAAAAGGTCCGCCGGCGCACCACGGCCGTTCCACAGCGCGAACCTGTTCACGCGGCGCACTCTGACGCGTTCTTCCGACAGCCACTCCTCGTACGTGACACCCCACCAGCGAAGCGCCCGCTGTGCCAGCCGGTCGGAAACGCGAGGCGCGGGCACGGTGCCCAACTGCGGCGTTGATCGGTTTTCCGGTTGTGGTGCGGCCGAGTACCGGTTGTCGACCGTGCCGAGGACGAACTGCATTCCCCTGCCGAGCCCGTGCGACACCACCTCGGTCAGGCACTCCACCACCTGCACGTCACTCCCCGCTTCGCTGGTCGTGTGCCGCACGATCTCCCGCAGCGGGGCCGCGGCTCGTCCACACGCGACCAACAGGTCACGCATCGCCTCCATCAGCGAAGTGCCGTGGAGTACGATTTCGCAACGCTCGGCGGAACCTGCGGCGCTCAACGCCGAGGCCGCGACCACCTCGGGCAGTTTCAGCTCGTCCACCGAACGAGGCAACGCCTCCGACAGTGCTCTGAGCGCCTTCGTCGCCTTGTACCGCAACGACTCGAGTTCAACCCGAAGCAGTTCGACCGTGGCAGGATCCCTTTCCTCCGCCAGTTCGAGGCATGACTGAGCGAGTGTGACCGATCCTGCCTCGAGGTCGTCGAGCAGCATCTCGATCCGGCCCATCGCCCCGCTGAGCCGGGAGCCGACCCGCATGTCCTGGCTCCATCGGCGTCGGCTGCTCAGCTCGTCCACGGTTCGCAACGCTCCGCGCACGTCCTGACGCATCGTCCGCACTGCCCGTTCCGTGTTGTCACACAGCATGGCGCAGAACTCCAGCGGATTCATCCAGTCGACTCCTCAGCGACGGTAGTGACGCCGACGCCTGCCTTGTGGGCCGGTCGCCGAGCGAAGAGCACCTTTGTGTCCGAGGAGGCAGGTGGCGATCGCGCAGTTCTTCGCGCACACGGCACCGCGGCTCGCTGAGGTGACAGCTCATGATTTCGCCCCGTGCCATCCGGTGGGAACGGTGACCACCACCTACGGCGACCCGCGAGCTGGCCGGAATCCACGAAGCCTCCTCCCCGATCAGCCTGTGGTGCATCCATCATGGAGATCCACTTCGCGGCGGGCCACGGGTACGAGTGCGGCAGCACAGGCACCACTTCTTGCACTTTCGTCCGTGACGGCGTTCTCCTGGCGTCGCCAGGACGCCTCGTAGAACGCAGATACCACGTGGAACGGTCGCCCAGACAGGAAGGCCGCGTCACACGACAAGGTCGCCATCACCGCAAGGCCGCACAGCAGCCACTCCGGATCGTGTCGCAATGGGTCTCAGCGTTGCGCCACACGGGTCATCTCGTCGGCACGGTGCACCCGACCGGCTCACCTCGGCCGTATTGCCTCCGTTGCGACGAAACCTCTTGACAACACCATTGCCCTTGGGCCGACGGTGGCAAATTCACCGCCGCGGTGAGGTAGCCGGTCGCGGAGCCGTGGGCATCGAGGTGCTCACCGCCGAGGCCAGCTGAACGGCAACGGCTCAGGGATGCGCTTCACCTGGACGCCCACGACCGCCCCAGACCATCACACGAAACCTGGCGGTTGCGGCCACGTGCAAGCTCCAGAGCGTTGGGCCGTTCACCGGTTTTCAGCGCGTCAGGCCGTCCGGCCACGGAACCCAGGCGACCGTTGGGCCGTCGAGCAACGCAATCTCCTGCTCGACGACGTCGTGCCCGAACGACTGGCCGTCTTCGCGCCACGCAGCCTCGATCTGGCCCTTGACGCAGCGCATGACACCCTCGGAGAGTTCCAGACCGAACGGGAAGTAGTCATTCGCCTGGGCGAGCACCTGCAGGACCTCCGTGTCATGACCGTCTCCCACGGCGAGCAAGTCACCTGCGGCGTGGAACCGCACCCAGTCGGTTCCCAGCACGGACACCACGTCGGCGTTGCGGGCGCGTGCCCGCGCCCAGGCGAGCTTGACCATGTCCTGGGGTTGCAGATGGCTGTTGTCCACTCGATAGCCCAGAAGCGCATGTACGCGCTCATCGATGTAACGCAGGTTTTCCAGGTCCGCGTCGGACATCTGCGTACGAGCTGCTTCCCGCTGTTCCTGCGTTGCGTTGACGAATCGCTCGGCGTAGTCGCGGGCCTCCACCGCCGCACCGTGCAACGCCTTGTCGCGGTCGAAGGTGCTTTGCCACTTCGGGTCTTGACTGAGGTAGAACCTGTAGTACGCCAGCGCACCACGCTCGGTCAGGTACTCCTTCGCCGACCGCACGTGGGTCCAGTCGCGCACACCGGTGAAGCCGCTGACGAGCATGGCCCGGTCCTTGGTGGTCAACCCGTCGAAGTACTCGGACGCGCTGTCGTCGTTCTTCTTGGCGAGGGCGAGGACTTCCCGAGCCAATCGGCCCATCCGGTCGCGGTGCTCGGGCTTCTGCTCGCCGGGGAGTTTTTTGGTCACCTTCGCCTTCCCCCGCAGCACTCCCTTCATTCCCGGCAACCGGACGGGGCCCCGACACACGAGGAGCAAAACCTCGGAATCGAAGGGCATGCGACCGAAGAGACCAGCACACGTGTGTACGCCCGCCGCCGCACAGCCCGCCCGGTTCGTGCACAGCGTCAACCGCTCGGGGACGGCCACGAGGCGAGTCTCGTCCACCACCACGGTGAGATCCGCGACGAGAAGCTCGATCTCCTGCGGTGTCAGAACGTAGTTCGGGATCGCCCTCGGTTGGCTGTAGGCGTCCGCTGAGCCGCGGACGTGTCCCGCGAGCACCGCCTCCGAGTTCACCTGGGGCAGCATCTCGTCGAAGCGCGAGAAGAAGTGCACAGTCATGCCCGCGGGCACGAACGTCACACCCTCACGCGCATCCCTGCCACCATGGCCAACGACGTACAACGTCATCGGTTCACCGCCCTCCATCGAGCCTCGGCCGACTGTAGGCAATCCCATCACCGCGTGTACTTCCTCTTCACGCATCATCGTGAACACAAGCGGAGACCCGATCAGCCCGGCTCGCAGTGCCCGATCAGGGAGCGGCATCTGCAAGCGACGTCTCACTGCTCACGGGTTTGGGCGACGCATCCGCCGACAGGCATGGCCAGTGCAGTCCACCCCTCAACCGAGCCAGAAAGGACCGGAACTCGTCCTCGTCGATTCCGTTGCGCTTGGCCAGCGCGGACAACAGTGTGCCCTCGGCGAAGACCTCGGCGGTGAGCACGAACCTGCCGACGGGAGTCGCCTTCTTCTCGCCCTGCAGGCGGTCCGGCCACGCGCTTCGCACCAGCGCCACGTCACCAAGCCAGGCCAGCGCGCGTGAGCGAACGTGAGCACCGCCGTCAGCCGGCAACGCGCGCACGACCCTGTCCACCAGCGTGCGGTCAACCTGTCTGTCGAGGAACTCGGCGACGACACCGTCGTCGCACCGAGCAACCAACTCACCCCCTGCCTTGCACCACTCCAGGGCGAGCACGCGTATCCACACTCTCGCCACCGCCTCACTCACACCGTTGAGAGCAGCGGTACGTGAGACCGAACGACCCAACACAATTTCTCCAACCTGATCGACAGATGAATCGACTCGCACGCGCGTGTCAACAGACCGCCGCGTCGTGCACGGCAGTGCCGGACATCAGGACTCAGGCGCCGCGATCGCGGACGCGCCGGCTCAGATGGTCAGCCGAGTCCTCAGCGGACGAAATGGCGGAGGGTTCGCTGCGACGGTCACCACGGCTGTCACTGCAGACACACGCCAGGCCGGATGGCCCCCCAACGTGTTGCACGCGCTGAACACGAACGCTCCCAGACAGTGACCGCCGAACCCAGCCCATGATCATGTACGCCGACCCGTCACGCATGCCCCATAGGGCAGCCGATCGGTCAGTTGCGACCCAATCGCGATCTACCTCGCCGCAAGTTGCCGAATCGAGCAGGACGCCCGCTCGCGTCGTAGTCTCGTTCCATGCGAGGGATCGGGCCTGGCCGTATCGAGGACTACGCACTGCTGTCCGACCTGCGAACGGCAGCCCTGGTCTCACGGGACGGGTCGGTCGACTGGTGGTGCCTGCCCCGGTTCGACTCGCCGTCGTGCTTTTCCCGGTTGCTCGGTACGCCCGAGCACGGCCGATGGCGCATCGGGCCAGTCGGTGAAGTGATCTCGGTCCAACGGCGCTACCGCCCAGGCGGACTTGTCCTGGAGACGGAGTTCCGCCTCGCCGAGGGCGTTGTGCGTCTGGTCGACGCCATGCCGCCCCAAGAAGGCGGAGGCGCCGAGCACAGCCGACTCGTCCGGATCCTCGAAGGCGTTGCCGGTCGGGTCGAAGTCGAGTTGCACTGGGTGCTGCGATTCGCCTACGGCGACTCCGTGCCGTGGGTGCGTCGTGCGCGAAATGACGGCGGAGAGCACATGCTCGCAGTGGCCGGCCCGGCCGCGGTCGTGCTGTACGGCGACCTGCTGCCGTGTCCCGCCGCCGAGGAGCGAGCCCACCGGGCGCAGTTCGTGGTAGAGGCGGGTGACACCCTGCGGTGGGTGATGGAGTACTCGCCCTCGCCCGATGATCCACCTGCGCCCGTCGACGCCGAAGCGGAAGCCCAGAGATGTCAAACGTTCTGGTCGACGTGGTCAGACCGGATTCGCTACCGCGGACCCCACAGCGAGGAGGTGCGGAGGTCTTTGATCACCTTGAAGGCACTCACCTACGCACCGACCGGCGGAATCGTGGCTGCGCCCACGACGTCGCTGCCCGAGACGTTCGGCGGCGAGAGGAACTGGGACTACCGCTACTGCTGGTTGCGCGACGCGGCGCTGACCTTGCTCGCTCTCGACGACTTCGGCTGTTACGACGAAGCGCGGGCGTGGCGTGAATGGCTCGTGCGTGCCGTGGCCGGTGATCCCGCCAACCTTCAGATCATGTACGGCATCTCAGGCGAACGACACCTCGTCGAATGGGAGGTCGACTGGTTGCCGGGATATCACGGCGCACGGCCTGTCCGCGTCGGCAACGCGGCACACCGGCAGCTCCAACTGGACGTCTACGGCGAAGTGATGGACGCCCTGCACCTCGCACGAGAACGCGGTCACCGCGAAACGATGGACTCCTGGGCCGTGCAGCGCGGCATGATGCGGCACTTGGAGCAGATCTGGACCAAGCCTGACAAGGGTCTCTGGGAGGTACGTGGTCCTGACCGGCACTTCACACACTCACGGATCATGGTGTGGGTCGCCTTCGATCGTGCTGTGCGTGCCGTCGAAGACCACGGCCTGCCCGGCCCGGTCACCCGATGGCGCGAGCTGCGAGACGCAGTGCACGACGAGGTCCTCGACCGAGGATGGAACGCCGACCTCAACTCGTTCACCCAGTACTACGGCGGAACAGAACTCGACGCCGCGACGTTGCTCATCCCCGCGGTCGGTTTCCTGCCTGGCGACGACCCTCGGATGCTCGGCACCCTCGAAGCGATCGGGTCGACTCTCAAGCACGGTGACCTCGTCGACAGGTACGAAACCGGCGAGGGGCGCTGCGACGTCGATGGACTGACAGGCGCGGAGGGTAGCTTCCTGGCGTGCTCGTTCTGGTTCGTCGACGCGTTGGCGATGGCCGGACGGCGCGCGGAGGCAGAAGCCGCGTTCGGCAGACTCGTCGCACTCGTCAACGACGTGGGGCTGCTGGCCGAGGAGTACGACGCGGTGTCACGTCGAATGTGCGGGAACTTTCCACAGGCTTTCAGCCACCTCGCACTGGTCAACAGTGCATCAGTGCTGTACGGCGGCAGAGTCGCCGGCGAGCGGTCAAGCCGCGATCGCGCTGTCGATCTGCCAGCCGGCGGGGCCGCTCAACCCGATGTGCGCAAGAGGGATTGACTCGCCCTGAACGTTGCCGGGAAAGGCTGCGCAGTATCGGCAGGTGCACTCGCCAGCCCACAGCACGGTGCAATCCTCATCAGAACGGATCATCGCCGACTCCTTCCACCACGTGCGACCGCTACCAGTCCCCATCCTCACTGATCTGATTGCCGTGCCGCCCCAGGGGAAGTCCCTAATGTCGTCGCGCACGCCCGAGGTGGAACCATCCGATTCGGTCATCCCGGTGCGCCCGCACCCCGATGATGGTGGCGCAACCCGGCCATTGCGGCCGGCGCTGCCGGCCGCGATCTCCCCGAAAGGGCACCGCGCGCCATCTGCAGCAGCTTTCTCGACCACGTCCCGATCCGCCACGACCGCTCTGGTGGCGGCCTACACCGGCCCGATACCTCGGGCGACGGCGGGCGCGCCGGAGCACGTCGTCCCGGCTCCTGAGTTCCTCCACCCACAGTGGTTCGAACAGCGGCAGTCCGCACCAGTCGCTCGCGCCGCCGACACACCAGCCCTGGTGTCTGGCTGAAGCCGCTCCAGGGCCTCACGCACAGCCTGGCCACCCAGTCATCGTCATCGCCGAGCCAACCAGGGCAAAGTCGTGCCGGACCTCAACACCCCAGCCTTGCGTACCGCTCTGCCGGGTTCGGCCCGGTGCTGGATCTTCAGCGTCTCCTCACTCATGAGTACGTTTCGGCGGACTCGCCACGTCCAGCGTGGTTCCACAGGAGCAGCCTCGGGGTGTCTCCCGTTGATGGCCGGGGGACGGTGACTCAGTCGTGTTCGTCGTCGCGCAGTTCGGCCAGCAACTTGCGGATCACTGCGCGGGCTGAGCGTACCTCCTTCTCAGAGAGCGAGACGAACATCGTGCGGTGGACCGCGGTCGCCTTCGACGTGACGTCGTCGAGCGCCCTGCGGCCTTCCTCTGCGAGGGTGAGCAGCGGAGACGCGCGGTGGCCGGGATTGGGCAGCTGCCGGAGGTGTCCGGATGCGATGAGGTCGTTGGTGACGCGCTGGACGTTCTGCCTGCTGACGCCGAGCCGCCGCGCTGCCTGAGGAACCGTGACCGGTTCATCCGACGCGACGCTCAGCAGTTGCCAGCGGGCCTGCGTGAGTCCCGCAGCCTGGGCGGTGCGTTCGCCGTGTCGCCGTAGGGCTCCGGCTGCCTCGAACACGTCGGCCACCAGGAGCGCGATCTGGTCGGTCATGGCCCTCCAATTGACAACATGTTGCACTTATGACAATCTGTTGTCAGTCTACCTCTTCTGTTGGGAAACGAACAATGCCCAGAGTCGACCTGTACCGCAACGTCCACATGGGACAGCGAGAACGTCTGTTCCGCCTCGCAGTCGAGCTCGGTGCCGCGGACGCCTGGCAGCCGCAGGCACTGGAGCGTCTGGCCGAGCGTTGCCTGGCGATGACGCGGGAACTGCGCGAGCACGCCGAGATCGAGGACGAGTTCATCCATCCGCTGCTGCGGGAGCGGGCAGCCGAGCCGGCGGTAGCGCTGGATGCCGAGCACGAACGTCTGGACGCGGCGCTCGACGCGCTGGACGAGCGCGTCAGGGCGCTCGTCGCGACGACGCGCGATGATCTGCCGGAGGCTCAGCACGCCCTGTACCTGGCGTTGAACGATCTGATCAGCGCCTATCTGGCTCACTTGCACGCTGAGGAGACGGTGGCGATGCCGGTGCTGTGGCGGCATTACACCGATGAGGACCTGTCGGCGGTGTTCGCGGCGTTTCGGGAGAGCCGTTCGCCGGAGCAGCTGATCGCCGATGCCCAGCACATGCTGCCCGCTCTTCCTCCCGCGACGCGGGCGATGATCGTCAGAGGAGCGATGGCGTCAGTCCCGCAGGGCGAGGCCTTGATCGTGCTGGGTGCGATCACGGCGACACTGCGGCCGGACGTGCGCGCACAACTCTTCGCGGACATCGGCGTGGACGTCTGACGGCACCACCATCCCACCGCTCCGGTTGCCCGATACGTGACCGAGCGGTGTTCGACATCCCTCCACTGTGGTCAGCTCGGCGTGCGTCAACGGAAACGTCACGCAGCCAGCCGACACATGCAGTGAGGATCTGGCTCTACCGGACGGCGGCGACCACGACTCCGCACGTGGCAGGGACACGCCGGCCGGGACACCCGTGAAGGCCAGACCATCGTGCCCAGCAGTTCACCCAGGCCGCCCAGACTTCGCTGACGGGTGACCGGCTGTGCGCACGGCATGCAACTCGTATCACCGCCGGCGGCGGCCGCCCCTCGGTTCAGCAGCAGCACAGGCGCGGCCCCGTGAAATCAGCTGCTGGACGCTGAGTCCTGAACGCCGGTCATGTGCATCCGCCAGGTCCGGTCCATGCGTCGGGCACGTTCCCTGTGCTCCGCGGCCAGCACTCCGAGCAGCTCCCGCGGCTCGAGCGCCGGAGCAGTCCGGTCGTCGATCCCCGTCATGGGGACGGCGGCGAGCAAGGAGTCCAGCACCGCTTCCTCGGACGCGAAGGCCGTGGCCCTGAGGAGCGGGTCCATCTCGTCATCAGCCAGGCACTCCACCGACGTACGGCCAGGCGTGTCCACATTGCCGTCGTTGGCGACCGACGCGGCGAGGAAGATGTCACCGCTCTCCGCACCGGAGACGAACCCGGTCCTGGCGAGGCCGAGCGCGACGCGGCGCGCCAGGCGACCGAGCTGCGTGGGCAGCAGAGGAGCGTCGGTGAGCACCACACCGATGCACGAGCCGTGGTCGGCGGAGAACATCCGGTCCTGCGAAAGCGACTCGCCGACAGGTATCCCGTTCACCATCAACAGATCCCGTGCGCCAAAGTTGGCTTGGAGGAACACGCCGATGACATAACGCCCTTCAGACATGTCGACCACACGTGACGAGCTGCCGTTGCCGCTCTTGAACTCGTAGGTGATCATGCCCGTGCCTCCGCCCACACTGCCCTGCTCGATGGGACCGCGCGTTGCCGACTCCAACGCGGCGCGGACGTGCTCGGGCCGCACGTGGTGGCCGTCGATGTCGGAGAGCCATCCGTCCCAGGTTTCACCCACCACCGGCATCCAGCCGAACGCGGCGCCGGGGAACCGGCGTGTCAGCCAATCGACCGCGGTGTCACGGGCAACGCCGACCGCATTGCTGTTCGTCAACACGATCGGGCCCCGGAAGTGGCCGTGTTCCGCGATCCAATGCCCACCCGTCAGCTCACCGTTGCCGTTGAGGGAGTGCACGGCCGCAAACACCGCCTTCGGTGCACCTTGAGCTCCGCGCGGATGGATGGCCGTCACTCCGGTGCGCACGGGTCCTTCTCCCACCACGTGCCGGCCCGAGCCCGAGATGAGGGTCGTATATCCGACCTCTACTCCCCAGACATCCGTCACGTCGTTGTGAGGTCCTGGCTCACCCTTCAGATCCAATCCGAGTTCACGCGCGCGCATGTTCAGTCTCCGTGTGAGCTGGCCGCAGAGGTGAGGTAGTGCACCAGAAGGTCGCGCACGTTGCACAACGACGCCCAGGACGTGATCTCCCAGCCGTGGGTGTTGTCCGTGGGGAACGCCACCACAGCGGAACGGGCGGCGTGTCCCGCCCGCGTGCTGACGGACGAATCGGTTGCTGCGACCCATCCGGCCCAGTACTGGGGGTCGACTTCGATCGCAGCCGCGCTGTGCTGAAGCTCTGCCACGACGTCCTCTGAATACGGGCCCAGCCAGTCGCGCACGAAAAGGACCGGTCGGCCGTCGTTCACGACGCCGTATTCCGGTGCGTTCGGAGCGACCTCCAGCGCGATCATCGTGCGCGGCCGCAATTCAGCCGCGAGCCACGCGGCTCCTGCGGCGCCTGTCTCCTCGTTGCACGTGAAAGCGAGAACCGTGTCGTTCGCCGGTGGTTCGTCGCGGAGTCGCAACGCGATGGCCAGCAGAACCGCGACACCGGCCTTGTCGTCCAGTGCGAACCCGCTGATGTGGTCGTCGCCGATCCAGGTGATCATCTTGCGAGCGCGCCCTGGCACCACCTTGCTGCCCGGACGGACACCCGCCGATCGCAAGCTCTCCGCGCTTTGCTTGGTCTCGACCCACCAGGCCGTCCAGTCGCTGGGGACCGCGGCGCCCCCCAGTGCGGTCGCCACCGTGCCGACATGAGCGGAACCGCAGGAGAAGACACCGGTGACCACTTCTCTGTCGCCGAGGACGTCCACCGGGCCTTCGCCGTACTTCCACGGAAAGGCGGTGCCGAGTTCGTTGACGACCAGCCTGCCGTCCTCCCCGACGGTTTTCACCACCATGCCGATCTCGTCCATGTGAGCGACGCAGAGAACCGCTCCTCCAGCAGCGTCCTCCCGCGACGACTCATCAGCTTGCCGCGGGAAGCGCGCGATCACGTTGCCCGCCGCGTCGGTGGTGTGGGGGATGCCGAACGCGTCGAGTTCCTGCCGGACGAGATCGGAGAGTTCCTTCTCCCGGCCGCTCGGCGAATGTGTGGTGATGCAGCGCTGGAGGAGTTCCAGCAGTGCCTCGTCGTTCATGTCGGTCCTCCTCAGTCGCCGATTGCCGCGGTGAGAATCTCGATCCCCTCGCGGCACACCCGGCGGACACCGCTCAACATGGGAACCTCACGCTCACATCTGAGCAGGTGTCCGAGCGCTTGCCGCCCGCCGGCCCGGACGAGCCCCTCCACGGCTCTCAGCTGTATGTAGGCAGAAGGGTCGGTGGTCAGCGTTGCGAGCAGGCTTCGGTTTTCCTCCGAGACCGGTCGCTGACCGCTCAACGCGGCTACTGCTGCCTCCCGCGCGGCCGGCGGGGAACCCTCCAGTGCCCATTCCCTGAGCAACGCGGCGTCGCCGATGCTGCCGTCGCATTCGTGCACCGCGAGAGCGTTCAGCGCGGCGGTACGGACCGTTTCGCCGTACGAGTCGCGGCGGAGTGCGGCTGCCAGCGCTTTTCTCACCTCTGGTCCGGGAAACTCGGCCAGAGCTTCGATCGCCGCGGTGCACACGACGCCACTGCTGTCCTCGGCGAGTTCGAGAAGCTCCTGCCGAACTTCGTCCAGCGGGGACCACGACGAGAGAGCCCTGACCGCGGCGGCGCGAAGTCGAGGTGGCGTGTCGGCCGCGGCGATGTGCTCGCGCAGCACGGCAAGTCCTTCATCCGTCTTCAACTCGGCCAGTGCAGAGGCACAGGCGGCCCGCACAGCCCAGAAGTCGTAACTGCGCAATGTCGTGACGAGAAGCCGTTCAGCGTCTTCACCACCGTGATCGGCAAGCGCCGAGGCGGCCTGGATGCGGTTGCGAACCGACGGGTCGTGGGTCAACTGGAACCGCAGCTCGTCGATGTTCCGTCGGCACTCGACCTCAGCGATCAACAGCCGACGAGGGTCGAACACGACGAGATCCGGTGGTGTGCCGCACGGGATGCTGACCAACTGCTCACGACCGTACATGTCGATTGCGTGCGTTTCGACACGGCCCTCATTGTGCACAGCCACTTCGGCACGAAGCCGAAACGGCTGTTCGGACTGCCTTTGTTCGAGCCGCAGCGTGATTGCGCCCTCGACCTCGTTCCACTCCCACCGCACGACGATGTCGGGGTGGCCGGCACGCCCTAGCTCGTCGAGAAAGCCCTGGATGTCCTTGCCTGTCGCAACGCGGAACGCCCTGACGAAATCGCCAGTGTTCACCTGGCGTCCGACAGACTGCTCTGTGAATCGCCGGACGCCGGCCCAGAAATCCTCTTCGCCCAGCACGCCGCGCACGTGATGCAACAGCAGTGCTCCCTTGACGTAGCTGTGCCGGTCGAAGATGTCCTGCGGGGACGACCACTGTTCTTCCCGCAGCGGTCGCCGATACCGTGCCGCCTCGTCGTAGTAGGTGTGAGCCTGAGCGTCGAAGTAGTACTCAGCCTCCTCGCTGCCGCGCGTGTCCTCGTAGTAGACTATTTCGAGAAATTTGCAGAAAGATTCCTGAAGCCAGATTTCGGACCAGTCCGCGACCGTCCAGCTGTTGCCGAACCAGTGGTGCGCCATCTCGTGGACGACGGCGTAGTCAATGTCCACACGATCGGCGCGGGCTGTCGCGTCCGGCACGACGCGATGACTGAAATGGCTCGCAGTGAGGTTCTCCATCGCCCCGCCGACGTGGTCGGGGACCACCACTTGGGCGTATTTCTTGAAAGGGTACGACACGCCGGTCCTGCGTTCCAGGAAAGCCATGATCAATGTCGTCCTGGCGAAGGCGACCTGAGCAGCGTCGGCCAGACCATGTGGCGCGTAGAGCGGCGTTCTGACGCGCCCACGAGAATCGACGTTCTGCACCGCGAACGCGCCGGCAGCCAAGGACACGAGGTAGGGCGGATGGGGCCAGTTCTCTCGCCAGTGGAACCGCACGCTGTCGCCATCCGCCGCGGAACTGACGAGTTGGCCGGCTGCGACTGCGTGCATTCCACGAGGCACCGTGACGATGACGTCGGTCGTCACCCTCTCCGCCAGGTCGTCCCTGCACGGGAACCACGTTCGCGCACCTTCCGGTTGCCCCTGCGTGTACAGGTAGGGCGTGTCCACACCCTGAAGAGTGCTCCAGTGCAGCCCGGCCGACGAATGCACGATGTAGTGAATCCGCACGGTCGACGGACGCCCCGGGAGAGGCACCCGGAGGATCGTCCCGTCATGTTCGTGGCGCCACTGGGCGCCATCCAGGTGCACCGAGGTGATCGTCAGGCCGTCGGCGTCGAGCACGAGTTCGTCCGAGTCGCCTGGTTCGTGGTACGTCACGGCGGCCTCGACCTTCATGGCCACGAAGTCGGGCACCAGCTCCAAGCGGATGTGCCGGGGCGTGCGCTGCCTTCCCGCGGGTTCTTGCCCCACGTCTCCTGGCAGTGCGAACCGGCGACCCGGCAACGGATAGGACCTGCCTAGCGTTTGCAGGGTCTCGATGTTGCTCAACTTGTCCTTGGACGGCGTGGGATCGCTCATGCCTCACCTCTTCCGATGCCGGTCGTCGCCAGCTCCAGCAACTTCTCCTCGTCCACGAGGACACCGAGCCCAGGCTCGTCCCGCACGCGAACCGTTCCCGCGGAGCCGATGTCGGGCACACCTGTCAGCGCGGTGCTCACCTCTGTCTCCTCCAGGCAGTATTCGAGCAACGCAGGTTCGTGCAGACTGGCGAGCAGATGGACGGTGGCGGCGCGTCCCAGTCCGGTGTTCCAGCAGTGCGGAACAACGCGGACGCCGTTGATCTCCGCGAGTGCGGCGATGGTGCGAGCGGCGGTCAAGCCTCCGCACCTCATCACATCCGGCTGCAACACGTCGACGCCGTCACGTGCCAGGTCGAGGAACTCCGCCACGGCGGTCGACTCCTCCCCGGCGGCGATGGCGACCGCGGAGCTGGCGCACAGTCGCCGATACCCGGCACGGTCGTCCGGGTGCAACGGCTCCTCGACCCACGTGAGGTCGTACTTGGCCAAGCGCTCCGTCATGTCACAAGCTCGTCGCGCCGTTTCCCATCGAAATCCGACATCGATCATCAGGCGCACGTCGGCGCCCGCGGCATCACGTGCCGCCTCGACCAGCCGAACGTCGTTGCGCGGGTCGTCGCCGAGCGGGCCCCATCCGAGCTTCACGCCGACGAAGCCTGCGCGGACCACATCATCGACCAGCGCCGCCACTTCGTCCGGGGTATCCGGCATGAGCACGCTGGCGTAGGCGGACACCGCGTTGTGGCACCTGCCGCCCAACAGCTGGTACACGGGAACCCCCAGTGCCTTGCCCACCAGGTCGTGCAGGGCGAGGTCGACGCCGCTCATGGCCAGCACAGCCGCGCCGTGGCGTCCGAAGTAGAGGCTCTTGTGGTACATCCGCCGCCACAACCAGGTGAGGTGCAGAGGGTTTTGTCCCAGGAGCGCGACACGAAGCCCTGACGACAGTTCATGCTCGGCTGGAGCATCCACCACCGCGCGCATCACCTCCGCTGCGCCCTCGGCTTGGCCGTAACCGACCAGACCGTTGTCACTGGCGATGCGGACGATCGCGGCGCGTTGTGTGCTGTCAGGACGGTCCACCGCATGCCAGGCACCGGCGGTCTCCACGGTGAGCACGTCTACGTCAGTGATCCTCACGGCCTACTCCTCGTCCGCGGCGACAGGGGTGTCGGAAGCTCTGGGTGGACGTCACGCGGTTTCCGCGATGCAGCGCCGTCCAACTGCGAGGCAGAAGGCCATTCCGAGCACCGCTGCCGCAGCGGCCACGACGAATGCAACGCTCACTCCTCCGTCCGTCGGCAGTGACGTGGCCGGGTCGGCGAAGCTGGCGAGCACGGTTGCGCCCACCTGCGCTCCGACCGATCCACCGATGTTGCGAGTGATCAGCGCCAGCGCGGTCGCCGTACCCGTCTCGTGCGAACCGACCATCGACACCACATTGGTCGTGGTGCCGGTGACACCGAGACCGGTCCCGGCGCCCACCACCGCCGTCGCCACCACGATGTGCCAGTAGGCGTGGTGAGCGACCGCCAGGAACAGCAAGCCGCCGGCGAGGGCACCGAGCCCGCTGACGGTAGCGGTCCACCGGCCGAAGCGACGGTCCAAACGGGACGCGACGGACGACGCGAGCAGTGCGGCGATGCCGAACGGCAGCATCGCCAGTCCGACCGCGGTGATCGACGCAGCCAGGCCGAATCCGGTTTCGGTCGGCAGCGCCATGATGATCGGGATCAGCACGATCCCGCTGAACGTGGCGAATCCGATGATGGCAGCGGCCCCGTACGCCGTCAGGACGGCAGGCCTGCGAATCGATCGGAGGTCCACCAGTGGCTGGGGCAGGCGCAATTCGACGAATGCCCAGCAGAGAATGATCACCAGTCCTGCGCAACCCAGGCCGAGAACGGCGACGGACAGCCAACCCTGGGAAGACACGAAAGTCAGCGAGAGGAGAAGGCACACCAGGCCGAGGCCGAGGAGAACCGCCCCTGTCCAGTCCACCCGCACTGAGCGCTGGAGCGCGGTGGTGGGAAGCAGCCAGCACAACGCCGTGATAAAGAGGAGGACGACCAGAGGCAGACCGAACAGCCACTGCCAGCCGAGGTTGCCCACGATGGTTCCGGAAACCAGCAGACCGGCGCCGTTACCCGTGGCGCCCAAACCAATCATCAAGCCGATGACGGTACCGACCCGATGGTCGGGAAGGCTGTGGCGTACCAGCGCGACGGCCAACGGGAAGATGCCGATGCCGATTCCTTGCAGAACGACGGCGATGGCCAATACGAGGATCGAATGTGCGAACGGAGCGATCGCCAATCCGGCGCACAACAGCCCCAGAACGGTGATCAGCACCGGTCGGGCGCCGTAGATGTCGCCGAGCCTGCCCACGACCGCGAGAGTCACCGCGCCGGAAAGGAGGAGACCCGTGAGAACCCAAGAGATTTCCGAGGTGGAGGCGCCGACAGCCTCCTGAAGCGTCGGGATCGCAGGCACCAAGCTCGACTCCATGATCGAGAAAATCGCTATCGCCGCGCAGAGCAGCGTCACCATCAACCGTTCTGCGCCACTGGTACCGTGATCCTGCTTCCTCACCTGATCAGGTTGGGACGGGTTCGGGTGGAAACCACGTTCTGGCGGCTTCCCATCTCGTGCATTGATTTCCATGTCGTCGTCGCTCCTTCTGCCGTTCTTCGCGCAACGCGATCGTGATCCCCCTGATCGAATGGATGTTCAAACACCTGCCTTCGCGAGCAACTCGTCCTCGGCCTCGTAGTCGAAGAGCGGGAACGGGTAACTCGCGAGCACAGAAAGCACGTCCTGCCATCGATCTGGCTTCACGGTGCCGACCAACCAGTCGACAACCGACCGGACGGCGTCCCCGTAGCTCGACACCGGCCGGTAGCCCAGTGACTCCGCGCGGCGCATGTCGAGCGCCAGCCGGCCGGGTATCAGCCACGGCGACCGGCACGGCTGACTGGCGCCGTCGTCGCGCACATCCACCTGGAGGATCTCGACGTCCATCGCGTCGGCAACGGCCGCGGCGATTTCCTTCTCGGTGTGCGCCGTCGGGTCGGCGCAGTTCAGGATGCCCCCGGCCGAAGCCCGGCGCGCCACGCACACGAGTTCGGCCAAGTTGTCCACCGACGTCGTGTGGAACACCGAAGCACCACCGCGGTGATGGCCGAATGTCCGTCGTCCGTCCAGCAATCTCTTGACGTAGAACCACTCCCGGGCGTGATCGCTGTGCGGGCCGGAAACGGCGCCAAGCCGGAACACCGTCGTTGGGCACGGCGCGGAGTCGAGCAACGTCTGTTCGTAAGCGATCTTGCCTGCGGTGTAGCCGTCCTCGCCCGGCTGTACGGTCGGCTGCTCTTCCCCGATCAATTCCGGGTAACGCGGAAAGTCCTCCTCCGCCACAAAACCGTTGAACTCTCTGCCGTCGGCGTCCACGTAGACAGCGGCGGTGGACATCGCGACGACCGAACCGACGTCGCCACACACGCTCAGCAGCGCCTCGGCATCGCGTCGGGTGTAACCGATGACATCGACGACCAGGTCGGCCCCGCCGCCGACCGCGTCCGCCACACCGAGTGGTTCGTGGCGATCCGCTCGGACGACCTTCGCCGCGCCTTCACCGGCGACCACCCTGTTGCCCCGATGCGAGACCGTGACGTCCCACCCGTCGGCCAGCAAGCGCTTCGCGATTGCCGTGCCGATCTGCCCCGTACCACCGAGGATGACTGCTTTGGAGGACATGACCATCTCCATTGTTCAGCCGAGTGAACTTAGACGCCAGGCTAGCTCCTCTCCTTGCCAACCGTCTAGCCTCAGGTCCATGCCGATCCGAGGTGCGTTCCCCTCGCAGCGCCGCTGGTGACCCGGAACGCCATGACGACAACCAGACTCGACTTCCGTTTCCAGCCCGTTGCCGCACACACGGCCGGCGCCGAGATCGCGGTCATCGGCCAGCTGGTGCTCGCCATCCGGTCAGGGGCGTATCGGAAGGGTGATCTCCTGCCGTCGGCTCGCGAGCTCGCCAACACCTTCGGCGTGTCCCTGGGCACCATCAGCGCGGCCGTCAAGCTGCTGGAAGGCCACGGCCTCGTGAAATCCGTCCGGGGCAATCAGGGGGGTACTCGTGTGCTGCGCGACGACATACCGCCGGCGCTGCTGGAATTGATCTCACGTCGGTCGCCGCAGTGGAGGGCACACGCCCATGCGGAACTGGTGGACGCGCGCCGAGCCATCGAGATACCGCTCGCCGCTCTCGCGGCGGCGAACGCCACAACCGCGGATTTCGAGGTCATGGAGACCTGCCTCAACGAGATGCGCGCGGCTCGCCTGCGCAACGACATCGCCGGTTGGACGAACGCCGATCTCCGTTTCCACTACGCGATGGGGCACGCCGCTCGAAGCTCGGTGCTGGCGAAGTACCAACACGAGGTGCTCACCGAGCTGGCATTGCTCATCAAGGACACCGACGAGTTCGAAGACGCCCACCACGTGATCAACATGCACCTGGACCTGCTCGGCGCGCTCCGCTCACGTGACGACGCGAGTGCCAGGTCGTCGATGGAGAAGCTCATCGAGCTGGCAGCGATCCCGAAGCCGTGATCGCAGTTGCGACGGGTTGCCTTCGCCGCCAGACCCGGCCTGTCGTAGCGGACATGACATCGTGATGGCCGCCGCGAACGGGTGTCCGCGTGCGCTGATCTGGCTTCGTCGATCCCCGACAGCACCGTCTAGTGGTTCCGGCAACGCGCGTACGCTTCGTCGCCCACCGCGTCGAGTCGGCAGCCGGCACTCGACCGTCTAGATTCGATCAGCGGTCACCGCTCCCCCGCCGAAACACGCACGACCCACGCCGCATGAACGATCCGTATCCGGCGAACGAGGACAACACCAGTGGGTATCGCAAGGCGCCGAGGACGTGGTGCCCTCTGGGCACTGGCCGCCGTCCACCTGAACGGGCTGATGTCGTGAATGGAGCATGACTCGTGGCCGTGGCCGTGGACGTGGCTCGAGGCAGTTCACCGGCAAGGAGCGCACGCGACGAGCTGACTCGCACTGCCCCGCCCGCAGGACCGACGCGTCACAATCCCGCGAAGCTGTGCCCCACACCGAGGGAGGCTGATCCGATCGCTCACACCTGCCGTCGGTAGCGGACCGCATTCGCCGAGCGTCCCCACGGCATGCGCGTCAAAGACGCCTCCTCCACGTCGTTCAGGAAGACCAGCCCGGAGTACCGAGAGACTCGCCGATCTCGCCCCGGAACACTTCGACCATCCCCACGTCCGCTCACCCGAGCGGACGCGATGCCGCCGGTCCTGGACACGGCTGGCCGGCCTCGCTCCTTCAGTTCGTCGGCCTGATCGGCCAGCTGCCCAAACCGTTCACTCGGCGCTGTCCAGCAGATGCCTCACGTCGGACATCCGTTTTCGGACAGATGTTCCTGAATCGAACGACCGAGGTTTCGTTGCGGGTGCTCCGGGGTGCCAGGTGTGCGCGTCAAGCAGCTGGCGTCGTGACGTCCGATGGGAACCGAACCGGGGTAGTGGCGCATGGAACTCGACTTTGAACTCGACTTCGACGACACGGCGGCGCGCGTGCTGCGCGACTATGTCCACGCCGTGAGCACTGGGCTGGGGCTGCGCGGCGAGAGTTCGTTCGTGGCGGCGGACCACCTGTCCAACGCGTACGTCGCCCTCGAAGGCCAGCTGCGCGACTTCCCGCACGACGACGTCGCGTTGCTCTGGGACGAGAGAAACGGGTGGGCTGCGGCCATCGAGAACGCACGCAGCGGTGACCTCGTCGTCGTCGCGCGGCTCGACGGCGAGGTGACACCTCCACCCTCTGTCGTGGTGACGTGGGTCAGAGCTCTCTTGCAACCTGGCTCCGATGGTGCCGCGCTTTCCGCTTTCCGGCGGGCCGAGCCGCTCGACGCGCGCCTGCCGGCGCCGAGAAGCGGATGACGAAGGACGTGCGGTCTTCTCATCGCGAGCGCTGCGACGACGCCGCAGGGCAACATGCGCCGCCGACATCGGCGTCCGCGTGGCTTGAGCAGGTCGCCGACGTTCCGGTGGTGTTGGTCGGGCCCTCCACGACGCGCTGGCCGTGGTGCGCGTCGCCACCACGCATATCGACCGGGTCGATCACTGGCGTTTCTGGTCCCACGTTTCCACCGAAACAGCGGGCCCTCGTCGTCTGGCGAGCGGTGGACCGACACTGATCCCGAGGGGTGTTCAGGGTGGGTGACGAACCGACCCGATGTTCTCGGCCCCCGACGAGCGCACCCGCTCACCTGCCTGCGCGTCGCACTCGCCCTGTTGGCAAGGAGACATTGGCGTCCAGGAATCGCAAGCGACACCATCGCGCTGCGATGGTCCTCGCGACTGCACTGCCGGCAACCGGCTGAGGCGTCCCAGCTCTATCCCGAAGTCCGCGACTGCTCTCTTCGCAATGGAACTGGATCACCCCGCTGATCGTCGGTGTACAGCGAGCCCACGAGCGACAGGCCGGTGGCAAGATCGATCCAAGCAGCCGAGCTCCAGCAGCACTGCGGATCAGCGTCAAGCGCCGGGCAGCGGCGCGTGGCCGGCTCGACCGCTCTCAGGCCCGCCACTAAGATGCCTGGCCCAGCACATCCACGCTTTCCACGGTCGCCGCCGCACTGAACCCGATCACCGCCCACCGCGGTCGCGTCCGTCAGGAAAGCGTGCCACCTCGCCAACGAACGTCCGATTCACTTGTGCTGTCACAAGTCCCCCCCGAGGCTACTCGGGCAGGCACCAGATCGGACTGCTCCACGCGGTGGGTTTGCGCCCGCGATACGGTGTCCGCTGGCGGACGCGAACATAGTAGAAGCGGGCCTTCCCGTTGATCGGAGCCTGTTCGTGCCAGGTCACGTCGACGTCCATACCCTCCGGCTCCCACGAAGCCACGACGGCGGTCGAGCCCGCAGCACCCGCGGTGCCAGAAATGATCTCTACGGACTCCAGGACGTCAGTACCGGACACGCGGATTGAACAATCGACCGCGCCCCCTGGGCACACGCTCCCACCCATGCGAATCGAGTTCACCCTGAAGTCGAGAAGGATGCGGGCTCCGGTCGTGGCATAGGTGCTGCGGTCGTGCAGCGCGTCGAAGATCGCCCCGCGTTCGAGCTCCGGTGCGATCACGGCTGCCAGCCCGAGTTCGCCCCGGCCGGGCTGGGCACGGTGATTGTCCGACGAGCCGATCACGCCGAGTTCGTGTCCCCGCTCCCACGCGTCCCTGGCATAGTGCGGGCCGCGGCGTGAGGTGTTGGTCGAGAAGTCGGAGTTCTCGTAGGACAGGTCGAATTCAGGGTCGTAGAACTCCGACTGCCCATGTCCGGAATAGATCTCGACCGCGCGGCGGAACTCCGGATCGTGATACTGCCAGTCGACCGCGGGTGAGGTGCTTCCAGGGATGTTCCCGGCGCACTTGGGCGAGAACGCGACTCCGGTGTGGTGTGGCACGGTGAGCGCCCGTCTGCCGCGCAGCGCCTCCCACAGGTCCAGGACGGTCCCGGTGTGCGCTCCCACGACGACCGCGTCCTCAGGCTCACGGAAGTAGACGTTGTGGTGGCCCCACGGTTCGTGGAACGTCGCTTCGTAGGCGAGGAAAGTGACGAAGCTTCCGGGGTCGTGGAACTTCGTGACCTGGTCGCACAAGTGCTGCCAGTCGCCTTCATCCCACCGCTCGCAGTGTTCGGTCAGCGCGTAGAAGTCCAGACAGGCGACCTCGCGCGCGTACTCGTACGGGAAACGGCCGACGCCGTCGAAACTGTGGTCCGCGTGGGAATGCAGGTCACCCCAAAACACCCGGTTCTCCGGTTGATCCTCAGTGACCCAGGACGGGTTCACCAGGACTTCGGGCAAGCCGGTAGCGGACACGGCAAGCCTCAGCACACCTGTGGACCGTGCTACGACGGTCGCCTCGAACGCTCCCGGCAGAACCGTTTCGCGGATCACACCCACCTCGGCATCACCGTCACGTACCGACAGCGATGCCCTGATGTCGGCGAGGTCGACCCGGTTGCCTTCTGCATCCACCGCGACGATCCGCACAAGCGCCCGCTCGCCGACGGCGAGGCTCGACGGTGCGTAGGCCAGCAGTTCGGCAACCTCGCCGGGTCGTACTTGCACCACCGGGGACTGCGCCGCTGGCAGGAGGTGCTCCGGCCCGCCAGGGACAGGGCGCACGGCGACCACGATCTGTTCCGCGCCTTCAGGATGCAACCCTGCTGCGAAGCCCCGACTGCCGTGTGTGGTGTCACCGAACAGCACCTCGATCTCGTCACCGGTGCCGAGACCACCGTCGACGATGGTGACCCGGGTGACGTAGACATAGCGTCCCTCGCGGCCGTCGATGCCGGTCCGGTTGCTCTTGACGACTTCTTCGGACGTGCCGCCCTCGACCTCACACTCGATGCGGGCGTGGCCGGCCAGAACCCGCGCGGTGACGTAGTTGTCAGCCACGGGCTCATGCGACTGAACCCCCTTGGCGCCGTTGCGGCGCCAGGCGTGCCAGCTGTCGGGCAGCTGGATGCGCACGGTGCCGCCCGCCACGATCGGCAGACCGACGCGGTAGACGAGCCGATAGGTCCCCCAGCTCGCGGCGACGATCGGTGGCGAAGGCCAGCGCGCCTGGCCGAACTCCGATATGCCGGAGGCGTGCTCGTCCATCGCGGAATGCCCTTTCTCATTGCGGCACAGCGCTTTCCCAGCATCATGCGGTCCAGAACTTGATCGTCCGCATCGGGCAGAGGGCGTTCATGTCCATCTCCCCGACTACCCGTCCGGGACAACGGTGCTCTCCTGGCTGGACTGCGTCCGCCAGATCTTGACATCGGTTGGATCCAATGTCCAGGATACGATGTCCAGCTGCTAGGTGACTTGATCTCAAGGGGGGTCAGCCGTGGTAGACGTGACGACGCTGCGGGATTTGCCGGAGGGCGGCTCCTCGCCACGTCCCGCCATGCCGAGACTCACCCGCAAGGCACTTGCGGACGAGGTTTACGAGGCGCTCAGGGCGATGGTGATGGACAGCGCACTCGCCGCCGGAACACGGCTGACGACTGATGCGCTGGCGACCGAGCTCGGCGTCTCCCGCACTCCGGTTCGAGAAAGCCTCGTCCGGCTGGAAGCCGAAGGTCTCGTCAACAAGCGCGCACAGATCGGATACGCAGTGGCCGCCCCGCTCGACGGCCGGTCGCTGGAGGAACTTTTCGCCGTCCGGCTGCTGCTCGAGCCGGCAGCCGCTCGTCTGGCGGCCGAGTGGGCGACGCAATCGCAGGTCGACGAACTGGAAGCGAATGATCCCGCACTCAGGGCCGTACCCGCCTCCGGTTCACCGTACGAGGACTACCGCGCCTTCGTTTCCGAGGACGCGCGCTTCCACAGCCATATCGCGCGGGCGTCGGGTAACCGGACGCTCCACGAGTCGATCGACCGCCTGCACGCCCATGTACACACATACCGGCTTTGGACGCACGGCGGTACACCGATCAACGCGATGAAGGAACACGCGGCCATCGCCGACGCTGTGCGACAGCGCGACCCGCAGGCGGCCGAAGAGGCGATGCGCGAACACCTCACCGGTTCGCTGGAACGCCTGCGAACGGCTCTGTAGCAGGGCGACGCGGACGTGATCCGCTCTTGTGGCACTCGTGCCAATCACGGCACACCGACACTCCAGAAGTGGTCCGCAGCCGGCGCGGCTCGCGGATGTACCGCGAGCGTGTGCCCCGGCAAGCCCCTCGGCCGTTCGTGTCGGACGAGACCCGACTTGGAGAGACCCCCCGTCGTCCCTCCCAGCCTCGTGGGCCTCATTTCCTCGCGGGCGTGCTGCGACGCGAAAGAGCACAAGACGGCCTGCGAAGCGTCGAACGTCGCTGCGATGTAGGCGGGACCGGAAGCCGCCGTCACGTCGGCACTCAAGGGTGGTCCGACGCGGAGGGTGCTGTCACGGCCGACCCTCAGGTGCCTCGCGAGAAGGCGCATACCCAGGCGTTCATCGAGATGAAGGGCGGGGTCGTGCCTGTCCGGTTTGACGCACTGCGCGAATGTCGGCCCGTCTGGCACGTCAGGCGGCAGTGATCGGGTTCTAACGTTCCAAGGGCCGCGGCAGGCGGCCTGGCCGGACTGGTCCGCAGCTGGGTATTCGAGCGCGAGCGTGCTACCTCGACCGCGGTTCCTCTGTGACGAAGGGGTGTCAGATGCTCTC
The DNA here is from genome assembly GCF_040682435.1 of Lentzea sp. NPDC051208. Classification (NCBI taxonomy): domain Bacteria; kingdom Bacillati; phylum Actinomycetota; class Actinomycetes; order Pseudonocardiales; family Pseudonocardiaceae; genus Lentzea; species Lentzea sp. NPDC051208. The sequence goes on along the minus strand of NZ_JBFBAW010000023.1, from coordinate 22,697 downwards.
CGATGAACGCCGCACTTACGCCGGATCCGAACTCCCCGGTGCCGTACTGCTCGACGAAGTCGTGCAGTACGTCTTCCCGATGGCTTTGCGAACGGCTGCGGTCCTCGGTGTGGCCGACCACCTGGCCGACGGACCGATGGCGGTGGCCGACCTGGCGCGCCTGACCGGCGCGGACGAGTCAAGCCTGCACAGGACGCTGCGCCTGCTGGCCACCAAGGGCATCTTCCAAGAGGACGTCCGAGGTCGATTCGCACTCACCGAGCTCGCGGAGCCTTTGCGGTCGTCCTCACCGGTCTCCGTGCGCGACGGCGTCATCATGATCACCGATGAGACCCTGTGGCGCTCTGTTGGTGAACTTCCCGAAGCCGTCCGAACCGGTGCACCCGTGTTCGACCGCGTCTTCGACATGCAGTTCTTCGAACACTTTGCCCAGAACCCGGCTGCGGCAGCGGAGTTCGACAAGGGCATGGCCTCCTTCTCCGCAGTCGAGGTGCAGCCGGTGGCGGACATGTGCGCACTGCCCACCGACGGCACCATCATCGACGTCGGGGGAGGACAAGGAGGCCTTTTGCAGACTGTCCTTCGCGACAACCCCGGCCTGAGCGGCATTCTCGTCGACCAGGAGCATGTCGTCACGGGTCACGTGCTCGATACGCCGGAGGTCGCCGGCCGATGGTCGGTCGAGGCGGGCGACTTCTTCGACGCAGTCCCGGCTGGGGACGTCTACCTGATCAAGCGGATCCTGCACGACTGGGATGACGACCGGTGCGCTCGCATCCTCGCGAACTGTCGCCGGGCGATGCGGCCCGGTGGTCGAGTGCTGGTGGTGGACGCCGCGATTCCGCCTGGTAACGAGCCTCACCACGCCAAGGCGATAGACGTGATCATGCTTACCCTGCTGCCCGGACGTGAGCGCACGACGGAAGAGTTCGCGCCGCTTTTCGCAGCGGCGGGCCTGCGGCTGACCTCGATCACCAGTGTGCCCGGCACAACGATGTCCATCATGGAGGGTGTTGCGGCCTGAGTCCCAGGCCCTCCCCGCACGCCAGTACGGCGTTCACATTGCTGCGCACACCTTCGTCGTGTGTGCTGTGGCCGGTGATCCAGCCAACCTTCGGATCATCTACAGCGTCTCTGGCGAACTGCACCTCGTGGAGTGGGAGGACCGGTTCCGGCGATGTCACTGCGCACGACCTGTCCGCGCGAGCAAAGCGGCACATCGGCAGCTCCACAATGCATCAGTGCTGTACGGCGCCCGAGCTGCTCGCGACGGTCAAGCCCTGACCTGGCTGCCCACTTGAAGGCTTGCGGCACCACCCAACCCGACGTGTGCGCTACTGGAGTTGATTCGTCCGCCAAGTCGCGAAGGAAGACATCGCAGTAGCGGCAGGTGCACTCGCCCGCCGAAAGAATGGCACACTCACCATCTGAAGAGTCAACGCCGCGCCCTTGCACCACGTACATCGTTCTATCAGTCAGATGTTCACTCATCTGCATCGCAGCACGGGTTGTGGTAAGTCCCTGACGCGGCCGCGCACACAGGCTCCCGAGCAGAGGCAGCCGACTCGTCTCGCGTCTCACACCACGAACCTCGGGAACCTGGAAAGCGGCATGTCCGTCCACTCGGAACGGTGTGACAGCGCACCGCTCCAGGCGGCCAAAGCACGGTGTTTCATGGCCGACGTGGCGGGCCGTCCCCGTCGTGCCAGCCACGGTGCACGGCAGTCCGGTTTCGCCATACCTCTCAGACTCGATCACTGCAGCCCGCACCAGCACGACGACTCGTGCTCGAAGTGCCGGCAGTGTTGAGCACAGCTGAGCGTTCAGCGGTCCAGCCACGTGATCCTGGCTCGCGGGTGCACCGCCCGGATCTGCTGTTCGAACGCCGCACGGTCCTGTCTGTCGGACAGCGGCTCGACGTCGATCACCGGGAAGCCCGGAAGACCACCCCTGCGTGTGACCGTGGCCAGGCCGGCGCACTCCCATTCCACTGCGGCCGCATACCGAGTCAGATCGGCAGTCAGATCACCCGGCCTGGCGTCGACGACGACTACGTCACCATACTGGGCGTACCTCACGGGTTTGCCCGCTTCGAGCGGCCGCACCCTGCTCGCCACCTTGCGGTTGCCCTCTAGCCCGACGGTCCACCGATCATGGACTTGGCCCTCGTCAGTGCCTTCGCTCGGCGAGTACACGACGCCGAGCACGTTGCGCACAACGTACCTCTTGACGGTTTTGTCTCCGCTGCGCTTGCGTTCCAGGGCTTCGGCCTTGGCCCGCTCGAGGTGGTCACGTGTCACACCTAGGTATGTGGTCAGTGCGTCGAGATGTGCACGCAGTTCTCCACGCTGATTGACGTTCGTCCTGCCGCTGCCGAACCAGAAGCCGATCTCGATGCGCTGTCGTGTTGCACGGATGTTCGTCCGTGCGGCGCGTCCCTCGGCAGGTTTTTGCGCCCCCGCGGCCGCCGGGCCGTCAGCAGAGGACGGAATGTGGGCAGACGTCGAAGAGGACGCGCCGTGCGCCACGTTCTCGACGATCGCTGGAGGCGGCATGGCAGCGGCCTTCGCGGCGATCACCTCCGGATCACTGCGCGTGTACCTCATGAACGGGTCGTGCCTGATCATGGACTTCACGTGGTGGTAAGCCACATCGAAGAGCTCTGGCACCTCGTTGCCGGCCTTGACGTTCCTCGCGATGTCCCTCTTGTGTCTGTCCTCGAGGTTCACCTCGGCGGGCGCGTTCGAGCCGATGAACATGTCGTACACCTGACCGGCGGTGGTCTCACCCCGGCGATAGCGTTCCACCGCCTCCAGGAACTCGAAACCCTCGGCGTTGTGCTCGACGCGCATGAAGCGACCGAGGTCCTCTCGTGCCGGTGGCGAGTTCCACACCTCTTCGAAGTCCATTCTGCGGTAACGCAGACGTGGATCCGAGTTCTCCCGCGCCGCACTCACCGTATCCTGCTTCGCCCTGCCCTTCCGCTGTCGCCTCCGCTCCAGGCGCTGGTTCTCCGTGCGAGTCTGATCCTCGAGGCTCGGCGCGAACCGGACCGTCTTCCCTCTACGGGCGGATGGAGGGACGGCTTCCGGCTCGGCGTCGGAGTGCCCGCTCGGCCCGCTCTCCGCGGCGATCGTCTGCTCGGTGAACTCGGCGGCCCAGCTCTCGAATCTGGCCACTCCGCTCGACACCATCTCGCTCAGCACCGTTGTGACAGCCTGCTGCGAGATGCCGTGCTCACTCAGCCGGGCGATCTCCAGGTCATCGATTCGGCCCAGGTCGACCTGGGCCGCCGCCGCGCTCAGCTCGCGCAGCCACTCCTGCATCGAGACGAGCCGGCTGGCGAGTTCGGAGGTGCTTCCAAGCAGGGTGGCGCGATCCCACGCCTGGACCTCAAGCAGCCAGCTGACCGCTTCGGTCAAGTGCAGGTATGCGGCCCGCACCTCTGCCAGGGCAGCCGCGAGGCTGCCGTCCGATGGCGAGGCTTCCTCGAGGTCAACTCCCAGCGCGTCGAACGCGTTCACCGTCCACTGGGTGAACCGGCGCCAGCCCTCCACGAACTCGGCGCCCAACATCACCTGGACCTGCTGCACGAACAGGTCGCTTCCTCCGGCTTGCCCATCGATACCAGTCACGAGCTGACGATGCACGCGAGTGAAGTGAGAGGCGCAGTGGTGAACGGGCATCTTCCTGGTCCGCCGACAATGCCCCATCGGCTGGCTGTACGGCGGCCGCCCTAATTTGGAGATCATCCGTCTCTCCGTCGTTCACATTTGGAATCGACCACCGAATCGTTCGAACTACTGAGCAGCGAGTGGCAGACGTCTCAATGGACAAATTGCCAGGCCTCCGCACAGGCTCCGGCGTCGACAACTCTGAGCCCAGGCGGGGACCAGACCCACCGCATGCCCCATCCGTTGCCCGGAGCACCGCCCGATCGGCTGGTGGACGCGATCGTCAAGTATTCGATAGTGAGAGGCGCCACGCCGATGTCTGGAGTGGATGCCAGGCGGCATGCTCTGTGACGCCATCTCTGATCTGAGATCTTGCTTGCAACTGATTTAGGGTAACTATTCGAAGCAGCGGGTGAGGTAATGACCGACATCGAAGGTGCGTCGCCACAGGATGTTTGGGCTCGGGACTACGAGGCTCATCTCGGGCGGGTATTGGAGCACCTGCCGGAGCTACGAGCGGCGCACGCGACCGCGATGGCCGCCCTACCGAACTACCTGGACGACGAAGTGCGATCCGCACCCGCGTTCGACAGTTATGTGAAGGATTGGGACGCGGTCACCGAAACTCTCAACGCTGTAGTTCAGCTCGCCGAGAACGCAGAACAGCTGGACCCGTACGGCGTCGATCCCGCTGGACAGAAGCAAAGGTTCGCATTCTTGCGCGAGGGTTACGATCGGGCGCGCCAGCTCGGCAGTCACCAGGAATTCCTGAACCGCGCGCAAGAGCTCATGAAGAGCGCCGACGAGCCTGAAGTGAAGACGTGGCTTGCACAGCGTGAAGCGATGACCGGCGCAACGCTCGAGTCCGAGCTGACCGCCATCGCGCAAAACCCGACCATCTGGTGGCTGCCAGAGTTCATGGCAGCACTCATGGCACACATCGACAACCTGGCCGTACCTCGTGTGCGATTCGGCGCGGACCAGATCCAAACGTACGAGGTCGCGAGCCCGATGAAGCCATTGCGGCCGAGGTCTGGGCGGAAGCATGTCCAGCACCAGGAGAAAAACCGTGACCTGGATCGGTCAGCGCGCGGGATCGAGAAAGCGGTGCGCGCCCTGGATCCAGCTGAATCCCCACGGAGGCAACCTCGAAGCGCACGGGAAAAGTATGAGGATCTTGCCAGGCAGCAGGGCGAAGAACGGCGGCGAGAGGAGCTGCGGCAGGCCGCCGAGCCGGGTCTGCACCTGGGAGCGGAGGTACGCCGCCTGATCCTCGAAGCGGGCAAGCACCATGGCCTTCCTCCGCAAAGCCTCGACGATTGCCTGAAAATTCGCGATTGGAAAGTCGCCTTCAAAGCGTTCCTCGCCGAGAACAACGTGGAAAGCAACCGAAAGAGCGCCGAGAAGTACTACGCAGCTTTCCGACAGCTGACGAAGAACATCATCGCCTATGACATCAGCAAAAAGCGCGCCAAGGAGATGGCCGCCAGCGCCCTGGTGACAACGGACGAGGAGCTGGCGGAGCGAAACAGCCGCTCTAAGGAAGTCATCGAGGCGGAGTTGGCAAAACGCAGGGGCCTTCCCATGCATGTCGTCGAAACCGTCGACACCTCGAGCTTGGATCTGAACGCCATTCGCGCCGCAAACCAGTATGCGGTGGAGACCCAGCTGAAGAACATTCCTGACGAATGGGCCACGGCGATCATCGCGGACGACAACATGTTGGTTGAGGTGCCCGGGCACAAGAGCACGGCGCTGCCCAGCTCTTACCACAAGATGTTCGACAAGCCAGGCCGGCCGCTGTACCCGGCGAAATGGGACACCGAGCTCAACTGCTTGAAGGTGCAATACCACGACGCCGGATACACGAAGAAGCAGTTGAAGAAGTTCTTCGGCGGCTTCACTGACATCCCAGTCGAGTTCGAGAATGCCAAGGGCCGATCCTGAACGCACTGACCGGGTGCGACCGCAACAGCTCGAATTAAAGGCAGGTACGAGGAATGACACAGCCGCTCGCTCTGTCGGGCCTCGAGGTGGCACAAGGCAACCTCAACGGCAACTACTTGACCGGCAATGAATGGAGCACCGTTCTGTGGACTTCGGACTTGGGGCCTTGTGTGGCAATATGCGGGTACAACGGCGACACGGCGTTCCTGATTCACAGTGACTCCACACGAGCGAGCGGGATCGGCGCGACCGATCTCGCATCCGGGCTGCAGGCGCTGATCCCCGGCATCGGGGTGGACAGCGGCTACGCGCTGACCCTCATCGGAGGCTCGACGGCCGGGACAGCGGCCTACCTCCGGGAGCACCTGGCAGAAGCGGAGATCGTCGACGGTGGGTGGGCCGACAGCGCCTACATCACGGGCGACGGCCGAGTCGCTCCAACCAAACGGAAGCTCGCCGAAGCGCTGGGCGCAGAGTCCATCACGATCGTTTGAAGCCCAGCACCCGGATGCATCTCGATCTGATGAGTTGAGGCGCGGGGTTTCGGTGAAGTCGACCAGCTTCGGCTGACCGAGCAGCGCATCGACGGTGACCGGTGAGCGGACAGGTCCTCGTTGACGGCCGCGCTTCCACTTCTGCTGCCTCTTCCCTGCATCACCGCCTTACGACCAGGCACGATCACCCTTGCGTCCTCCAGCTCCAGACTGCATCGCCGAAAGTCAGGTGTCCCATGCCTCTCTATGTATTCGCGCACGGCGAGGAGAGTCCTGGCTCTGGGAAGATTCGCGTGCCGCGGGGCCTCACCGTCCACTTTTACGCTCGCAGCGGAGAACAGGCCGCGACAGCGAATCTGCTGAAGGTACTCACCGGAGCTGTGACAGGAGCCTTCGACAGTTACCGGTACCCCAGGAAGATGCCCAACTACCGACTCACCCCTCACCGCGACGATGTGCTCGCCGCCGCTGTGCAGGTCGCCTCCAGCCCTGACGACGTCATGACGGTCCAGCGGGCGATCCACCTGTGCGAGGCGACGCCGGAGCGACCTTGCGTGCAGCGGCACATCTGCACAGGGCTGTTCGGCGACATTCAGTCCGGCCGCATCCGTTTCGCGGCAGACCTGCACGTTCTGGCATGCCGGCAGGCACGGGGACCAGCACCGAAGATGACAATGACGTTGCCAGGCGAGAAGAGCCCGGAATTCCTGGAGCACCTCATGCGCACAGCACGGGAAGTGCTCGCGCTCGCGGCGGTCGACCAGGCCGCAGCCGGATCGTTCTTCGACCGGCTGGACGACGACGTGCAGGCGTTGTTGCTCAACGTGAGCGACTCGGTGAAAAACTGGTCGTACATCCGCGAGGCCACTCGCTATCTGCACGCCGTCAAGCCTCTGGGATTCCTCCACTTCTGGCTCCGCCAGTCCCGGGAGACGCAGGAACTGTTGTCAAGTGATCCCGAGCTGTCGGCAGCGGTCCGCGACGCGGAGAACTTCGTCACGGTCTGCTCACATCTCGAGGGTTTCCAGGCCGAAGCCGTCTTGAGCGAACTGTCGCCCGAGGACCACGACAACCTTCAGCACTGCCTGGCACTGCAGGGCCAACGCACCCTGATAGACGCGAGTTCACTGGCACAGAAGGCCACCCGGCGGAACGTGGAAGTCATGGCGGCGGCGGACGCGCAGAACATCTCGTTCTCTCAGATCGGGCCTGTTGTCGCGATCGGTGATGGTCACGACTTTCACCTGATCGAGCAGATGCACGACCCGATGCGCCGCACCGCGCTCAAGACCGGCTCACTTTTCGTTGATGGGGACGGGGTACTGGCACGGTACGACGAGCCCGCCTTCGACACCGATCGTGCCCGCACACTGTTCACCGAAGCGATTCGCCAGGCGTGCAACAAGACCGTGCGCTGGAGCTGACGGCCTCGAACGCCCTTGTTGCCAGTGCTATCAGGTCGCCGGTGGCTGTCCATCCCCACGTCGAACGGTGTCACACCCGAACCGATTTGCCTGCTGACCAGCAGGTACAACTCGTGCGACGCCAGGTCAGGCGCCGTCAGGGTCTTGGCCGTCTCGGTCTCGCAGCGGTCCCCGATCGAGAACGGGAACCACCACCGGTGCGGCCTCCCGGCATTGAGGCCGGCTTCTGCACACAGGTGTAGTCGCCGCAGTCGCCTGCCGGGAGGTCGAGTGAACCTGCTGCGCAGTTCGCGGAACCCGGCGACATGGCCGACCGGGCGGTCAGTGGGCGGGACGGAGCGGTACCCAGGGACATCCGACCCGCCACTTGGCAGCGTACCGGTGGAGAGGAGGTCGCCGGGACAGCGGGCAGCACGGGGACCGGCTGGCAACGAAGCCGACAACTGGCAAGATCATGTCCTTGGTGGACGCCTGCTTGACGACTTCGCCACTGACGATCGGCTCGATCCCCCCGATCATCCGGGTTCAAGACCTCTTCCGGCATCCCGCCGAGCCCGCACGCCGTCACCACTGCCGACGGGGTGCATCAATCCACTGCGTCTGCCCGCACGGCCGCCGCGTCCTCGATACGCAACTGGTGGTTGGCTTGGGAATGTCTGCTGTGCGACAACAACTTCACGAGCGCATCTTCAAGCAGTTCGCTTGCGGCAGCCCGGCGGGCACCTGCAGCACCGATTCCGGCAGCGGACTCTGGGCTCGCTCTCGTCACCGGCCTGGCGGAGGAGCCCGGCTTCTGGTGACGATCCCGGAGGTGCCGGCAACGTGAAACAGTCGTCGATCCCCTCGGCCTGTGCGGCTCACCGGATGCGTCGTGTCCGCACTGGACGGACCTGTCATCATCACCTCCACGCATTCGGCGAGCCGACTCCTGCCGTCAGCACCAGGCCTTCGGTACCGCCGTCGACATCACCGTCTTCGAGCAGCAGTCGGGTGCTGGAGGAGCGCCAGGGGAAGGGACGTTGACCATGACGGAACCACCGGACCAGGAACCGGACTACCGCTTCACCCTCGCCAACGAGCGCACGTTTCTCGCGTGGATCCGCACCTCCCTGGGCTTGCTCGCCGCCGGTGTCGCAGTGCGCCAGTTCCTGCCGCCGTTCGAGATTCCCGGCGCCACGACGACACTGGCGCTGATGTGCGTGGCACTCGCCGGTCTCGTCGCCGCCACGAGCTTGCCCCGATGGCGGCGCGTCCAGCAGGCGATGCGAACCGGGGCTGCGCTCCCGCGCAGCCGGATGGCCGGCGTGCTGACAGCCGGAGTGCTGCTCATGACACTGCTCGCCGCGGTGCTGGTGATCAGCGGGTGAATCGCGACCCCGGCCTGCAGCCCGAACGCACCCACCTCGCCTGGAGCCGCACCGCGCTGGCCTCCGCCGCCTGCTCTCTGCTGCTGATGAACGTGGCCGCGCGGCACGGATGGGGCTCGGCAACGCTTCCCGCGGTGTGCACCGCAGTTTGGTCCGTCGCGCTGGTGCTGTTCGGGCGGCGTCGGCGACTCATCGCGCGGCCACAGGTGCTCTTCGCCGTCGCACTGTTGGCAACCGCAGCCTGTTTGTCCGCGCTGCCGCTCGTGCTCGGACCATGAACCAGTACCCCTGGGCGCGACAACTCACCCCCGGAACGCAGAAAGTGCAGAGGGTGCAGACGTGTGGGCCGAATGCCCGGTCCGGGCCCGCCAGCCGGAGAGGCCGGTCCGCAGCTGTAGAAGCTTTCACGAGCCCGGTGTTCGGGGTTGCCGCGCAACCTGCCGCAGATCAGAATCGCGCCCGTGGCAGCTTCGTCGTGAATCGGCCATCGCCGCGCCCGCTCCAGATCGTGCCGAACTGCCCGAGGAGCTGTAACGACGAGCTGGTCCGCAGCAGCACGCAGCGTGCGTTGTCCTCGGCAAGAATTGCATGACTCGGTCCATCGTCGACTTCACGGGCGCTTCCCGCGCGTCGAGGGTGACTGGCTCGGCGCCGTCAGCTACGAGATCGGCTACGCCGACGGTCGCCGCGACAAGCTGTACCTGGTCGACCAGTTGGTGCCGTTCCACGTCCTTCGGACGGATCGCGGTCCCGGCGCAGTCCTCGCCACGTCGACGTCGAGCGGACTGGTGGACCGTCCTTGTCGCTCCGAGTCTCATTGCACGCCGGCGAGCGCTCCGCAGCTGAAGATGGTGCTGAGGTGTCCGCCGTAGACCAAGCGGGTTTCTCGTGCTGGCGGTGGGCGCGCCGCAGGGGCCAGGAAGGTCAACCTGCTGATCGCGGTGACCGAGCCGACGCTGTGGCCGGTGATCATACGACGTTGGCTGTGGCATCGTGACTGCCGGCGTGAGCATCTGCGGGTACGCGGCCACTACCGACAGAGGTCTGCAGGGACCGAGTCAACGTGACTTCGCCAAAATAGGCATTTCCGCGTCGCGCTCCACTGAGGCATGTTGGGCGATGGCAAGGCCAAAGTGGCCGAAGCCGACCTCGACAGCAACGTGAACCACTCAGCTGAGGGCGATATCGCCTGCGCAGGAGCGGTGGAAGAAGTACTTGCGGAACGTGTTCTCGCACAGCAGCTGAAGCGGCTCCCTTCCCCTCGTGGACTGTCATTTTGCATACCGCGCACATGCCTGGAAGGAGGCTGAGCTCCTCGGCGAGCAAGGAACCGTAAATCAAGCAGTGATCGTGGCAGATGGCACACAGCACTTGCTCGTGGAAGCGCCAACCGGGTTCTGAGCCGCCCAGCTCGAATCCGATCACGCTCGAACTCGGCTCTGCCACGGCCGCGGCGGGCTCGACGCCGTCCTCGGTGCGGCGGATCTTGGGAGCAGGCGAGTCGGTGTCACCGAATTCGCGGTCGCGTTTGCCGTCTCCGGCGAGTTCGTCCGGCGCCACCAATGCGGCTCGGAGAGACCTGCTGTGCTGGTTCAGGATAAACCTGGCTGCATCCTGATAGGCAGGGTCGAGCCGCGCGAGAAAATGATCCGGGTGCGGCGGCACGCGCGCCGCCTCCACAACAGCCTTGATCGCGGCGACAGTCTCGGGCCATTCGCGGGCACAGTTCCGATCCTCGCTCCTCGTCAGCATGTGGTATGCGTGAGCGAACTCCACAATGGTGCCCGGATCGTCGATCTGCACTTTTCGGGCGAACACAGCGATCCGGACGCACCTCCGCTCAACCTTCAGGTTCCGGTTCCCCAGCCACTCCGTTTTCTCGAGGAGGTTCCACAACGTCTTCGTCGCGTCGGATTGACCAACCGCTCGCAGTGCAGCGCAGTTGCGCTTAACGCCGTCCCATGTTCTGAAGAGGCCGACCAGGTCGCTGATCTTGCGCTCAACCGGAGGGAGAGAACGAACCCAGGTGCCGTCTGGCAGCTCCGGTCCGTGGACAGCCGAGACAAGTCTCAGCCAGCCCGGTGCGTCCTCGTCCTCCACCGGCATGGCGACGATCTTGGCGGCAGCAGCGACGGCTCTGATTCGGGGTCGGTGCTCGATCAGCGCCCTGTCGCCCTCCGGAAGTTTGTCGAACTCCTGCATCGCTGCAATGGGATCGTGTTTCGCGATGCTGACGATACGACGGGCGTGTCCTGACACCACGTCGGCACGCAGAGCGCCTCGCGCGACACCCGCTCTGGTTTCGGCGGGCGTCCTGCGGACACGGCCGTGCTCGCCGTCGGACGACAGACAGCAAACCACGCGAACGTCACCCAATTCGGTCCCGAGCGGTCCGTCAGGGGCTAGCAGCGCGCTGAGTCTGGCCGGCTGGGACAGGACGTGAACGTGCTGGTAGATCTCACCGAGGTATTTTCGGGCCGTGTCGTCCTCATTTGGCGTGAGCGGCGTGAGTTCGAGGTCCGGCAGGTTCCAGACCCGCTTGAACGCATCAAATACAAACGAGTGGAGGTCCGGTGGTTCCTCGTTTGTCAGGATTATGTCGAGGCCGACCGTCTGGCTGAGCCCCTGACCGAACCCGGCGTAGAAACCTAGGCGGCACCCCTCGCTGCCATACGGGAACTTGTCGTCGTCTCCGCTGATTCTTCCCGTGACACAGCACGTACACCATCGGCTACTTCACCTAGCCTCTCCGATCCAGGTGAGTCTAAGGGGCGGTGCCGACCGCGATTGGCCCGTCCGAGCAGTTGTTGGGGCATAAAACGTCCGCTGCGGACCAGTCTCATGGGCCCGTGCGCTCTAGTCAGAAACTGGGGACCATCGCGTACACCATCACGTGCGAGCCATTCGCGTGTGGCGACAAAGCCTGACGTGCTTCGCCGAAGGCGTACTGCGTCATCACGCCAACTTGACGTACCGACGGCAGCTGTTTCGGCGGCGCTCCCCCCACGACCGCAGACGCCCCGCCCCCACGGCCGGGGCTCCGTCGAACACGAAGCAATCATGACCGCGCCGATCAGTCAGGCTGCGTGACCACAACCGTCACCTACTCGTGCAGCAGACACGAAGGTGTATCACGCTGCGGAACAGCGCAAGTTGCGGCGAATGTCGGAGACCTAGACTCGTTCGTCGTGCTGGTGCTGCGGAGGCGCAAAGAGCCGCCGCAGCCTGACCCAGGAGCGGAACTGTGGAATTCAAGATGGCGCAATCATTTGAGGACTCGGCGCGCAACTTGTGGCGGACGATCTCGGATTTCGGCGGCGTATCTCGCTACTGCCCCTCGGTCATCAGATCCGTGGCCGAAGGCACCGAACTGGGCAGCCTTCGCACCCTGACGGTGCGGAGGAGCAACGGCACATCGTTCAGCTACCAGGAACGCTTGGAAGGCATCGACCAGGAGCACATGTATCTCACGTACTCGATGCCGGACGCGAGCCACTCCCCTTTCGAGGACGGCTACCGGGCGACCATGCACGTGACAGAACTTGGAGACAACCGATGCCTTCTCACCTGGTCAGCCGAGGCGGAGCCCCGCGACTGCTCAGCCGACGAGATGACCGCCTTTCTCCGTGTGGCTTACCAGAGCGTGTTCGAGGCTCTGCGAACCCTGCACCCCTGAAGAACGCCGCGCTGCCGCTGGAGCCGGCGTCAGCACCGGCTAGATCCCTCGGGCGCGGACAAAGCTACGTCACAAGTTGTTGGCACTAAGCCACGAGCAGACAATTGTCGAGGTCGAGATCACAGGTCAACACCAACCGGCAACGCGTGACTTCCATGGAACATGGAAGTCACAGTCACCAGGCAACAGGCAACTCGTGCACTCCGTAGATAGCCATATCGGCCCGCATCGAAATCTCTTGAGGCTCAGCAGCGAGGCGTAGTCGTGGGAACCTCTCCAGCAGTGCGCTGAACGCCTCACGCAACTCCATCCGAGCCAGCTCGTGCCCGGTGCACAGGTGCATGCCGTGCCCGAACGCGAGATGTCCTGCCGCGTGACGGGACAGATCCAGATCATCCGGCCTCTCGAACCGCGCGGGATCGCGGTTGATCGCCGGCAACGACACCGTGACGCACTCATCCTTCCTGATGAGCTGACCATCGATCTCGACGTCCTCCAGTGCGGCCCGGATGACACTGAACTGCACGACCGTCAGGTATCGCAGCAGCTCGTCCACTGCGTTGCTCACCGGGACCACGCCCGTCCGCAGAGCCTCGAGCTGCTCAGGGTGCCTCAGCAACGCATAGGTACCCAAGCTGATCATGTTCGCGTTCGTCTCCAGCCCGGCGATCAAGAGGAACATGCCCAGGCTCGCTACTTCCTGATCGGCGAGCTCGCCGGTCGCCAGCAGGCCGCTGAGCAGATCGTCTCCAGGATCGATCTTCTTCTCACCGACCAGTTTGGCCATATACCCGAACACGTTGCGCATGGAGGCAGACACCTGGTCGTCGGTCGCGGTGAGCGACAAGATGTGTCCTGTGTCCGTCTGGAAGCGTGAGCGCTCCTCGTACGGCACCCCGAGCAGTTCGCAGATCACCAACGTCGGAATCGGCACCGCGAACGCGGTGACGAGATCGACCGGGGGTCCCTGCTTCTCCATGGCGTCGAGGTGCTCGTGCACGATCTGCTCGACGCGGGGCCGCATCGCGTTGATGCGGCGTGCCGTGAACTGCGCCGCGACCAAGCGCTTGTAGCGCGTGTGGTCGGGAGGGTCCATCAACATGTAGAAACCGGGCGGCGCGGCCTTACCCGGCCGGAGGTTCTCTCCCCTGGGGCGCGGCACCGGCTCATGACGCAGTTCCATTCTCGCGCTGAACCGCTTGTCGGTCAGCACCTTGCGCGCCAGGTCGTCGCTTGTGACGAGCCAGCCCAGGTGACCGTCCGGATACGCCAGCCTGCTCAGCGGCTGCTCCTCGCGCAGGCGCGCCAAGCCTGTTGGCGGGTCGAACGGGTCGCTTCTTTCTACCGGCAGTGGTTGAGCCATGTGGAATACCTCCGTCTCGGGAGTCATCGTGCTTGTCGCCTGCGGCTGCCGGCAGGCGGAGCGGTCGTTTTCGACCGCGCGGCGGCATGTGCCAGAACTCGGTGTGCGAGCTGCACTCCGCGGTCGAACGCATGCGAAAGCCCACCGACGTGGTGGTCATGGCCTCCAAGCCGGACCGCGGTGGCGCGTGTGGAAAGCAGGGTGTCCCGGACGAGGAGGTGGACCCCGAACCGCGCCCCCAGCCCGCCGAAGGCTCGAGCCGCGAGCACGAAGACCTTGTCGGAGAAGTCCACCCAGATGATCGCCAGCTGGCCTTCACGGCGGAAGCCGCGGACGATCCGACAGCCCATGACGCAGGCGTTGAGCAGATCCCTCGCCGACACTCGGCCGTGGAAGCACCCGACCGTCAAGCTCTGCCCTCTGCCACACGGATCCAGGGGATTGAGCAACGAGTTCAACACCGGTGTCAAAACGGCACTGACCCGGCGATCCGTTTCCTTGTCGTACACCGGCCTGGCCGGGTCGGCGACCGGCATCTGGTCGTAGTCGCGCACCTCGAGAGTCCTGAACGTCCCGAGGTTGGGGTAGGCCGGGTCAGCGACCTGGAAGAAGCCGTACACGCTGTACCCCGGATGACGAAACGCCGGACCGATCAGCACCTGAAGCGACAGCACTGGCGCTCCTGCGGGTTCGGGCGCCCGCAACCAATGCCACTCAGCCGTCATGCCTCGCTGCTGCAGCAGTGAGACCGCTCCTGCTGCTGCAGTCTCCAACCGTGTGACGTGATGTTCGGACCAGCCTAGGTGCTGCTCGCCGGACCAGGTGGCCACAACAATCACCCCGCAGCCTGGCCACGCGCCTGCGCGACCGCGTACTCCCCTGCGGTCGACCGGTGCGACTCGGCGTACATCCGCTGGTGGAAACCGACGAAGCGGGACAGCAGATCCCCCAGCGGAGCCTGTCCGGCCGTGCACGCGTTGATGGTGGCAGAGGCGGCTTTCAGCGTTTTCACAGCGCCGCGGTACGACCGGCGGACGTCATGCAGGCGCTCGCAGAACCGTTCGACGGCCGCGACCGGGTCGCCCGATGACAGCACGCCGTCCAGGCACACGTTGAACTCACCGAACTCGATGTCCTTGGCGATCCTCGTGAACAGGTTGCCCCGCTGCGATGCCTCCGCGATCAACGCCACTCTCGCCGAGCGCTCCTGGCGGGACGACTCGGTAACCGATCGGAGCACCTCCGCCAGTGGTTCGTCGTCGATCTCCAACAGCAACGACCCCACGTCGTTGAGGAGGCGAACGATGAGTGCAGCTGCTCGAAGGCCTTCCTGCAACGGCAGGTCGCCGGATCGCCGGGAGAAACCGGGGGCGAGGCCGAGCGCATCCCCCACCACCGCCAGGTAATAGGCCAGTGTGGGATACACCAGGATCGAGTCCGTTCCCAGGCGGAGGTTCTCCTCCAGGTCCCGTTCGTCGTCGCTCAGCAAGCGGTTCACCGCCGCGTATCTGGCGATCAGCCCTGCGCGGACGAGTTCGCCACAAGGCAACGGCAGCACGGTCCGCGCCACTTCGGCGGCACTTTCGATGTTCGCCTGCAGAGGAGCGATCACATCTTGCTCAAGAACACGGACCCCACCTTTAGGTTCCCGTTCACGCAGGTAAGCACGCGACAGCAGCCGGTGTTCGTCTTCCGCCAAGCTCTGGCGGAACAGTGAAATCCCGTCAGCCAACGGCGCGAGCCCTCGCAGGTCGATCCTTTTCGCCGCCGACGGGATCGGCTCGGCAAGCCGAGCCATCATCGACTCGTTGAAGTCGTGAACCACTTGTTTGCGCACCGACGAGCTCGTGTCGGACGGGTCCGGGCAGGCGAGGCCGATGGCGAGGTTGTCGGAGACGTTCTCGTACATCAGGTACACGTTCATGACCGTGATGTAAGGGGTGAGTTCCGCCTGGGCGATCTCGCCGAGTTCCCCGAGCACGTAGCGGGTCAGCCCGGTGACCGGGGTGACGTCGGTGACCTGGAGCCACCGAGCCGACCGAACGGGGTCGTCCAACGCCCACGCGCAGAAGTCGCGGTAGGGGCTGTCTGGTGGCATGTACTCGAGACTGCGTTCGATCGCGGCCACCTGTGCACGGTCGAAGAACTGCGTCGTGGTGGTGAACACGGCTAACCTTTCGAAGCGTCGCAAGCGGCTGGTTGGAGACGAATGCGGAGCCGGTCGGGTGTCAGAACCGTGCGCGCGAGCGGGGTCACGGAGTCGCTGTCCTGCGTGCCGAGCGTCCAGTGCTGTGCCAGGGTCGCCAGCACGATCACCGCTTCGGCACGGGCGAAGCCACTCCCGATGCAGCTCGACGGCCCGACGCTGAACGGGATGAAGGCGCCGCGCGGCAGCGTGTCCGCTGGCGTACTCCGCCAGCGCTCCGGGTCGAACGTCTGCGGTGAGGAGTAGACGCGCGGGTTGTGGTGCAGTCCGTGGAAGGACAGGATGATCATGCTGCCTTCCTCCACCTCGTACCCACCGAGCACGGTGTTCATCCGCGGGCACCTCGTCGCCAGGAACAACGGCGGGTACATGCGCATGGCCTCGTTCAGCACCATCTCGGTGTACGGCAGGTTCGCGATGTCCGCGAGGCGCGGCGCTCGTCCACAAAGGACTGACTGGACCTCGTTCTGCAGTTTTTGCTGCACATCAGGACGTCTTCCGAGCTCGAAGGCTGCCCAGCTCAGCGCGGTGGCGACGGTTTCACTGCCCGCGCTGAGAAGCGTCACGACCTCGTCGTGCACCTGCTGCGCGGACATACTCTCGCCCGTTTCGGGGTCCACCGCGGACAGCAGTGCCGACAGGACGTCGTCCTGTGCAATGTCCGCGTTGACGCGCCGGGAGATGATGCGCGCGATGGTGCTGTGCAACAGTTCCAGGGCTCGCGCGTACCTCCTCCCCTCAGGAGTTGGAATCTTCTGCACGGCCGGAGGCATCACAAACCTCCGCTGGATGCCGCGGAGAACCACGGGCAACGACGCTTGCACGTCCCGAACGGCCGAGGCCGACATGTCCGCCGAAAACAACGCCTTCGCGACGATCTCAAGTGCGATGGAGTTGAACTCCTTCCAGGCATCGATGGTCTCGCCTTCGCGCCACCGCGTCATGTGCGTGCGGGCCACGTCGCGCATGATGAGCGAGTACTGCTCGATCTTGGCCGTGCGAAACGCCGGCTGGATGAGCCGTCGTTGCTTCCGGTGCTCGGCGCCTGAGAGGCCCACGATGCCGTTGCCGATCATGGGGCGCGCTTTCTCGTATGCGAGCCCTTTGGCCCAGTGCCCCACGTCGGAGTGCAGTACCTGCATCATCAGCTCCGGGCTGTTCACCAGCACGGCGCGGCGAGGACCCAGCCGGATCGAGACGACATCCCCGACCTCGCTCGCGCGTTCGAGGAACGTGGTCGGTCTGCGCAGCAGCTCGGCAACGTGGCCGAGCACCGGCAGGCCTCCTGGTACCTCGGGAGGTCGGTGATCACGCCGCGGTGCGGCTTCGGTACCGGTCATCGATGCCACCTCACTTCTCTCGGCTCTTCACGGGTCACTCTGCGGACTCGTCGTGTTCGCCGGGTTCTGCTCGCAGAGCAGAAGCACGGGGCGCGCGCAGTTCCCTCGGCAACGCGAAGACCTGACTCTCCTGCGCCGTGGTCACTTCTTCCACGTCGGTCCAGCCGTGCTTCGCCAGCGCGGACAGCACGCCGGCGACGAGCACTTCAGGAACCGAGGCACCGCTGGTGACTCCCACGGTCAGCCCGCCTTCCAGCCATCGCTGGTCGAGGTCGGTGTGGTCGTCGATGAGGTGCGCCGCACCTGCGCCGTACTGCAGGGCGACTTCGACCAGCCGAACGGAGTTCGACGAATTGATGGAGCCGACGACGAGCACGACGTCACACCGCTGCGCCATCGCCTTCACCGCGGTCTGCCGGTTGGATGTCGCGTAGCAGATGTCGTCACTGGGTGGGTCCTGCAGATCCGGAAAGCGGGCGCGCAGCTGGTCCACCCGTTCTCCGGCCTCGTCCACGCTGAGCGTGGTCTGCGACAACCAGACCACGCGTCCAGGATCGCGAACCCGCACCGCCGCGACGTCGTCCGCGGTGTCGACCACCTGCACGTGGTCTGGTGCTTCACCCGCCGTTCCTTCGACTTCCTCGTGGTCAGCGTGGCCGATCAGGAGGATGTCGAAGTCCTCGCGCGCGAACCGTTGTGCCTCCATGTGCACTTTGGTGACCAACGGGCAGGTGGCGTCAACGGTCCGCAGTCGCCGTCGTTCCGCCTCCTCGTGAACCGAGGGCGCAACCCCGTGCGCGGAGAAGATCACCAGCGCACCCTCGGGCACCTCTGCGACGTCGTCCACGAACACCGCCCCGCGTTCGGTGAGCGACTGGACGACATGACGGTTGTGCACTATCTGCTTGCGCACGTAGACCGGCGGCCCGCACGTCTTGAGCGCGAGCTCCACCGCGTCGATCGCCCGCTCAACGCCTGCGCAGAAACCCCTTGGTGCAGCCAAGAACACCTTCTTGCCCGTGGTCATCAGGCACCCCTGTCGATCGTCACGGAGGTCAGCTCCTGCAAGGCGTCCCGTGCGTCCGCGTTGATCGCCATGTGGTCGAGCGTGGACAGCGCCCTCGATGCGCGTTCGGTGATCATCTGCTCGACCTCGTCCCGTGCACCGCTCCTGTCCATGACCTCGCGAATGACACAGGCGGCGTCGCAGTCGAGGTCGGATTTCCCGTACAACGCCTCCAGTTCTCTCCGGTCGGCCTTGCTCGCTCGCTGCCGGGTGAGCGCGACGAGCACCGTGGACTTGCCTTCCCGGAAGTCGTCCAGATTCGGCTTGCCCGTGACCGCCGGGTCACCGAAAGCGCCGAGCAGGTCGTCCTTCAGCTGGAAGGCCTCGCCCAGCCAGATACCGAAGTTCGTGTAACCCCGTACGACGTGCTCGGCCGCATTCGCGAGAACGGCGCCGATCTGCAAGGGACGCTCGATGGTGTAGTGCGCGGTCTTGTACCGAACGATCTCCATCGCCGATCCAACCGAGCAAGCACGACCTTGTCCGAAGAGGTCGAGGTGCTGACCGACCACGACTTCCATGCGCATCCGGTGCAACAGCGGGCGAACTGAGCGGATGCGTTCAGGCTCGAACCCGCAGGTGTCCAGCAGAAGATCGGACCAGGCGAAGCACAGGTCGCCGCCCAGAATCGCCAGGTGCACGCCGGTATCCGCACGGCGGCCACCGTTCGAAGTCGAAGACACCTGCTGCAGTGCACGGTGGGCCGCAGGTCGGCCACGCCGTTGTTCTGTGCCGTCCATGATGTCGTCGTGGATGAGCGCGAACGCGTGAAACAGTTCCAGCGACGCGGCGGCTCGGAAGATGTCGTCCACGTCCGCGTCGGCGCTGCCCCTCCAGCCCCAGTAGCAGAGCAATGGACGAATCCGCTTGCCTCCCGCGAGCAGGAAGTCCCGCAGCACCTCGTAAACCCGTACGAGGTCTGGGTGCACACCGAACAGTTCGACCTGACCTTCGACGAAAGTGGAGAGCTCGGCGTCGATCCTGCTTCGCGGCTGGGTGAAGAAGGTCTCTGGACGTTCGCGGACCGAGACTGCCGTGCCTGATCGTGCCATCACAACCTCCATCTGAGGGGAGGTGGCCAACCGTAAGCCGGAGTATGGCCGCATCGACCGTGCCATCTCGTGCAGTGAGACACCTGGTCGCTCCGAGCGCCTTCGCAGAACCACAATCCAGGGCAAGCTGAGATGAGGAGGCCACATGACATCGGCATCGGAGGACAACAGGTACGCGCTGCTTCGGCGGTTGTCGTCACCTCAAGACCTGCGGCGGCTCAGCTACCCAGATCTGGAGAAGCTTTGCGTGGAGATCCGGGGCTTCCTCGTCGGCAACGTGTGCCGCACCGGCGGACATCTCGGGCCCAACCTCGGGGTGGTCGAGTTGACCATCGCCGTGCACAGAATCTTCGATTCACCCCGGGACACAGTGCTCTTCGACACCGGTCATCAGTCCTATGTGCACAAGCTCCTGACCGGGCGCGCGAACGGCTTCCACCAGCTTCGCCAGGAGGATGGACTCTCCGGTTACCCGAGTGCACGTGAATCGGAGCACGACGTGATCGAGAACAGCCATGCCTCGGTCGCACTGTCATACGCTGATGGCATCGCGAAGGCGAATGTGTTGAACGGTAAGCGGGAACGAACTGTCGTCGCCGTCGTCGGTGACGGTGCGCTGACGGGTGGGATGAGCTGGGAAGCCATCAACAACATAGGTGCAAGTGACAACCGCGTCGTCATCGTGTTGAACGACAACGGGCGGTCCTACGGCCCGACCGCCGGAAGTCTCGCTCGCCACTTGGCGGAGCTCAGGGAGGAAACGCGGCAGCACAACGTCTTCACCGAACTGGGGCTCAGGTACATCGGACCGGTTGATGGACATGAGATCGAAAGCGTCGAGCACGCCTTGGCCGAAGCAGCGGCCTTCGACGAGCCTGTGCTCGTGCACTGCGTCACGGAGAAGGGCCGTGGCTATGAGCCCGCGCTGGAGGACGACTACGACCGCATGCACGCGATCGGGACGTTGGATCCCACCACTGGGCAGGCAGCTCATCTCGGCATTCCGAGCTGGACTGAAATGTTCGGCCAGACCATCGCGGACCTCGGCGCCGAACGTCACGACATCGTCTGCATCACCGCAGCCATGCTGCATCCCGTCGGGCTCACGCGGTTCGCCCGAGAACATCCGGACCGCGTTTTCGACGTCGGCATCGCCGAACAGCATGCAGTCACGTCCGCAGCCGGCCTCGCGATGCGAGGGCTGCATCCCGTTGTGGCCATCTACAGCACTTTCCTGAACCGTGCCTTCGACCAGGCGCTCATGGACGTGGCATTGCACCGTCTTCCCGTAACGTTCGTGCTCGACCGCGCCGGAGTAACAGGGCCGGACGGTCCAAGCCATCACGGTGTGTGGGACCTTTCGATTCTCGACCTCATCCCCACCATGCGCGTCGCAGCACCACGAGATGCGACGCAACTTGCCGAGCTTCTCCGCGAAGCCGTCGTCGTCCATGAAGGACCGACCGCTGTTCGCTATCCCAAGGCAGCTGCCGAGGAAGCGATCCCCGCGCTCAGACGAATCGGCGGCTGTGACCTGTTGTACGGCACGCCAGAAGGCGACGTCCTCATCGTCGCGATTGGACCAACCGCCAGGCAGTGTCTCGTGGCCGCGCAGATGCTCACGCTCCGAGGAATTCGCACCACTGTGGTGGATCCGCGCTGGGTGATCCCGCCGTCTTCGGAAGTCCTCGACCTGGTTGCCGGGCACGACGTCGTGCTGACGGTCGAGGACAGCAGTAGAACAGGTGGTGCTGGCGTGCTCTTCAGCCAGGCAGCGGTTGCCCGTGGACTCGATGTGAGCGTGTTCAATCTCGGATATCCGCGCCAGTTTCTGCCGCAAGGGTCGCGCCAGGCAATCATGGACTCGAACGGAATCGCACCTGCGGACATCGTGCGTGAAGCCCTCGTCGCGTGCTCGCGAGCAGATGCACGCAGAATGACCACGGCACGGTTCGTCGGATAGGCGGTGAGCCGCAGGGGTGCGGCAGCGTCGTACAAGCCGCACCCCTGCGGGGCGTGCCCGTAGTTGCACGGGCACATTGTCAAGACGCGCGGCCGCCTTCCTGCTGTAGGTCACCGCCTCGCACCAAGCGCCTCAACAGCATGGTGACACGGTGGATCGAGACGTCCTGCAGAGTTCCACTCACGGAGATCGCTGCAGGGGTTCCGTTCGTGAATCCGAGCGAGACAGCCACCGTGACAAGCCCGGGTTGGGTCGCGCCCCGATCGATCATCACGGGAGAGTCGCGAAACGGTGCCGGCGCGTGGTTCCTGCAGTGGGCGAGCAACGCCCGCCCCGCCGCCACGTGGGTCGCCAGCCATCGACCACCGCGGCCGGAAGTGGGAGTCGAACTCCGTGCGACGTCGAACAGGTCCACGCAGCGCACGAATTCACCCTCAAGGACCATGAGCTGGATCAACAGGTGGGTTTGCCCAAAGACTTCCAGCATGAGGGGCCTCGCCCGATCGGTCAGCACATCACCGGCGCCGGATACCGCGGCATTGCCCGCGAGATCTGTCTTCAGGCAGTAACCACCCTCGGACCGTGTGACAACACCCTCGTCCTCCAGCGCACGGAGCAACCGGTGCACAGTGGCTCGGGGAAGCCCGGTTCTGGCGGACAACATCGAGATGCTGGCGGGATGGACACCCGAAAGCTCTCGAACGATGTTGCACACGCGTTTGAGCAGGCGTGGTGTCCGATTGATCTCTGAACCGTGCAACGAGGTGTTGCTGATCATGTGGAACGCTCCAATCGACATTGCTGTCCACGTCACCGACGCCTCCATGTGCACGCGGATCAGATAGCCCTCCGGATGTGGTTCGCGAGCTGCACCCATACATCACGCAACAGCCTCGTTGATCCCTCCAGCGGAAACAGTGACATCGTCGGCGTCATCCGCCACTACGGAGACAGTGATCGCACGGTGACGGCCGGGGCTCCGCCTTCGACCGGCTCCATCTCCTCGGCGATGCGCATCGCCTCTTCGATCAGGGTCTCCACGATCGCGTGCTCGGGGACGGTCTTGATGACCTTGCCCTTCACGAAGATCTGGCCCTTGCCGTTGCCGCTCGCCACGCCCAGGTC
>NZ_JBFBAW010000022.1:0-126743 GCF_040682435.1 Lentzea sp. NPDC051208 | reverse complement strand
GCCCCCACGTCCTCGTACTGGTTTGTACGGGGGCGTGGGGGCGACGCCGCGAGGTGCCCTGCTGAGCGTGCATTCGCTCGCCAGCGGGTCGGGCCGCACCACTACCGCTGATCGAGCGGCCGGCGTCGCTGGTGGACCTCCAGCAGCGACGCCGGCTTCCAGAACCCGTGCACGTCGTAGGTGTCCGCACCGGGCGGCACGATCTCGTCGATCCGGTCCAGCACGTCGTCGGTCAGCACCAGCGAAGCGCCCTCCAGCAACGACTCCAGCTGCTCCATCGTGCGCGGCCCGATGATCGCCGAGGTCACCGCCGGATGCGACGTCGTGAACGCGATCGCGAGAGCGGGCAACGACACCCCCATCTCGTCGGCGAGCTTCGCGAACTGCTCCACGGCCTCGAACTTGGCCGCGTTGCCCGGCAGCGACTCGTCGAACCGCTCCGGGGTGAGCGTCGCCCGGAACGCCTCGGCCGACGCGCCCCGCCGGTGCCTGCCCGACAGGAACCCGCTGGCGAGCGGGCTCCACACCAGCACGCCCATCCCGAGGCGCTGGGCGGTCGGCAGCACCGACCGTTCGATCCCGCGCGCCAGCATCGAGTACGGCGGCTGCTCGGTCCGGAACCGCATCAGCCCCCGGTTGTGCGCCACGTGGTGCGCCTCGACGATCTCCTCGGCCGGGAACGTCGAGCACCCGAACGCCCGGATCTTGCCCTCCCGCACCAAATCGGTGAGCACGGACAGCGTCTCCTCGACGTCGGTCCGGTAGTCCGGCCGGTGCACCTGGTAGACGTCGATCCAGTCGGTGTCCAGCCGCCGCAGGCTGTCCTCGACGGCCCGCACGACGTGGCGGCGCGAGTTGCCGCTGCGGTTGCGCCCCTCCCCCAGCGGGAAGTGCACCTTCGTGGCCAGCACGACGTCGTCGCGCCGGTCCTTGAGCGCCTTCCCGACGATCTCCTCGGACTCCCCGGCCGAGTACATGTCGGCGGTGTCGACGAAGTTGATGCCCGCGTCGAGGGCGCGGTGGATGATCCGCACGCCCTCTTCGTGGTCGTTGTTGGCCACCGAGCCGAACATCATGGCACCGAGGCAGTGGTGACTGACCTCGATGCCGGTTCCCCCGAGAACGCGATAGCGCATGTTCATGGCGAGAACCTACGAAGTAGAGCCGACTCTAGGTCAAGCCTATGCTCGACGACATGGGGTTGAGCATCGGGCAGGTGGCCGAACGCACCGGGCTGAGCGTGCACGCGCTGCGGTTCTACGAGAAGGAGGGCATCCTGGCGCGCCAGGTCCAAAGAGGACCTGGCGGTCGCCGGGTGTACACGCAGCAGGACATCGACTGGCTGCGCATGTGCATCATGCTGCGCATGTCCGGGATGCCGGTGCCGGAGATCCGCCGCTACACCGAACTGGTCCGCCAGGGCGACGGCAACGAACTGCAGCGCCTGGACATCCTGAAGGAACACCAGGAACGCGTCCAGCAGCAGATGGTGCAGCTGCAGGAGTGCATGGACCTGATCACCTACAAGGTCGGCAAGTACCAGGACTACGTCAATTCGATCGCCGTCGAGGCGGTCGGCCAATAGTCTCGTGCCCATGCCTGTCGTGCTCTCGCTGAACGTCGCCCGCAAGGCGATCCCGGTCGACTACGCCCGCGCGGGCGCCACCGGCATCGACAAACGCCCGGTCGACGGGCCGCTGCGGGTCAGCCCGCAGGGTCCCAAGGGGTCTGCGGGCAGCGGCGTCGCCGGTGACTCGATCGTCGACCTGGCCGTGCACGGCGGCGAGTACCAGGCCGTCTACGGCTACGCGCGCGAGGACCTCGACTGGTGGCAGTCCGAGCTGGACGTCCCGCTGCGCAACGGCCAGTTCGGCGAGAACCTGACCACCCAGGGCATCGACCACACGACCGCGCTGGTCGGCGAGCACTGGCGGATCGGCTCGGCGCTGCTGGAGGTCACCGGGTCGCGCATCCCCTGCCGCACGTTCGCCGAGTTCCTCGGGCAGCGCGGCTGGATGAAGCGGTTCACGCAGCAGGCGCGGCCCGGCGCCTACTTCCGCGTGCTCGAGGAAGGCCTGATCGGGCCGGGCGACGAGATCACCGTCGTGCACCGGCCCGCCCACGACGTCACGGTCGAGCTGTTCTTCCGCGCCCTGACCACGGAGGCCGAGCTGCTGCCCCGCCTGCTCGCGGCGGGCGACTCGGTGCCGCCGGAGATCGTCGAGCTGGTGCACAAGCGCTCCGCGGTCGAGCTCGATTCCTAAGCGGGAAAGTTCCTGACCCAGCGCTTCTGCCACGGCGTCTCCACAGCACGCCGGTGGTAGTTCGCGCGCGTCCACGCCACGGCCTCGGTGGCCGGGACTCCGGCGAGCACGGCCAGGCACGAGATCACCGTGCCGGTCCGGCCGATGCCACCGCTGCACGCCACCTCGACCTCTTCGCCGGAGAGCGCCCTGGCGTGCAGGGAGCGGATCAGCCTGATCGCGGCGTCGTGGTCACGCGGAAGGCGGAAGTCCGGCCAGTCGATCCAGTCGTGCGGCCAGGGCACGTCGACCGGCTTCGGCTGCAGGTACACCCCGTACTGCGGGTGTGGCTCCACGAGCTTCCCGTCACGCAGGCCGCGCCCGGTGATCACAGCACCGTCGGGTAGTTCGATCTTCTTCAAGGATTGTGCCCCCAGGCTCCTAAGCGAACAGCAACACTACCAGCGGCGGAATCCCTTCCGCCGCAACGCCTCCCCACGCCTGGTTGCGCGGGCGGCTCAGCGCCAGCTGATCGGCCACCGCCAGCACGACGCTGCCCGCCAGCATGAACCACGAGACGTAGAAGACCAGCGTGCGCCCGACCAGTTCCTGCCCGCCGTGCACCGCGATCAGCCCTGCGATCAGGCCGCACGCCAGGAACAGGTTGTAGAACCCCACCCCGAACGCCCACAGCCGGATCGCCGGCACGTCCCGCGCGGGCTGCCCGAACATCGACTGGTGGACGCGCCCGATCAGGAACGCCTCGCACACCCACACGACGAGGTGCACCAGGGCGGCGACCACGGCGGCGATCTGCGCGACGACGCTCACAGCGTCACCCCGTGGCGGCCCAGCGCCTCCATCCCGTTCTCGGACAGGTCGCGGAAGAACGCACCCATGACCTCTCCCACGGCGAACGCCAGGAACTGCACGGACGGCGTGTGCACGGTGAACGTGTGGGACGCGTTGGGCGGGATCGTGACGGCATCACCGGGAGACAGGTCGAACAGCTCGCCGTCGAGGAACACCGCCATGCGTCCGTGCAGGACGTAGTAGGCCTTCGGCCACGGCGTGCGGTGCGGCGGCGCGACCTCTCCCCGTGGCGCGTCCACCTCGAACAACTCGTAAGCGCCGCCCGTGGACTTCGCCGGGATCCGGACCGTGATCGTCGCGTCGGGCACGGTGAGCACGTCGCCCTCGCCTGTGGTGGTCAGCATGCGCCGAAGCCTCCGCGCGCCCGACGAGCGGAGGTATCCCGGAAAACTGGGATCCCGGACCGCCGGAAGCGGGCGCATACTGCCAACCATGTGGGAGGGTCGGGCGCTCGGCGTGCGACGCGACGTCACGGCACTGGCGAGCGCGGGGCTCGACGTCGCGCGACTGCACGAGGCGGCCATCGCCCTGGTCGGCCGGGTGGTCCCGTGCGAGCTCACCTGCTGGGCGTCGATGGACCCGGACTCGGGCGTCTTCAGCACCATGACCAGCGGCGTCAACCGCATCCCGCAGCAGTACGAGCCGGTGCTCGCGACCTGCGAGTACACGCCCGGCGAACCGCACACCTTCGCGTCGCTGGCGCAGCGCGGCGACACGGTGGCGAGGCTTGAGGACAAGCGGTCGGCACGGCTGAACGAGGTCTGGCGGCCACTCGGTCTCAGTCACGAACTGCGGTCGTTGTTCCGCGCCGACGACACCTGCTGGGGCGGGGCGGGAATGGTGCGCACCAAGGAGTTCAGCGACCGCGAACTGGAGTTCATGACGTGGGTGGCACCCGCTCTGGGAGCCGCCACCCAGGTCGCGGCGCGCACTTCGGCCCGCCGGACCGGCGCTCCGGCCATCGTCGTGGTCGCCGGTGACGGCACGATCCGGGCCTCGACCGCGTCCGCCGCACGGTGGCGCGACGAACTGGAGGACGTCGCGCCCGGCCGGTTCGCGGTGATGCTGCGGGCCGCGGCGGCCGGAGCGCGTTCGGGGACGTTCAGGGCGAGGCTCCGCGACGCGCACGGCGGCTGGATCCTGCTCGAGGCGAGCGAACTCGTGGGCGACGGGCCCGGCGACGGCGGAACGGCCGTGACGATCAGCCGGGCGTCGGGCGCCGACCTGCTGGGACTGCTGCTCAAGGCGCACGGCGTGACCAGCCGCGAGGAGGACGTCTGCCACGAGGTGCTGGCCGGGCAGCCGACGTCCGGGATCGCGGCGCGGCTGGCCATCTCGCCCTACACCGTGCAGGACCACCTCAAGTCGCTCTTCGCCAAGTTCGGGGTGCGCAGCCGGGCGGAGCTGGTCGCGAAGCTGTCCTGACCGGTGGCGCGAACACAGGACTCTCGGCGGGTCCCCCGGGAGGGGCGCTCTGCCAGCATGGCCGCCATGTACTCCGACCGCGCCCTCGTCATCGGCGCCGGCTTCGCGGGGCTGCTGGCGGCGAGGGTGTTGTCCGAGTCGTACGGCGACGTCGTGCTGGTCGAACGGGACGCGCTCACCACCGACGCCGGCCACCGCGCGGGCCTTCCCAGGGCCCACCACCCGCATCCGCTGCCGGCGCGCGGAGAGCAGGCGCTGGAGGCGCTCTTCCCGAGGATCGGCAGGGAACTGGAGAACGCGGGAGCCGTCCGCGCGGACCTGGGCAGCGACTGCCTGCACCACTTCCCGGCCGGCCCGGCACCGCGCGATCACCTCGGTCTGAGCGTGCTCTCGGTGACGCGCGTGACGCTCGACCGGATCATCCGGCGCCGGGTGCTGCGGCTCGCGAACGTGTCCCTTGTGGACGGTGTGACGATCGACGGCCTGCTGCACGACCGGGGCGCGGTCACCGGAGTGCACGGCAGGCGCGGCGACCGCCCGTTCACCGACTACGCGGACCTCGTGGTGGACGCGTCGGGCCGCGACAGCAAGCTGGTGTCGTGGCTCGCGGAACTCGGTGTGCACTGCCCCGCACCGAGGATCGTCCACGGCCACGTCACCTGTTCCTCGCGCCTCTACGAGGTGAACCGGGACCTGGAGCTCGGCTGGAAGAACGCCTGCGAGATCACCCACCTGCCCGGCACGGCACGCGGCGGCGCGGTGTCCTCTGTGGACGGATCGCGCTGGCTCGTGACGCTGTTCGGCGCGGAGGGCGACCCCGCGCCGGCGGATGACGACGGTTTCCTCGACCACGCCACGAGCCTGCGGTGCCAGGGCATCGCGGAGATCGTCAAAACGGCCACTCCCGCGTCGGCGATCCACCACGCCGGCACCCCGCGCACCCGCTGGAACCGCTTCCACCAGGTCCCCGACTGGCCGCGCGGCCTGCTCGCGATCGGCGACTCGGTGGTCTCGCTCGATCCCGTGCACGGACACGGCCTGACGGTCACCGCCCTGAACTGCGCGGACCTGCGTGCGCTGGTCCGGGAACACGACCTGGCCGGCGAGCCGCTGGTGTTCCAGCGCGGTCGCCAGGGCCGCCAGGTTCCCGTGGACGTTCGCGACGACCGCCGATCTCGGCCGGGCCACCAGGACACTCCCGCTGCGGAGGCGCCTGCTGCGGTGGTACTCCGGCCGGGTGCTCGGGGCGATTCCCGGCAACCGGCGGGTCTACCGCGCGTACGTCCGCGTCTCGCAGCTGGCCTGCCACCCGGTGGCCCTGCTCAGTCCGGCGGTGCTGGTCCGCGTGCTGCCGGCGAAGAAGCTCAGCGGACGGCGCCCTCGGGCCACAGCACCGTGACCGGAACGCCCCTCGATCGCGCGTAGGCCACCACGTCGGCCGTTCCACCGGGGCCGCGTCCCGGCAGCCCGTCCCACACCGCGAGCAGGGCGTCGGACTCGTCGACCATCCGCTTGCCCGCCTCCATGTAGGCGTGCGGATCGGGCGTGACGTGCTCCAGTTGCACGACCTTGCCCGCCTGCGCGAGCAACGCGTCGTAGACGGGCCCGTAGGCCTCGGGCAACGTCTCGCGGTACCGCGCCGCCGGCAGCACCGCGACCAGTGCCCCGCCCGCGTCCAGCACGGCCTGCGCGAACACCGCGTCCGCTCCGTCCGCGAGGCACGACACACCGATCACGGAGCCGTTCTGCGCCACCGCGGCGCGGATCATCCGGTCGATCTCGGCCTCCAGTTCCGCGGTGAGTCCACGATGTCCGGTGATGGCGAGCCGCGTCGTCATCACCGGAGAATATGCGGACGACGGACCGCGTCGCCCGCGACTCCCGCGTCATCCTTCGCCGCGGCCGGCCTGGTTCCGCTCGGCGATGGCCAGGTAGTGGGTGTTGGTCATGACCCCGAGGATGTTGCCGAACGGGTCGACGACCGACGCCGTCACGAACCCCTCGCCGCGCACACGGGGTTCGTCGTGGAGCTTGGCGCCCAGTTCCAGCAACCTCTCCAGCGTGCCGTCGAGGTCGTCGACCGCCCAGTACAGGATCTGGCCCGCCGGTCCGTCGGACGGCGTGACCTCGAAGCGGCGGTTCACCAGGCCGAGTTCGGCCTGGTAGTCGCCGATGCGGAACTCGACGTAGGCGAGCACGCCGTCCGGGGTGCTCCGCTCGAAGTAGGCGTCGACGCCGAGGAACGACGCGTACCAGTCGCGGGCCTCGGTCAGGTCGTCGGCGAAGTAGGACACGGTCGACATGCCTCGCAACACAACTGCCTCCAGGTGGTTCTCGTTCGGTTGTGTTCTCAGCTTCCGCCGTAAAGTGCTCATCCAATGAGCACTTTCAGCGGAAATCTGGAGACATGCGCGCAGACCGTCTAGTCGCCACTTTGCTGCTGATGCAGGCCCGCGGCCGGGTGACCGCCGCCGAACTGGCCGAAGAGCTCGAAGTCTCCAACGCCACCGCGAGGCGCGACCTCGAAGCGCTGTCCGCGGCGGGGGTGCCCGTGTACCCCCAGCCGGGGAGAGGCGGGGGCTGGTCGCTGGTCGGTGGTGCCCGCACCGACCTGAGCGGCCTGACCTCGGCGGAGGCCCAGGCGTTGTTCCTGGTCGCCGGACCGGCCGCGTCCGTCGCGCCGGAGATCAAGTCGGCCCTGCGCAAGCTGGTCCGCGCGCTGCCGCAGACGTTCCGCGCCGAGGCCGAGGCCGCCGCGGACGCGACGATCGTCGACACGGCGGCGTGGGGCGAGGACACCAAGGACCGGCCGGCCCTCGCCGGCACCCTGCAGCAGGCCGTCGTCAAACAGGTGCGGGTGCGGCTGACCTACCAGAAGCGGGGCGAGGCGCCGAAAGAGCGCGAGGTCGACCCGTGGGGCCTCGTCGACAAGGACGGCACCTGGTACTTCATCGCCGGGACCAGCGACGGGCGGCGCACGTTCCGGCTCGATCGCGTCGTGGACGTCTCCCTCACCGGCACCCCGTCCTCCCGCCCTGCCGATTTCGAGCTCGCCGGCGCCTGGGACGAGGTCGTCACGACGATGGAGGCGAGACGGTCGGAGACGTCGGCGACCGTGCTCGTGCCCACGAGGTTCCTGGGCGTCTTCCAGCACCAGCACGGACGCCACTGCACGGTCGTCGAGGAGCAGGGCGAGCACACGAAGGTGGAGCTGACGGCGCCGCGGCCGCTCGACATCGCCCGCAACGTCGCCGGGTGGGGCGGCCTGATCACCGTGGAGTCGCCCGAGGTGGAGGAACACCTGGCGCGCATCGGCGCCGAGCTCGTCAGCCGATACCGGCGTGCTGCTCCAGCCGGGCCAGCCGGGACATGATCATCTCCAGGACCTTCGCCGCGTCCGGAGTGGCCTGCTGCTGCTTCTTCAAATGGACGATGCCCGCGAGTGCCGTCTGCACGGCGCGGCGCGTGCCCTTGATGTCCGCGCCCAGCTCGCGCAGTTCCTCGCCGCCCTTGCCGTCCGGTTCGGCCACGATGCCGAGCAGCAGGTGTTCGCAGCCCACGTAGTTGTGCCCCAGCGCGATGGACTCGGTGACGGCGAGTTCCAGCGCCGCGGCGGCGTCGTCGGCGAATCCGGTTTTCCCGCCCACGTCCGGGGGAATGGAGTAAGCGAGGCCGTCCGGCGCGATGTCGATCGCGCGGAGCACGTCCAGAGCCAGGTTCCCGCCCTCCTCGACGATCCCGCGCAGGAGGTGGGACGTGCCGATCTTCCTGCCCTGGGAGCGCTCCGCGGCGATCTGGAGCACCTTCCACGCGCGGTCGGTGAAGTGAGGGAACTTGTCGCGTCCGAGGTCTTCGACGGTGAGCGCCCGGATCGCCATGATCCGCTTGACCGAGCCTTCGAGGGCTCTCTGGCAGATCGCCGAGACCGGAATGTTCATGTCTTTGACGGAATCGGCGAGGTCGTCGGGGAGGTAGACGTTGATTTTCGGCATAACCCCATGTCTACCCCCAAGTGGGGTTATGGTCAACGGCGAACGCGGCAACCGTCACACTTGTGAGTGATCAGAGGGGACGGGAGCACCCGCGTGGAGGAGAGCAGCAGGCTGATCGGAAGCCGCTACCAGTTGAAGCAGAAGGTCGGCCAAGGGGCGATGGGAGTCGTCTGGCAGGCCTACGACGAGCAACTACAGCGCGTGGTCGCCGCCAAGGAGCTGCTCGCGCTGGACGGCCTCGACGACGCCAGGGTGGAGCGCGCCAAGGCCAGGGCCATGCGAGAGGCCCGCCTCGCCGCCCGGCTGGAGCACCCGAACGCCATCCGCGTCTACGACGTCGTGGAGGAGGACGGCCGCCCCTGGCTGATCATGGAGTACCTCCCCTCCCGCAGCCTCGCCGCCGTGATCGCCGAGCAGGGCACGCTGCCACCGCGTGAGGTGGCCCGCATCGGGTGCTACACGGCCGCCGCCCTGGCCGCCGCGCACCGCCACGGCATCCAGCACCGCGACGTGAAGCCCGGCAACGTCCTGATCGGCGACCAGGAAGTCAAGATCACGGACTTCGGCATCTCCCGTGCCACCGGCGAGGACGCCACCGCCACCGCGACGGGCACCGTCGGCACCCCGGCCTTCTTCTCCCCCGAGGTGGCCCGCGGCGAGGACGCAGGGCTTCCTTCCGACGTCTTCTCACTGGGCGCCACGCTCTACAACGCCGTCGAGGGCGGCCCGCCGTTCGGCACCGCGGACAACAACCTCGTGATGCTGCACCGCGTCGCCAGCGGCTCGATCATGCCGCCGGCCAACGCCGGTCCCCTGCTGTCCCCCGTGCTGTTCCGGCTGCTCGCGACCGACCCCGCACGCCGCCCGACCATGCAGGAGGCGGTCCACCTGCTGGCCGCCGTCGTGAACGAGACGCCGCAGGTCTCCGAGGCGACCGTGGTCATCCCGGCGACGGTCAAGCTCCCGATCGAGGCCCAGCCGGAGGAGAAGGCGAAGCAGGAGGCCGCGGCCGCCGCGGCGGGGCTGGTCGCGGGTGCCGCGGCCGTGGAGGCGGCCGGGCTGACGGCTCCGCCCACCAAGCCCGAACCGGAACCGGAACCGGAACCCGCGCCCGAGCCTGAACCTGAGGCAACGCCCGAGCCTTCCGCCGCGCCCGTGGCGGACGCCGTACCGGCCGCGGCGCAGGAGACACCGGCAGCCGCACCGCCCGTCACCCCGGAACCCCAGCCGACCACCCCGGAGCCGCAAGCGGCCCCGCCCGTCATCCCGGCGCAACCCACCACCCCCGCCCGCCAGACCCTCGTGGCGGGAGGCGCGGCGACCGCTGCCTCGGGCCCACCGGCACGGGTGCCCCCGGCGGAACCGGACGAGAACCGGCGCAAGTTCCCGCTGGTCCCCATCGCGATCGTCCTGCTCGTGCTGGCCGTGGGCGTCGGCTCGTTCCTGCTGTGGCCCAAGGGCGACAAGCAGAACGCGCAGCCGCCCGGCGACGGGCAGTCGTCCTCGAGCACGCCGAACCAGCCCACGAGCGGGCAGACGACGGGCCAGACGGAGCCGCAGCAGCCGGGCACCGGCCAGTCCCAGCCGCCCGCGAGCTCCCAGACGACCCCGCCGGAGAACACACCCAGCCAGACCCAGCAGCCGCCGCCTCCCGCCGGGCCGAAGAACGCCCAGGAGGCGATCACCGCCTACTACGCGCTGATCCCCGGCAACCTCGAGGCCGGCTACGCGTCGCTCACGGACCGGTTCAAGGCGGTACGGACGCCGAGTTTCGCGGACTACCAGCAGTTCTGGGGCAAGTACACCTCGGTGCAGCTGTCGAACTTCGTGCCGCAGGGCGACAACGTCGTGACCGTGACGCTGCAGTACATGCAGGGTTCGGCCGTCAGCACGACCGAGACGCACACGTACACGTTCGTGCAGCAGAACGGCAAGTGGATGATCGACAATCAGGCATGATCACCGCATGACTCGACGCGCTCTCGTCACCGGGGCCTCGCGCGGCATCGGCGCCGCCGTCGCCCACGCGCTGGCTCGGCAAGGCCACCAGGTCGCCGTCCACTACCGCTCCGGCGCGGACGAAGCCCAGGCCGTGGCCGGGAGTCTGCCCGGCGACGGCCACGTCACCGTCCAGGGCGACCTCGGCGCGGACCAGGCCGAGCAGATCGTCAGCGAGACCGTCGAGAAGCTCGGCGGTCTCGACGTCCTGGTCAACAACGCGGGGATCTACTTCCACCACCCCATCGGCACGACGAGCTTCGAGGAGTGGCAGCAGGCCTGGCGCCGCACCATCGAGCTCAACCTGTACGGACCGGCCGACCTCGCCTGGCACGCGGTCCGGCACATGACCCGCGGCGGCCGCATCATCAACGTCGGCTCGCGGGGTGCCTACCGGGGTGAGCCCGACGCCCCCGCGTACGGCGCGGCGAAGGCGGGCCTGCACGCGATGACCCAGTCGCTCGCGCAGTCGCTGGCCCCGCAGGGCATCGCGGTCGCGGGCGTCGCACCGGGCTTCGTCAGGACCGGCATGGTCACCGACCTCCTCGCGAGCCCGGAGGGTGAGTTGATCCGGGCGCAGAGCCCGTTCGGCCGCGTCGCCGAACCGGAAGAGGTCGCCGCGGCCGTGGCGTGGCTGACCACGGAGAACGCGTTGTGGGCCAGCGGCACGATCATCGACGTGAACGGCGCCTCCTACCTGCGGTGATTGCCTGAAAGCCGACCGGAACCAGTTCCGGTACCGAGTCGATCTTCCCGCAACCGGTCTAGACCACTAACGTCGCGGTGGGCGCTCGACGAAGTGGAAGGCCTCCCCTGCAATGCGTTCATTCCGCTCACGCCTCGGTGCCGCCGGCCTAGCGCTGGCCGCCGCCGCGGCGACCTTGACAGTCATGGCGCCTGCCGCGCAGGCCGCCTACCCCGCCGGGTTCAAGAGCGTCGGCTACATGCCGTCGTGGTCCGGCAACGTCAGCACGATTCCCTACAACAAGCTGACGCACATCAACTACTCGTTCGTCCTGCCGAACTCCAACGGCACGCTCCAGGGCGTGCCCGACCCCGGCAAGCTGCAGCAGCTGGTGAGCCTCGGCCACCAGAACGGCGTCAAGGTCTCGATCGCCGTCGGCGGCTGGAACGACGGCAACGACGACAACTTCGAGATCCTCGCGGCCAGCGCGAACGGCCGCACGACGTTCGTCAACGCGCTGATCAACCTGGTCAGCCAGTACAACCTCGACGGCGTCGACATGGACTGGGAGTACCCGGATCCGGGCGTCGAGGGCGACAACTACACGCTGCTGATGCGCCAGCTGGGCGACCAGCTGCACAGCCGCGGCAAGCTGCTCACGGCCGCGGTCGTGAGCGAGGGCGGCACGGCGAACGGCGTGCAGCCCGCGGTGTTCGGCATCGTCGACTGGCTGAACATCATGGCCTACGACGGCGGCAGCCCGCACGCGAACTACGACTGGTCGATCGCGTCGGTCAACTTCTGGAAGAACCGCGGCCTTCCGGCGAGCAAGGCGGTTCTCGGCGTGCCGTTCTACAGCCGGCCGACCTACATCTCCTACCGCGACCTCGTCGCGCAGGACCCGGCCAACGCCAACCGCGACAGCTACAACGGCAACCACTACAACGGTCTTCCGACGATCCGCCGCAAGACCCAGTGGGCGCTGGCCAACGCGGGCGGCATCATGAACTGGGAGCTCTCCCAGGACACGACCGGCAGCACCAGCCTGCTCAACGCCATCTGGGAGACCGCCGGCGGCGGCACCCCGAACCCGCCCACCGGTGGCACCCTCACCGGGATCGGCGGCAAGTGCGTGGACGTGGCCGCGGCGAACTCCGCCAACGGCACCGCGATCCAGCTCTACACCTGCAACGGCACCAATGCCCAGCAGTGGACTCGCAACGGAGCCACGTTGCGAGCCCTGGGCAAGTGCCTGGACGCGTCCGGCACCGGCAACGGCGCGGTGACCCAATTGTGGGACTGCACGGGCGCGGGCAACCAGCAGTGGACGGCCGAGGCCAACGGCCAGCTGCGCAACGTGGCGTCAGGACGGTGTCTCGACGCCACCGGCAACAGCTCCGCCGACGGAACCAGGCTTCAGCTCTGGGACTGCGCCGGCACCGCCAACCAGCGGTGGACGCTCAACGCCTGAAGATCCTGACCTCAGGAACTTCAAGCCGATGACGCAGGCGATGATCCCGGTGAGGAACACGATCTTCCACGCGGAGACCGCTTCCTCGCCGGTGATCATCGCCCACGTCACCGTCAGCGCCGCGCCGACGCCGACCCACACGGCGTAGGCGGTCCCGACCGGAATTCGTTTCATGCCAACGGAAAGCCCGACCATGCTCAGCGTCGCGGCGATCACGAAGAGCACGTAGGCCCCTTGGGACAACGCCGTCGCCCACACCGCTTCGAGCACGGCACTGCCCAGCAACACGGCCCAGTGCATTCAGCTCACCACCTTCAGGCCCGCGACGCAGCCGATCAACGCGACCAGCAGCAACGCCTTGGCCACCCCGAGCCTCTCCTCACCGCGCAGCACCGCGACGAGCACCGTGAGCACGGCCCCCACGCCGACCCACACCGCGTACGCCGTGCCGACCGGGATCCCGCGCATCGCCCACGCGAGTCCGACGACGCTCAGCGTCATCGACACGGCGAACACCACCACCGGCCAGAACCGGCGGAAACCCTTCGACGCCGAGAGCGCCGTGGCCCACACGGCCTCCAGCACCCCGGACGCGATCAGCACCACCCAGTACATTGGTACGACCGTACCAGAAAAGCGCGATCCGGGCGGCTACGATCACGTGATGTGGCCCCCAGCCTGGAGGACCTGCTGGTAGTAGGCGTCGCGTCGAGCGCTCTGTTCGACCTGACCGCGTCCGACGCCGTCTTCCACACCGAGGGCGAACAGGCCTACCGCGCCTACCAGGAAACGCACCTGGACGAACCGTTCGCCGCGGGCGTCGCGTTCCCGTTCCTGCGCCGCCTGCTGAGCCTCAACGCGCTGGCACCGCTGGTCGAGGTGATCGTGCTGTCGCGCAACTCCCCCGACACGGGCCTGCGCATCCTGAGGTCGGCAGCCCACCACGGCCTCGGGATCACCCGCGCGATCTTCACCGAGGGCCGCGCACCGCACGAGTTCATGCCGGCCCTGAACATGTCGTTGTTCCTGTCCGCCAACGAGAACGACGTCCGCAAGGCGACCCTCGCCGGTCTCCCGGCCGGCCAGGTGCTCAAGTCGTCGTTCCGGGACGACGACGATCCGGCGCTGCGGATAGCGTTCGACTTCGACGGCGTGCTCGCCGGCGACGCGTCCGAGCGGGTCTACCAGAGCGGCGGCCTCGACCAGTTCCAGCAGCACGAGGCCACGAACGTCGTCACGCCACTGGATCCCGGTCCACTGCGGAACTTCCTCGCGGGCGTCAACCGGATCCAGCGGCAGGCCGAGGACCGCATCCGGGTCTCGGTGGTGACCGCCCGGTCCGCCCCGGCCCATGAGCGCGCGATCAACAGTCTCAAGGCGTGGGGCCTCACGGTGAACGACGCGTTCTTCCTGGGAGGGTTGGAGAAGGCGCCGATCCTGGACGTGCTGAGGCCGCACATCTTCTTCGACGACCAGCGCGGCCACCTGATCCAGACGGTGCCGTGCGTGCACGTCCCGTTCGGCGTGACGAACGAGTGATCAGCCGAGCTGCCTGGCCGTGTCCGCGTGGAACGAGACGAGCTCGGGCATCGGCACGGGCTTGCGGCTGGTGCCCGCGATGTCCGCGGAGCCCTCGGCCGACCACAGCGGCGGGTACGTCGTGATCCCCTCCCGCAGTCCGAGCGCCGCCACCTCCGCCTGCCAGGACGGCCAGAACACGGTCGAGTAGTACTCCGGCAGACCGCCGCCCAGCATGCACATCAACCAGTGGCTGTAGCCGCCGTCGAAGGTCTCCCACTCCAGCGTGTCCGGCGCGAAGTAGACGATCTGCCCCGGCTCGCCCGGCCTGCCGGAACCCGCGGGATCCATGCCGTTCAACGCGAACTCACCACCCAGCACGTCGTGCGCGACGACGAGCCCGGCTGGTGGCGCCCACGAGGGATCGACCTCGGCGGGAAACCCGTTCACCTCGGCCAGACCCGCCAGCTCGCCACCTGACCCGCCGTACACGCGCAGCCAGCCGTGGTGCAGCACCAGCCCACCGCTGTTCAGCACGACCGCACCCAGCAACGAGCGTGCGGTCACCTGCAGCTGCAGCAACGTCGCCCGGCACGCGCCCGGATCCGCTGGCAGCACCACGCATTCAGTCGGCCCGGCCTCGACTGCCTCCAGGACGGCCGGCCAACCGGGATCGTCCACTTCGGTCAGCTCGGCGATGTCGCGCACGGTTCCCCCAAGGAAGAAGCCCGGCCACCCCACACGGGACGACCGGGCTTGATCCTAAGGGCTACTTCGCGAGACCGTCCTCGATCGCCTTGATGATCGCCGGCCGCAGCTGCGCCGCCGAGATGATCGCGTCGACCGCCCCGACCTCGACCGCGCGCTGCACGCTGTGCACCCGGTCGAACTCGGCGGCCATCTCGTTCAGCTTCTCGGTCCGCACCGACTGCCGCGTCGAGGCCAGCTCGGTGGTCAGGGCCGACCGCTCGGCACCGGAGGCCTCGGCCACCGCGGACTCCAGCTTCTTCACGCGCGGGTCGTTGGCCGTGCGGCCGTCGACCTCACGGGCGAACACCACGGCCGCGGCGGGCGCGCCGCCGATGACCGAGGCGAACGAGCCCTCTACTGCGAGCACCGTCATGGACGGGTTCAGGGCCTTGGAGAAGACCACGAACGCGCCGCCGTGGTACCGCGAGATCACGGTGAACACGATGGGGCCGCGGAAGTTGACGATCGCGCGGCCGATCTCGGCGCCGTACTCCAGCTGCAGTTCCCGCATCGACTCCGGCGAGCCGTCGAAGCCGGACAGGTTCGCCAGCACGACGAGCGGGCGGTTGCCCGAGGCCGCGTTGATCGCGCGGGCCGCCTTCTTCGACGACTTCGGGAACAACGTGCCGGCGGTGTAGGTGTCCGGGCCGTCGGTGGGCGGGAAGCCGGTGCGGGCGACACCGCGCGACTCGACGCCGAGCAGCGTCACCGGGATGCCGCCGAGGTGCACGTCCTGGACGACGGCGGTGTCGGCGTCGGCCATGCCGGCCCAGCGCTCCAGCACCTCGTGGTCCTGGTCGGACAGGGCGCGCATGACGGTGCGGATGTCGAACGGCTTCTTGCGGTCCGGGTTCGACTCGATCGAGAAGATCTCGCCGACGGTGGTGAACGGGCTGTCTCCCACCACGTGCGGGTACGAGGAGACGTCGCGGTCAGACGGGTCCGAAGTGGACACCCGGCGCGGACCTGCCTCGCCCGGCGCGATGTAGCTGTGCTCGTAGTGCCCGAGCAGCACGTCGAACGCCGAGCGCAGGTTCGGGGCCCAGTACTGCGCCTGGCCGTTCGGGCCCATGACGCGGTCGTAGCCGCCGATGCCGTAGTTGTCCTCGGCCGAGACGCCACCGGAGAAGTCGAGCGCCTGCTTGCCGGTCAGCACCATCGCCGAGTCCGGGGTCATGACCAGGATGCCCTTGGTGTGCATGAGCATCGTGGCCTCGGCGTTCCAGTACGGCTGGGCGCCGACGTTGATGCCGTTGACGACGACGTTGATCTCACCACCGGCCTGCGTGAACTCGACGATCCGCTTCAGCGCCGCGGCCACCCAGTCCATGTTCTCGACACCGGAGCTCATCGAGATCTTCGCGCCGGAGGACAGCGAGAACCACTCCAGCGGAACGGAGAGCTCCTCGGCCAGGTCGATGGCGTGGATCACCCGCGAGCACTCGGGCTCAGCCAGCGCGCCCAGCGACTTCGTCGGGTCGCCGAGCAGCACCACGCGCTTCACGCCCTCGGGGTACGCGGGCGTCGGCGTGGTCACGACACCGACGACGATGCCGGCCTTGTTGCCACCGCGCGGGCGGTCGACCGGCACCAGCGCACCGTCGACGAGGTCATGCTCCACGAAGGACCCGCCGTCGCCGACGAGCATGTCGACCAGCTCGTACGGGTAGATCGTGCCCCGCGACTGGGCGCGCAGGACGTTCTGACGGTAGTCGTCCAACGGCTGGATCGCGTTCGTCGGCGGCTGCACGAACGAGAACCGCACACCGGAACCGGCGTCGTTGGCGATCCGCACCGCGATGTCGGAGACGTCACCGGACGCGGGGTCGCGGCGGCGGGCCAGGAACAGGACCTCTTCGAGGTCCAGGCCGGCCGTCGTCGGCAGGACGCGCTGAGCGACCGCGTCCAGGTCCTTCGACCCGAGCTCGGTGGGCGGCCACGCGTAGAGCACCACGCGGTTCGTGGCCAGGCGGGTGCGGCCACCGGCCTGTGCGCGAGCCCTGCGGATGCCGTCCAGGCAGGTCGCCAGGACGTCCTCGGCGGCGGGCAGGGCCACGATCCGGCCCTCGTCGTCGCGCAACGGCGTCAGGTCGCGGACCTGGCCCAGCGCGACGAGGCGCTCGTCGGACTTGTTCGCCTTGGCCACGGCGCGGAACAGGTAGACGTCCTCGTCCACTGAGGACAGCCGGGTGAGGTCGAACTCCCGCAGCCGCTCCAGCTGCATGCGTTCGGCGATGCGCGGGTGCAGCCCGCGCACCAGCCTCTCCTCCGCGAACCCGTTGGACGACGGGCGGAACGTGAAGTGGTGGTGCATCGACTCACCGCGGCGGCCCGCCACCGTGGTGGTGATGCGGGTGATCGTCGGCGGCAGCTGGTGCGCGGCCAGGGCGGCACCCAGACCGGCGGCCATCTCGTCCTGGTCGGACGGACCGCCGGGCCAGTTGACGTAGATGTCCGCGACGACCGCGCTTCCGGTGCCGTGCTTGACGACGTCACCGATGGCGTCGGTCAGCGACGGGAACTCCACCGCGGTCGAGACGAGGCGGGTCTGCTCCGGCTCGTTCTCCGCGATGAAGAACGCGCCGTGCACGCGCGGGTTCTCCAGCGCCTTCTTGGTGTAGTAGCGGCGGGCCAGCACCTCCAGCAGCGGGGTGTTGTCCGCGCCGGGCTTGCCGATGCGCTGGCCGAGCAGGCGCACCAGCGGTTCGGCCGACGCCACCATCGCGACGATCCGCTCCTCGCGGTCCTCCGCCCGCGGGTGCGCGTCGAGGTGGATCAGGTGCTTGCGGACCTCGCTGTGCACGCGGGCGCGGTTGCGGCGCACCAGCGGCTGGGCGAACCAGGTGAACACGACGCTGCGGGCGAGGTCGGCCACCGCCGGGTAGCGGACCTGCGTCGCGGCGACGATGTGCTCCAGCACCAGGCCGATCCGGACCCGCTCCGACTCGACCGGCGGCGCCTCCTGCACCCACTGGCGCAGCACGGTCGTCGCGACGGCCGCGTCGAACACACCGCGGCGCAGCGCCACGAAGATCCGGAAGACGGCCTGCTCCAGCTCCGGGGTGCGGTCGAGCTCGGTGATGCCGTAGTGGCCGATCACGCTCTGCAGGCGGGCGCGGAAGCTCTCCGGCAGCGCCGCGCGGTCGGCGTCGAGCGTCTTGAGATAGGTGTGGAAGTGCTCGCGCGGGGAGTGGATGTGGTTCTCCGGCTTGGAGTCCTCACCGGCGGGACGGTTGCGCGAGAGGTCGCACAGGTCGGCGAAGATGCCGAGCAGCTCGGCCTCCTGGACCAGCGGCCGCTCCGGCAGGTCGTGCCGCGCGCTCATGTAGTCCTTCAGCACGCGCTCGGTGTCGGCGGCGGTGGTGTCGAAGCCCAGCAACAGGTTGCGCAGGTCGTCGATGCCGCTGGCGACGAGCTCCTCCGGACGGACGTCCGTGCGCGGCGCGGGCAGCTCCAGCTCGACCGCCGACTCGGACTTCCGCTCCTCGACGGCGCCGGCCTCGTCCTCGATCTCCTCGAGCTTCAGCAACGCGCCACCGGCGGGCACCTGGGTGCCGACGACGACGTTCAGCTCCCTGAGCCGGGCGCGGAACGGCGCGCGCAGCACCGTCTCCATCTTCATCGCCTCGAGCACCAGGACCGGGGCCCCGGCCTCGACCTCGGCACCGACCGCGAGCGGCGTGGCGACGACGAGCGCGGGCATCGGCGAGCGCAGGACACCGCCCTCGTCACGGGTGACCCGGTGGGTGACCCCGTCGACCTCGACCTGGTGGACCGGGCCGTGCGTGCCGGTGACGACGCGGAACCGCTCGCCGTTGACGGTGATCTGGCCGACGTGGTGGTCGAACCGCTCGACGTCGACGTCCGCGGTCAGCACCGTCTCGGAGTCTGCGGCGGACACGCCGACGCGGTAGCTCGCGGCGCCGACGCGGGCGACGGTCACGACGTACGGCTGGCCGCGCAGCACGAACTCCAGCTTGACCGCGCCCTCGTGGTTCGTGCGCGGCTGGCCGCCACGGGCGGACGCCAGCAGTTCCGTGCGGTTGATCTGCTCCTCGTCCTCGTACACCTCGATGCCGGCGGCCGCCAGGGCGATCGCGGAGTGGCGGTGCGAGACCAGGCCGCCGTCGGCGCGGACGCGGTCGATCCACGAGGTGTCGGCGGAGCCGTCGATCACGGCGGGCTCGTCGAGCAGGTCGAGCACGAAGCTCTTGTTGGTCGTGCCGCCCTCGATGATGACGGTCGTCTCGGCCATGGCGCGGCGCAGCTTGCCCAGCGCCTCGTCGCGGTTGCGGCCGTAGGCGATGATCTTCGCGATCATCGAGTCGAAGTCGGCGGGGATCTGCGAGCCCTCGGCCACGCCCGTGTCGACGCGGATGCCGGGGCCGGCGGGGAGTTCCAGCCGAACGATCGTGCCGGGGCACGGCGCGAAGTCGCGGTCCGGGTCCTCGGCGTTCAGACGGGCCTCGACGGCGTGGCCGAGCTCGACCGGCTTCTCGCCCTCGAGCCTGCCGCCGCCCGCGACGTGCAGCTGGGCCTTGACCAGGTCGAAGCTCGTGGTGATCTCGGTGATCGGGTGCTCGACCTGCAGGCGGGTGTTGACCTCGAGGAACGCGAAGAGCTTCTCACCGGGGTGGTAGAGGAACTCGACGGTGCACGCGCCGCGGTAGCCCACCGCGTTCGCGAGCCGCTCCGCCGACGTCTTCAACTCGTCGACCTGGTGCTGCTCCAGCACGCAGGAGGCCGACTCCTCGATGATCTTCTGGTTGCGCCGCTGCACCGAGCAGTCGCGGACGCCGAGCGCCCACGCCGTGCCCTGTCCGTCGGCGATGACCTGCACCTCGACGTGCCGGGCGCCGGTGACCAGGCGCTCCAGGAACATCACGCCGGAGCCGAACGCGCGCTCGGCCTCCATGCTGGTGCGGTCGAAGTTCTCCTCCATCTCGGCGGGCGAGGTGATCTTGCGGATACCCCGGCCACCACCACCGGCGGTCGCCTTGAGCATCAGCGGGTAGGTGACCTCCTCGGCCACCTTCAAGGCGTGCTCGAGGTTCTCGACGGCACCGCGCGACCACGGCGCGACCGGGACCCCGACCTCCTCGGCGATCAGCTTCGAGCCGATCTTGTCACCGAGCTTGCGCATGGCCTCGGCGGACGGGCCGACGAACGTGACGCCGACCTTCTCGCACAGTTCGGCGAACTCGGGGATCTCGGCGACGAAGCCCCAGCCGACCCACGCGGCGTCGGCCTTGGTCTCGACGAGCGCCT
The DNA here is from genome assembly GCF_040682435.1 of Lentzea sp. NPDC051208. Taxonomy (NCBI): domain Bacteria; kingdom Bacillati; phylum Actinomycetota; class Actinomycetes; order Pseudonocardiales; family Pseudonocardiaceae; genus Lentzea; species Lentzea sp. NPDC051208. The sequence goes on along the minus strand of NZ_JBFBAW010000022.1, from coordinate 106,520 downwards.
TCTCCAGCACCTGCAGGTTCAGGTACGGACGGTCCGCCGCCAGGCCGAGGTTGTAGGCGAGGTCGGCTTCTCGGACGAACGGCGCCGACTTGTCGACATCGGTGTACAGGGCGACGGTCTCGATCCGTTCCCCTGACTCGGCGGCGAGTTCACGGACGGCGTGGATCAGCCGCATTGCGGCTTCCCCGCGGTTGACGATCGCTACACGACTGAACAACGACTTCTCTCCTCGCGGACAGACAACCTCAGCGGCAGTCGCCGCCCAATCGATGTACACACTCTCGTCTACTACCCGGTAACAAAACCGCTGGAGCGGAACGAGTTGAGCAGCGTGCTTTGTATGAAACCAACAAGGCACCAGGTCCTCGGCACAGCTTCACTTGAGCCCGTGTCCGAACTCACGACCAGGGGTGTCGGCGCGATCACAGAGGTGTTCTGACCGAAAGAGCGCGGGTCCTCCCCCTTGTCCGCGTCGAGGGAGGACCCGCCGGGTTCAGGACTGCGGAACCCTGATCACGGTCCCGGGGGTGATCACGTTGGGGTCCGTGATGGCGTGCGGGTTGGCCCGCACCAGGCGCGGATAGAGGTTGCCGGCGCCGTAGAACTGCGTCGCGATCCCCCACAGCGTGTCACCGGGCTTGATCTCGTACTCCTGGTAGACCCGGTAGCCGGGCACGATCCGCGGCCCGTACACGACCGGCACGATGATCTTGTCGAGTTCGGCGCCGTCCTCGGGCGAGACCCAGAACACCTCGACGAAGAGCCGGTCGAGCGCGAACGACGCACCCGACACGTCGGCCTGCACCTGGAACTGGCCGTGGCCGCCGGTGCCATCTCCGGCCGTGAACCCGCCCACGACCTCGTCGTGACCCTCGTGGATCCGGTAGTTGAACTGAGCCTCGAACGCTCCGCCCGCGGTGCCGGCGATGTGGACGTGGCTCCCGACCAGGCCCTGCGGCCGGGGCTGCTGGATGTCGATGGACATGTTTCCCCTTCCTCCACCAGTAGGTCGCGGGGAGGGAGGAGGTCGTTGCCGGGGATCACCCCGCTGGCGCAACGGCTGGTGGTGGAGGTCGGAGTCGAACCGACTGTGCACGGGGCTCCCGTTTTACAGACGGGCGGGGCTCCACAGCCCCATCTCCACCATTGTTCGACCACTTTTCGAGCACACGAAAAAGCCGCCCTCACCCGTTCTCACGGTGAGGGCGGCTCTCGACGTCGGCGACGCCTTACGGCATCACGACGGAGAGCCTGACCTGGGCGGATAGCTGAGATAGCGGCGCATGCGGCTCACCTTGCCGGAGCGTCCCCGCGGCGGTCAACCATTTATCCCGGCATTCGCGGGAACAGCAAGGACCACGCCGACCGCTTCTTGCGCGAGGTGCTCGGCCCGGTCCTGGCCCGCGTGCTCGGCCCCGAACCGGCCGGAGCGCCCACGATGACCGGCATGGAGGTGCTCCGGGAGTTCATCCCGGCCGTCACCGGGTAGCCACCCTGCATGCGACCAGTTCAAACGGCAGCCTCAGCGGTGGGAGCGGCGTTCCTGCTCGTCGGTGTGCTCGGCTTCATCCCGGGCATCACCACGCACTACGACGAGCTGAGCTTCGCCGGCCACTCAGGCGCCCTCCTGTTCGGCCTCTTCGCCGTCTCCGTGCTGCACAACCTCGTGCACCTGCTGTTCGGCGTGCTCGGCCTGCTCGCCGCGAAGCGGGCCCAGTTCGCCCGTGCGTTCCTCGTGGCGGGCGGTGGCCTCTACGTGTTCCTGTGGGTGTACGGCTCGGCGATCGGCGAGCACACCGCCGCGAACTTCCTGCCCGTCAACACCGCCGACAACTGGCTGCACCTCGGCCTCGGCGCGGGCATGATCGTGCTCGGCATCGCGACGACCGCCGTCGAACGCGCGCGCAGCAACTCGCCCGTCAACTGAGCGCCGTGAGTTGAGCCCCGTCAGTTGAGGACGGCGATCGACAGGTTCAGGGCCGCCGCGAAGCTCACCCAGCCCAGGTAGGGCACGAGGAGCAGGCCGGCGGCCTTGCTGCGCCTGGTGAAGGCCACGATCACCGCGACGATCGCGAGCCACAGCACCAGGATCTCGGCGAACGCCACCCAGAACCACCCGAGGCCGAAGAACAACGGCGTCCAGGCGGCGTTCAGCACGAGCTGCACGCCGAACAGCGTCAGCTCGCGCCGAGTCGCCCCGGCCCGCCACGCCAGCCACCCGGCGAACGCGATCATCACGTAGAGCAGCGTCCACACCGGACCGAACAGCCACGAGGGCGGCGCCCAGGAAGGCTGCTCCAGCGCCATGTAGGTCGACCCGGCGGAGACGGAGAACAGCGACCCCACGACGGCGGTCACCAGCACGGCCGCGGCGAACAGGCCGAGAGCGCGGAGCGGATGCCGTTCGGATACCAGCGTCATGCCTGGGTGATACCCGTTCACGAGTCGGGCGAAGCGCCGGCGAACTCGATGACGGCCGTCACTCCGGACCGCCCACGACGAACGGTCCGAAGTGGCCGCGCAACTACTTCCGCTTGCCGGTGAACAGGTCCTTGACCTGGTTGCCGCGGCGGCGCAGGCCCCACTTCGTCACGCGGATCAGTGCCTCGCGGACGATGTTGCCGCTCATCTTCGACTCGCCGAACTCGCGCTCGAGGAACGTGATCGGCACCTCGCGCACCCGGAAGCCCAGCTCCAGTGTCCGCCACAGCAGGTCGATCTGGAAGCAGTACCCGGCCGACGCGACGGAGGCGAGGTTCAGCTTGCGCAGGGTGTCCGCGCGGAACGCCCGGTAGCCACCCGTCATGTCGCGGATGTTCGCGCCCAGCGCGAGCCGCGAGTACAGCGAGCCGCCCAGCGACAGGAACTTGCGCTGCGCCGGCCAGTTCACGACCTCGCCGCCCGGCACCCAGCGCGAGCCCAGCACCAGGTCGGCCTGCGGCAGGGCGTCGAGCAGCCGGTGCAGCTGCTCCGGGGCGTGCGAGCCGTCGGCGTCCATCTCGCAGATGACGCCGTAGTTGCGGTCGAGCGCCCACTGGAAGCCCGCGACGTACGCGGCGCCCAGCCCGGCCTTCTCGGTGCGGTGCATCACGTGCACGCGGTCGTCGGCGGCCGCCATCTCGTCGGCGAGCTGGCCGGTGCCATCGGGGCTGCCGTCGTCGACCACCAGCACGTGCACGTCGGGCAGTGCCGTGTGCAGCCTCTTGACGATCTTTCCGATGTTGTCCCGCTCGTTGTACGTCGGGATCACCACCAGCACCTGCCCGAGTTCCTGGTCAGGCTGCTGCGCCATTCGAGTCCTTCCGTCGTCGGGTGAAGCCCAGCGCCAACGCCGCGAGGCCCGCAGCGGTCATCACCCACTCGGGCCAGGCTCCTAGCCAAGTCGCCAGCGTAGTCTGCGACCGCAGCGGCAGTGTCGCGACCAGGGCACCAGGCTCGAAAAGCCCAGTCTTCCGAGTGACGGAACCGTCGGGTTCGACGATCGCGCTGACGCCTGAGGTGGCCGCCACGACCACGGCCCGGCCGTGCTCCACCGCCCGCAGTCTGGACATGGAAAGCTGCTGGTAGGTCATCTCCGTGTACCCGAACGTGGCGTTGTTCGTCGGGATCGCGATGATCGTCGCGCCGGCCGTCACGGAGTCGCGGACCACTGAGTCGAACGCCACTTCGTAACATGTGTCAAGTGCGACCTTCGCGGGCCCCATGACGAAACCCTCCGGGTCCGTGCCGGGCTGGAAGACCCCCGCGCGATCCACCTCCGAGGCGAACAGCCGGAAGAACGACCGCATCGGCATCGTCTCCCCGAACGGCTGCAACTTGCGCTTCGTGTAGGTGTCCGTGGGCCCCTTGCCGGGCTCCCACAGCACCACGGTGTTGCGCGGCAGCCCGTCGTTCTTGTCGAGCACCACGGCGCCCACCGCGATCGGTGCCTTGATCGCGTCGGCCGCCGCGTCGAGCACCGCGGCGGCGTCGGGGTTGCGGAACGGGTCGATGTCCGACGAGTTCTCCGGCCAGATGACGATGTCGGGCTGCTTCTCCCGGCCCGCGGCGACGTCGCCGGCCAGCTGCAGGGTGCGCTTGGCGTGGTTGTCCAGCACGGCCCGGCGCTGTGCGTTGAAGTCGAGCCCCGCGCGCGGCACGTTGCCCTGGATCGCGGCGACGGTGACGGTCCCCGCGGAGGCGTCCACTCCCACGGGCACCACCAGGCCCACCACCAGCGGCACCACGAACAGCGGCAGGCCGAGCCTCCAGTTCTTCGTGAGCCAGAACAGCCCGAAGCCGGTCAGCACCACCGCGAACGTCACCAGCGGCGCTCCGCCCAGCGACGCGAGCGGCAGGAACCAGCCCTCCGGCTGCCCGAACGCGACCTTGCCCCAGGTGAAGCCGCCGAACGGGACCACACCGCGCAACGCCTCGTCCGCCACCCACAGGCACGCCGCCCACAGCGGCCATCCCGGCACGCGCGAGGCGAACGCCATCGCGGCGGTGCCGATCGAGATCATCAGGGCGCACACCAGCGCCAGCGGCAGCCACGCGATCAGCCCGACGAACTCACCGGTCCACCGCAGCAGCGGCACCATGAACCCGAGCCCGAACAGCAGCCCGTACCCGAACCCGGCGCGCGCACGCCGGTCGTAGATCACGTACGCGAGGAGGGCGAAGCCGACCGGCGCCAGGAACCACAGCGGACGCGGCGGAAAGCTCAGGTAGATCAGCACGCCGCCGGCGACGGCCAGTGCCATGCGCGACAACACCGGACGGCTCACTCTTCGCCTGCGCGCGGGTGATTCCGGCGATTCCGGCGCGATGGGGGGTGCGACCACCCGGCCAGCGTACGAGCCGTGGGCGTGTGCGGGACGTACGACCCATGTCGATCGCGCGTGGAGCGGCTGTCCACACACGGTCGGCAGTGGACAGCCGAAGGGCCGAACCCCGTTGCGCGAAACGGCCGATACCCGGTTCGGCACCGGCGAAAGTCCGGATGTCGATGTCGACAGAATTCGTGATTCGGTGGTGGTCGAACTGGGTGAGCATCACCAGACCAGAAAGGTGCCGATCCTTCCCGCGTCACCCGTTGACCGAGGCGAAAAGGTCGACAGCCGCAAGCTCTGCTCCCTGTTTCGGTAAGGTTCGGGCTAAATCAGGAGGTGACGGATGCCCCGTCCAAGCGTGGAAGCCGAACGCAAGGCGCAGATCCTCGCGTCCACCTGCAAGGTGATCGCGGCTGAGGGCTTCCGCCATCTCCGGGTGTCCGACGTGGCCAAGGACGCCGGCGTGTCCGGCGGCACGGTGCACTACTACTTCGAGACCAAGCGCGAACTCACCGACGCGGCCTTCGAGCACTGCTTCGAGGTCTCGGTGGCGCGCCGCCGCTGGATCCTCGAGTCCGACGAGCCGCCGCTCTCGCGCCTGCGCATGGTGGTCGAGTCGTACCTGCCCGAGGGCGCCGAGACCGTCGAGGCGTGGAAGGTCTGGGTCGAGCTCTGGGTCGAGGCCATCCGCAATCCGGAACTGCAGGAGCTCAACGAGCGCTTCTACGGCGAGTGGCGCGACATCGTGGCGAGCATCTTCCGCGACGGCCAGGCCTCCGGCGACATCCACCCGTCCGGCGACCCGCTCGAGCTGGCGAACATGATGGTCAGCATGCTCGACGGCCTCGCGCTCCAGGTGCTCGCCGGCTCGCAGGCCATGACGGTGGACACCATGCGCACCACGTGCCTCAGGTTCGTCGATCAGCTCTCGACCGCCAACGCCGGACAGCCCGTCGCTGTTGCAGTCCGGACCCCTGGAATCGGGTGACCTGCCTCATCCGGGTCGAACCAGGGTTCGTCCCGATGTGGGAGTTGCCTGATAGTGGGCATCCTTGGTCTATGACCACGACAGTTGCTTTGAGCAGGCCCAGGACCAACCGGATGATCGCGGGTGTCTGCGCGGGGCTCGCCCAGCGCTGGGGGATGAAGGCGGGCACCGTGCGCCTTCTGTTCCTGCTGTCCTGCCTTCTGCCCGGACCGCAGTTCGTCGTCTACCTCGTGCTCTGGGTGATGCTGCCCGACCGCGGCTACTGACCGGCGTTGTGGAGCTCGCGGTAGCCGGGGATCGCGGCACCGCCGGCCTTCTCGAACAGGAGCGCCTCGCTGAGGCCGACGCGCGTGCCGTCGCCCAGGCTCCTGTTCGAGGTCCACAGGTTCGCGCGCAGTCCCTCGTTCTCGACGGACAGCACGTCCTCAGTGGACCGCAGCGGCTCGCCGGTACCCCGGCGCCACTCGGCGACCGCCGCCCAGAACCCGTCCACCGCCTCCCACACGAGAAGGCAGCGCGGCCCGAGCACCGCCTTGATCTCCTCGGCCGTGCGCAGCTGCTCCAGGCCGTGGGAGGTGAGGTTCTGCAGGTCCTCGACCAGCGCCACCACGAGGTCGTGGCCGGCCTCCTCGGCGGCCAGCTTCTCCGCGACCCTGCCGACCATCGGCAGCACGTCGCCGGGCACCGCCCGGCTCGCGGCCACGTACGCCGCCATCATGGCGACGTTCAGCTCGCTCTGGTCCTCGACGTGCTTCCAGGTGAACCCGGCCGACTCGGCCAGCCGCTGCGGCGCGGTCCTGCGTCCCCACATGCTTCCCCCAGGTCAGGTCGTCCGGGGGATCATCTCAGAGGCCTCAGCCGGTGTGGTCGGTGACCAGGCGAAGGAACGCCTCCCACGCGGCCGGTTCGACCGGCAGGTGGGCGGCGGGAGCCTTGGAGTCCCGGATGCCGACGCCGTGCCCGATCTCGACGCAGTCCTGGCCGGTCGCGCTGTAGCTGCTCTTCCGCCACTCGACCATCCGAGCCTCCTCAGGACACGATGCGGGTGATCAACTCCCTTGATTCTTCCCTACCGAGGGCGACGCGGTCCATCTGCTTCACCACTTCTTGGTAGAGGCCGATTGATGCCTTGTCATCGAGAAACAACGCGGAGTTCAGGCCGCCGTCGAAGACCACTGGCTCATACTTCTCGAACTTCAAGAGGGTGAAATCACCGGTGAGCGCGCGTCCTGCGGGCACGACCCGCAAGGTGATGTAAGGCCGGATCAACATGCGCAGCAGTTCATGCAGCTGCTCCGTCAGCACGTCGGCGCCGCCGACGTTCGAGTGCAGCACCGGCTCGTACACGTAGAAGACGAACTTCTTGTGTCCCGCCACGATCCCTGTGCGCTCGATCCGAGCCGAGACCCACTCCCGGATGTTCTCGTCCTCGACGAACGGCGAGTCCTCGGCGACAGCGCGTGCGTACGACTCGATCTGCAGGAGCCCCGGGATGAACAACGAGCTCCAGATCACGATCTCCTTGGCGAGCCGCTCGTGCTGGATCAGCGTCCGAACGTGCGGCGGCAGCACCGACTCGTAAAGCTGCAGCCAGCCCTTCTCCCGCGACTCCAGGAAGAGTCCCTTGAGGTACTGGAACTCGTCCGGCTTCACCCCGCACACACCCAGCAGGTAGGTGAACTCCTCCAGCGAGGTGCCGCCTTTGCCGTTGACCAGGTCCGACAACTTGGCGTGCTCCCAGCCGAGCCGTCGTGCCAGCTCGGCTTCCTTCAGGCCGGTGCGGGCGATCATGGCGCGCAGGTTGTCGCCGAACTCGCGACCCAGCACAGTGGACACTCTTTTTGGCATGGCCGAGAAATTAGCCCCGCCCGTCCCTCCTCCTCCATCGTTTCGGACCCGAATTGCCCTGAAAGAAGCAGGCGTAGAAGGGTTCTACGATTTCACCGGTTCTCCTCCACCGGTATGCCGGCCAACTCCTCCGTGAGGCTCGTGAACGCTTCCGGGTGCACCCGGAACCACCCCTCGAACGGCTGGGTCATCCCCGCGCACAGCACGCAGACGAACGCCAGCACGGCCGAGGTCAGGCTCATCTGCAGGATGTGCCGCTTGCGCGCGGTGAACCCGATCAGCATCGGGAACAGGATCATCGCGACGGCACCCGCGATCGTCCCGATCAGCATGATCCGGCCGGTCTTGTCCAGGCCACCGGCCGAATCCAGCCGGTCGCGCCGCAGGTCGGTGACCTCCCGCATCCGCTCCAGCGACCGTTCGCGCGCGGTCTTCACCTGGTCCGGTGACGTGGGCAGCGACAGGATCTCGCTGTGCAGCGAATGCAGTGTCTCGGTGGTCCTGTCGTCGGACTCTCCCACCGCCAGCTTGGGCCATTCCTTGTCCGCCACCAGTTTCGGGTACTCGGTGAGCAGTGAGCGGATGTGGTCGCGCTGCGGTTGCGGTATGACGGGGGTCTGCCAGTAGACGTCGGCGATCGCGGCGGCCTCGCGGGCGGCGTTGTCCTCGGCGGCGCCGCTCTCCTCCCAGACGATCACCACGTAGAACGCCAGCGCGACGATGAACAGGCCGCTGATCACCGCGCCGAGGAAGCCGCGCGAGTCCGCGTCCCTGTCGTCGGCCTGGTCGTGGGCACGGGAACGCCCGAACAGGACGCAGGCGATCACCGTGACGACCACCGACGCGAGAACGATGACTAGCGCGGTCCACATGTCCTCCATCTCCCCACAGCGGACACCGTTTGGCCACCGACACCACGCTTCCCGGCAGTCTTCGCCGCCCATCAAGAGCAACGGGCGTTGATCAAAGACACAGCAAGTCCACTTCGAACGGCCGGAGCGGAAGCCCTTGACACGAACAGGAGAACCAACGTTGCCGGTCCTCGACGGAGAGTGAGGACGCGATGATCAACGGGCGGTGACAACGCCGTCCAACCGTGCCAACCTGTGGCCGACCCGACCGGAAGGCCTGGCATGCGTGTACCGATCCTCATCGCCGTCGTGCTGCTGGTGCCGCTGCTCACCCCGGGCCCGCCGGTCGCCGCGGCCGAGGTGTGGCGCACCCAGTTCACCGAGGCGGTGTACGGGGACGTCACGGTCGTCGGCAACTCCGTCCTGACCTGCCCGACGCCCGAGCAGGCGGGGCCTCACCCCAAGTACCCTCCGCGGTCCTGTGTGGACGCGTTGCACCGCAAGGGTCACGGGCCGTCCGCGCTGAACAACGGCCACCGCATGTCGTGGACCGACGTCGACGACGACCCGGCGACGTTCACCTCGTCGAGCGCCCAGCTCAGCATCCCCGCCGGGGCGAGGGTCGCCTACGCCAAGCTCGGCTGGGCGGGCAGCGCGACCTGCCGCGACGGTGTGAGCCCGCCCGGCACGCCACGGGACCCCGTCATCTTCAACGGCACCCGCGTCAGCCCCGGCCGGTTCGTCCTCGACGGCCCGGACGACCTCTCGCACACCGACAACGCCTTCTACAGCGCCGAAGCCGACGTCACGCGGGCGTTGACGAGCGGCACCGTGACGGTCGGCAACGTCTGGGCGCCGCAGGGGTTCGACTGCTTCGGCGGCTGGTCGCTGACGGTCGTGTGGAAGTTCCCCGGCGCCACCGCGGCGGCACCCGCGAAGCGGCACGTCACGGTGCACGGCGGCCATGTCCGGCTCGCCACGGGGAAGCAGGTGCTGCACACCCCGATCGCGCCGACGCACCCCACCGGCGGGGTCATCCGTGTCGGCATCACCGCGTACGAGGGCGACTGGGCCACGGACGGCGACCAGATGCTGATCAACGGCGCGGCGGTCGGCGGGCGCAACGCGTTCGTGTCGTCCGCGCAGGGCGCCGCGTACCCCAACAACATGAGCGTCGACGCGCGCATAGTCACCGTCGACGCGAACGTCCTCAAGCCCGGCACGAAGAGCGCCGACCTGGCGTTCAGGAGGGCGGAGGACGCGTTCCTCGTCCAGAGCATCGCGTGGTCGTTCCCGCTGCCCGAACTCACCCTCACGGTCGACCCCGGCAGGCCCGTCGCACACCCGAAGGACACCGTCGCGCAGACCGCGACGATCACCAACGCCGGTGACGCGCCCGCCACCGGCGTGACCGTGTGCGGCCAGCAGGTCGGCACGATCGCCCCGCACGCCACGGCGACGCGCACGTGCTCGTCCACGGCGGGCGACGACGACTACCCCACGACGGTCACGGTGAGCGGCACCAGTCTCGCCGGTGATCCACTCGCGGCGCAGCACTCGTCGACCGTGGACGTGCTGCACCCGGCGTTGCGCGCGACCGCCACGTCGGAACCGGTGACAGCGCTCCCGGGCCAGGCGGTGAAGTTCACGACGACGGTCACGAACACCGGCGACACCCCGCTCTACGGCCTCACCGCTCGCGCGGCTGCCGGGTGCGATCCCATGCAGGGTCAGCTCGACCCCGGAGCCACCTCCGCGGTCACCTGCACGGCCCCGGCGGGTGACGAGAGCGGCGCGCTGACCTCGACCGTCTCGGCCGCCGACAGGATCGGCGGCAAGGTCGAGGCGTCGGCGTCCGTGCGGGTCGAGGTCATCTACCCGCGACTGACCATCAGCGCGGCCTGGTCGAAGGACCGCGCACGGGACGGCGAGGTCGTCACCGTCACGGTCACGGTCGGCAACCCGTCCGCCCTGCCGATCGCGAACGTGCAGGTGAGCGGCGAGCCCGCCGCGTGCCGCCGGACGTTCCCGGTGCTGGCCCCCCGCTCCCGCGTCACCTACACCTGCCAGGTCACCGCCCCGATGAACTCCCGGCTGACGGTGTCCGGCGCGGGTGCCGGCGGCGCGATCAGCGAGAGCGCGATCGTCCGGATCGAGTCGGTCGGCGCCCCGCTCCCGCCCGATCCCGAACCACCTGCGCCGCCACGGGACGAACCAGCGCCGCCGCAGCCGGTCGCGCACGTCCAGCAGGTGTCGAAACCGGCGGTCGGCGGTGTGGCGGCGGTGATCGGGATGATCGGCATGGTGGTCGTCGCGAGCGCGCTGTCCGGGCTGGGACGTCGCTGAGGTCCGGACCGGTCCCCGTTCGTGATGGAACGCGGGCGTGTCGCTTCACAGCCGGATGCGGTAGAAGGGTCCTGTGGAAATCACCGCCTTCCTCGACCGCAAGCTCGCCCGCCGGTTCCGGACCTACGACACCGACGGCGACGGGTTCATCGAGCGGGAGGACTTCACACAGGCGGGCGAGCGCACCACGAAGGCGTTCGGGCTGGTCGTGGACGATCCGAAGGCCGTGCGGTTCCACGACGTGCTGATCGGGCTGTGGGAGCACCTCTCGTCGGTCGCCGATCGGGACCGCGACGGGCGCATCAGCGTCGACGAGTACAAGAACGCGTTCGCGAACGGCCTGCTGGAGACACCGGAGTCGTTCGACGAGGGTTATGTGCCGTTCCTGGACGCGCTGATGTCGATCGCGGACGAGGACGGCGACGGCAAACTGACCCTCGAAGAGCACGTGAGATGGACCGGCGCGTTGCTGCACCTCTCGGAGCGCGACGCGCGGGGAATCCACGACCTGCTGTCCGACGAGGACGGACTGCTGTCCACAGAGGCCCTGCTGGCGGCCATCCGCGAGTTCTACTTCTCCGAGGATCCCGCCGAGGCGGGCAACTGGCTGCTGGGGTCGTTGGACTGACGTGCTGCTGAAGACGCTGCAGGAGTGCGCGGCGCGCGCCCAGCCCGCCGCGCACGTCGAGGAGGCGGGCGGCTGGTGGCTGCGGCACTCCCCCGGCGACGCCTGGTGGGTGAGCGCGGTGCTGCCGCACGACCGCGAGGACCGGGTGGAGCAGGCGGAGGAGTTCTGCGCCGAACGCGGAACCGGGACGAGGTTCCAGATCACGCCGGGCGTCTGCGCCGCCGATCTCGACCGGATGCTGGACGCCAGGGGCTACGCGCGGGGCCATGACATGTCCCTGCAGATCGCGTCGACCTCCGAGGTGCTGCGCCAGTCCCGCTCGGACGCGGGCGAGGTGACGGCGCGGCCGACCGACGAGTGGCTCGCGGCGTGGCAGGCGGTGACCACGCGGGACGTCAGCGCCGAACGCGACCTGCTCAGCCGTGTCGAGCATCCGTCCGCCTACGCGTACGCCGAGGTGGACGGCCAGGTGGTGGCCGTGGGGCGTGCGGTGACGGAGGAGGGCTGGGCCGGGGTGTTCGGCATGGCGACACTTCCCCACGCACGCGGTCAGGGCGCCGCACGGTCCGTGCTCGCCGCACTGGCCTCGTGGGCGGCCACGCACGAGGCGAACCACATGTACCTGCAGATGGAAAAGGCGAACACCGCGGCGTTCCGGCTGTACGAACGGACGGGGTTCCGCGAGGTGTGCACCTACCACTACCGGATTCGTGGGTAACCGATCAGGAATCAAGAAGGCAGAGCCGAGTGGCGCGGGCTAGCTTTGCGCCATGACCAGGACAGCACCGGCGGCGCACGATGCCGACACCCACGACCTGATCCGCGTGCAGGGCGCGCGGGTCAACAACCTCCGCGACGTCGACGTGGAGATCCCGAAGCGCCGGCTGACGGTCTTCACCGGTGTCTCCGGGTCCGGCAAGAGCTCGCTGGTGTTCGGCACCATCGCCGCGGAGTCGCAGCGGCTGATCAACGAGACCTACAGCGCGTTCATCCAGGGGTTCATGCCGACGCTGCCGCGTCCCGAGGTGTACCTGCTGGAGGGGATCACCACGGCGATCCTGGTCGACCAGCAGCGGATGGGCGCCGACCCGCGCTCGACCGTCGGCACCGCGACCGACGTGCACGCGATGCTGCGCATCCTGTTCAGCCGCCTCGGCGCGCCGCACATCGGCGGCCCGCAGGCGTTCTCGTTCAACGTCGCCTCGATCTCCGGCGCGGGCGCCGTGACGATCGAGAAGGGCGGCCAGAAGGTCAAGGAGCGCCGCGAGTTCTCCATCACCGGCGGCATGTGCCCGCGGTGCGAGGGCCGTGGCCAGGTCTCCGACATCGATCTGACCGAGGTCTACGACGAGTCGAAGTCGATCCTCGAGGGTGCGATCAAGGTGCCCGGCTACAACGTCGACAACCAGTGGACCGTGCAGACGTTCGCGCAGTCGGGTTTCATCGACCCGGCCAAGCCGATCCGCAAGTACACCAAGAAGGAACTGCACGACTTCCTGTACCGGGACCCGGTCAAGATCAAGGTCAACGGCATCAACCTGACCTACGAGGGCCTGATCCCGAAGCTGCAGAAGTCCATGCTGTCCAAGGACCGCGAGGCGCTGCAGCCGCACATCCGCGCGTTCGTGGACCGCGCGGCGACGTTCGGCACCTGCCCCGAGTGCTCCGGCACCCGCCTGACCGAGGCGGCGCGGTCGTCCAAGATCAAGGGCGTCTCGATCGCGGACCTGTGCGACATGCAGATCACGGACCTGGCGGACTGGATCCGCGGGGTGAAGGACAAGTCCGTCGCGCCGCTGGTGGACAAGCTCGCGCACACCCTGGACTCGTTCGTGGAGATCGGTCTCGGGTACCTGTCGCTGAACCGGCCGGCGGGCACGCTCTCCGGTGGTGAGGCGCAGCGCGTCAAGATGATCCGGCACCTCGGGTCCGCGCTGACCGACGTGACGTACGTGTTCGACGAGCCGACGATCGGGCTGCACCCGCACGACATCGAGCGGATGAACAACCTGCTGCTCCGCCTGCGGGACAAGGGCAACACCGTCCTCGTCGTGGAGCACAAGCCCGAGACGATCGCGATCGCGGACCACATCGTCGACCTCGGTCCCGGTGCCGGGCGGGGCGGCGGCACGATCTGCTTCGAGGGAACGCTGGAGGGGTTGCGCAAGAGCGACACCGTGACCGGCCGCCACCTCGACGACCGCGCGGCGCTGAAGCCGTCGGTGCGGGAGCGGACCGGCGTCCTGGAGATCCGCGGGGCGTCCGCGAACAACCTGCGCGACGTCGACGTCGACATCCCCCTCGGGGTGCTGACCGTGGTCACGGGTGTGGCGGGCTCGGGCAAGTCGTCGCTGATCCACCGGTCGCTGCCGCGCGACGCCGGGGCGATCGTGGTCGACCAGACGCCCATCAAGGGTTCGCGCCGGTCCAACCCCGCGACCTACACCGGCCTGCTGGAGCCGATCCGCAAGGCGTTCGCCAAGGCCAACGGCGTGAAGCCCGCGTTGTTCAGCGCGAACTCCGAGGGCGCGTGCCCGAACTGCAACGGCGCCGGCGTGGTGTTCACCGACCTCGGCATCATGGCGACGATCGAGTCCCCCTGCGACGTCTGCGAGGGCAAGCGGTTCGACCAGGCCGTGCTGGAGTTCAAGTTCGGCGGTCGCGACATCTCGGAGGTGCTCGCGATGCCCGTCGCCGAGGCCGTCGAGTTCTTCGGCTCCGGTGAGGCCCGCACGCCCGCCGCGCACGCGATCCTGGAGCGGCTCAACGACGTCGGCCTGGGCTACCTGTCGCTGGGCCAGCCGCTCACGACCCTGTCCGGCGGCGAGCGGCAGCGCCTGAAGCTCGCCACGCACATGGCGGACAAGGGCGGCGTCTACGTCCTGGACGAGCCGACGACCGGCCTGCACCTGGCCGACGTCCAGCAGCTCCTGGCGCTCCTGGACCGCCTCGTCGAATCGGGCAAGTCGGTGATCGTGATCGAACACCACCAGGCCGTGATGGCGCACGCCGACTGGATCATCGACCTGGGCCCCGGCGCCGGCCACGACGGCGGCAAGGTGGTCTTCGAGGGCACCCCGGCCGACCTGGTCGCCGGCCGCTCGACGCTGACCGGCGAGCACCTCGCGGACTACGTGGGCGCCCCGGCACGCAAGAAGAAGCGCTGACGGGGTACACAAGGAGACATGAAGATCACGCCGTTCCTGGACCGCAGGCTCACTCGCAGGTTCGAGACCTACGACAGCGACCGGGACGGGTACGTCGAGCGCAAGGACTTCGAACTGGCGAGCACCCGGCTGACCTCGGCGTTCGGTCTGACCGACGACGACGAGCGCGCGAAGCGGCTGCACGAGCAGCTGCTGGGCGTGTGGGACCACCTCGTCGCCGTGACGGACACGAACAACGACGAACGGATCAGCCTGGCCGAGTACCGGGCGGCGTTCGTGCTCGGCCTGCTGGGACGCCCCGAGGCGTTCGACGACGTCTACGTGCCGTACCTCGACGCGCTGCTGGCCGTCGCCGACCACGACGGTGACGGCCGGCTCGGCGTGGACGAGCACGTGCGGTGGTCCATGGCGTTGATGCACGTGTCCGAGGCCGACGCACGGGCCGTGCACGCGCGGCTCGACCACGACGGCGACGGGCTGATCGGCACCGAGGACCTGCTCGCCGCTTGGCGGGCGTTCTACTTCTCGGAGGACGAGGACGGGCCGGGAGGCTGGCTGCTCGGCCCGCTCTGACCACCCCACCCCACGCCACGCCACCGCGGCCGGCACGCGGGGGCCCAGCGTATCTTCATGGAGTACGTAGGGTCCCCGCGTGCGCCTAGAGACTTGAGCCGGGCCCGCTCAAGTCTGGTGTGCGGGGTAGCGGATGAGACCGCCGGCCAGGGGCTTAGTCCTGGCTCTGCTCGGCGACCTTCTTGATCGAGGCGGCCTCGGTCTCGACGTACCGCTTGGCCCTCGCCTTCGTCATCAGCCAGCCGACCCCCGCGAGCGGGCCGGACACGGTCAGCGCGAGGGTGAGCCGGGTGCCTTCGGGATGCGGCTCGACGACGTGCGAGGCGACGCCGAGGACGCCGGGGGACTTCGACTCCCAGGTGTACGAGGTGCCCTCGGTCAGTTCGGTCACCGTCCACACGGCCTCGGGCAGCTTCGGTTGCCGGAGGCGGGCGCTGGAGCCGACGGTGAACGGGCCTTCGTCGAGGCGTTCCACGGAGTCGACCGTCGGGATGCGTTCCGGCCAGCGCTCGACGTCGATGAGCACCGCCCAGACGCGTTCGGGCGGGGCCGCGATCGTGATGGTGTGCTCCAGGCCTGGCATGCGCCGAGTCTACGACCGGAACCGCTGCTCGATCTCGTCCAGCGCGTCGGCCGCGAGTCGTCGCGCTGCCGCGCGTGGTGACTCGGGGTCGTCGAGGACCTTCGTGACGAGCCGGCGCATGGTCGTGCCGATCTTCTCGAACGCCGATTCGGCCGTGGCGTCGATGTCGCCGAACAGGGTCCACCACCACCAGGAGTTCGTGGCGGAGTTCGCGACGACGTCCGGGATGATCAACGCGTCGATCATCGCCTCCGCCTCGGGCGTGACGGGCATGTTGGCGGCTTCGACGATCAGTTCGGCGTTGACCCTGGTCGCGTTGTGCTCGTTGATCGCGTAGCTCGTGGCGGCGGGGACCAGGACGTCCGCCTCGACGTCGAGCCACCGGTCACCGTCGAGTTCGCGGTCTTCGGCGCGCAGTCTCGTCCGGTCGATGGCGCCGTGCGCGTCCCGGGACAGCAGAAGGGTTTCCACGTCGAGCCCGGCCGGGTTGGCCACGACGCCGTGGACGTCCGCGAGCCCGACGACCTTGACGCCGGCCTGGGCGAGGTAGCGCGCGGTGGCGCCGCCCATCGAGCCGAAACCCTGTACGAACGCGGTGGGGTTGTGCAGGTGGAGATGTTGGATGCCGGTCAGCGCGGCCTCGGCCACGCCGTAGCCGCCGGCCAGTTCGTCGAGGCTGACGCCGTCGACGGTGACCTCGAACGCGTCCGCGAGGCGTTGCCTGGCCTTGCGCTCGTCGTCGAGCAGCGGGTAGACCGCCTGGATGGACGACTGGAGGCCGATCTTCGCGATGGCCTCGTCGATGGTGGACTGTCGCAGCCCCAGGTCCTCACCCATCGTCCAGAAGCGTTCGATGTAGGGGGACATGGCGTACAGGTAGGCCGTGAGAACGTCCTTCGCCCGCGGGTCGTAGGGGTCGAAGTCGATGCCGCCCTTGGCGCCGCCGAGCGGGACGTAGCGCGCGTCGGGGTCGTAGTTGAGGGCTTCCTTGGCGGTCATGCCCTCGGCCAGCCCGCGGACCTCGTCGAGCGTGCAGCCCGCGCGCATCCGCAGACCTCCGCTGCTGACCCCGCGTACCAGCCGGTCGATGACCAGGTAGCCGCGCGCCAGGGTCGCCGGATCGGTCCACGTGATCTGGAGGAAGCTCATCGCCGCCAGTCAACCACCTGAAGCGTCACCTCGACATCTGCATGAGGAACTCCGCGTTGCTCTGCGTCTTGCGCAGTCCGTCGACGATCACGTCGATGTCCCGGTCCGCCATGGCCCGGCGCAGCGCGTCCGTGATGGCGAGTTCCTGCTGCGACACCAGCAGTTCCGCCTTGCGCGTGCTCGACTGCTGGAGGTCGATCGCGGGGTAGATCCGCCGCTGCGCCGCCTTGCGGTCGAGCTTCAGCTCGGCGTTGCCGGTGCTCTTGAGCTCCTCGAAGATCGCCGTGTCGGCGAGCGACCCGGTCTCGACGAGCGCGGTGGCGAAGATCGTGAGACTGCCGCCGCTCTCGATGTTCCGTGCCGAACCCAGGAACTGCTTCGGCGGCGTCAGCGCACGAGCGTCGATCCCGCCGCTGAGAATGCGCCCGCCGTTGGGCTGCGCGAGGTTGTAGGCACGCCCGAGCCGCGTCAGCGAGTCGAGCAGGATCACCACGTCCTGACCGTCCTCCACGAGCCGCTTGGCCCGCTCCACAGCGAGTTCGGCGACCCGGATGTGCTCGCCAGGGTGCTCGTCGAAGGTCGAGGTGAACATCTCGCCCGGGATCGTGGTGCGCATGTCGGTCACCTCCTCCGGCCGTTCGCCGACGAGCGCGACGATGAGATGGGCCTCGGGGTGGTTCTTGGCGATCGCGGCCGCGATCTGTTGCAGCACAATGGTCTTACCGGCCTTGGGCGGCGCGACGATCAGCGCCCGCTGCCCCTTGCCGACCGGCATGACCAGGTCGATTGCCCGGCTGGTGAGCTCGTTCGGATCGTGCTCCAGCCGCAGCCGCTCGTTGGGATAAAGGGGCGTCAAGTCCTCGAAGCGTGGCCGCTTGTGCGGCGCACGTCCGTTGACCGTGTCGACGCCGACGAGCTTGTCGTTCTCCGCTTCGCCGCTGATCTGGTCGCCGCGGCGCAGGTCGTACTGCCTCACGAGACTCTGCGGAACCTGCGGTCCGTCCACGAGAAACGCCTTGTTGTTACGTACGTCGAGTACACCGATGTGCATCGGGTCTGTCCTTTCAGGAGGGTTGTTCGAAGCGCGCTTCGTCGACTCCGCGCACGAGGTGCGACGGGAGGAGAGCGCTGCAGATGCCGTTGATCCGACTGCATCTGATGTGGGCCCGCCGGCGTGAGAAGCCGGAGGTGTCGGCTGCGGCGTTGTGATCGTCCAGCAGCTGGTCGGAACTTACGTGCGCTTACCTGCGCACCGCCGGGTACGAACGGACTGTAGCAGAGAACGTCAACGGCGCGCTCGTTATTCCGCGCACTTCTTCCACGAGAGCCGGAACGTCGTGCTCACGCTCGAGTCGGTCGAGTCCATGGTCATGAAGCTGCCGGCCCCCTTGCCGGTGAGCTTCAGCTCGGTCTCCACGGTCAACGGCTTGCGATCCTTGCACGGCCCGTGCGCCACCCCGCTGGGCGTGTCGGTCACCTGCCAGTTGTCACTCATCGGCGCCTGATACGTGCGGCTGCTGTGCCGCGTGGGGAAACCGGGGAACCAGTAGTCGTTGCGCACCACACCGCGCACCTTGTCGGTCAGATGCGCGAACCCGCGGTAGTCCGTGGCCGCGATGCCGAACGTGTACCCGGCCGCGTGGTTGATGCGCAGGGCGATCGTGCAGCTCCGCTTGGCCTCGTTCCCGTTGCCCTGCACCAGGAAGTCGCTGTAGGTGACGGTGAACGCCTCGTTGTCCAGCGACATGGCGACGTTCGTCGTGCCGGCCGGGCACCCCGAGCCGCCCACGCTGACGACGTCGATCGTCACCGGGCCGGGCGGGGGCACGAGGAAGGCCAGCAGCGCCACCACAACCAGCATCGAGGCCTCCTCACGTCACTGCAGGAGAACCTATCGGGGCCCGCAATCCCGCAATCGGAGCAGCCGGGGCGGTCAGGCCACGCGTTGCCCGCCCGTGCCGGTCGCCGCTTCCGCCGAAGGGACGATCAGCGCGTCGACCGCCAGCACACCGTCGGGGCCGACGCGCACGGGGTTCAGCTCGATCTCGGCGAGGTCCGGTCGCGCCGCGAGCGTCTGGGAGACCTGGGCGATCACCTCGGCCAGCGCCGCCACGTCGGGTGCCGGGGCACCGCGCCAGCCGGACAGCAGCGGGGCGGAGACCAGGCGGGCCAGCATGTCCCGTGCCGTGGCGGGAGTGACGGGGGCGAGCTCGATCGCGGTGTCTGCGAACAACTCCGCGTGGACGCCGCCCGCGCCGACGAGAACGACCGGGCCGAACGAGTGGTCGCGCTTCGCGCCGATGATCAGTTCGACGCTG
This sequence comes from Lentzea sp. NPDC051208, assembly GCF_040682435.1. Taxonomy (NCBI): domain Bacteria; kingdom Bacillati; phylum Actinomycetota; class Actinomycetes; order Pseudonocardiales; family Pseudonocardiaceae; genus Lentzea; species Lentzea sp. NPDC051208. The sequence goes on along the minus strand of NZ_JBFBAW010000022.1, from coordinate 87,258 downwards.
TGCTCGCGCGTGTCCATCTCCTCGAGGACATAGGTGCCGGGGCCAAGTCTTGCCCGCATCTCCTCGAACGCCGCTACGGGGTCGGTGAGGTTGATCCGCACTCCGCCGTGCTCGCTCTTGTGGGGCAGCCAGTCGGCCTTGAGCGCGAACGGCCCCTTCAGGGTGGTCGCGGTGACGTCGGCGACGGTCGTGATGGCGTGGGCCCTGGGGAACTCCACGAAGCTCAGCAGTTCGCGGGCCGCGAGGTAACCAGGACGGAACGGGGTGGTGGTCGCGGTGCGCGGCACGACCTCCAGCGAGGTTCTGCCCAGCCGGTTCGCGTGGCCCAGCGCGGCGACGGTGCGTTCGATCGTGTGGTGCACCGGGATGCCGCCTGCCCGCAGCACCCGGACCGCGGCGGAGTCCTCGCACATGCTGTGCACGACGACGGTGACGCCGGTTTCCTTTGCCAGGCCACAGATGTGGGATGCCACCGCCACTTCCGCGGACTCCAGCGAGGGTGCGTCCGACCCGTAGCTGCCGAAGTAGCCCGACAGCACGACCGCGTCGACCTCACCCCCGCGCGCCAGCACCTCGACCGTCCGGAAGTAGTTCGCCAGGTCCTGCTCCCCCGCTCCCGCGAGGTCGATCGGGTTCCGCGTCGACGCACCCGCCGGCAGACCGTCCACAACGGACAGGGCGGGCATCGTCAGGCCGGCCGCCACCGCGAGGTCCGCCGCGATCGCGCCCTGCCCGCCCGAGTCGGAGATGATCCCCACCCTGCCCCCGCGCGGCACCCCGGACGTCAGCACCGCCGCCAGGTCCACCAGAGCCGCGGGTGTCGTCACGCGGACCGCGCCCGCCCGGCGGCAGGCCGCGTCCACCACGTCCGACGACGACGTCAGGGCGCCGGTGTGCGTGCGGGCGGCTTCGCGGGCGGCGACCGAGGACCCGACGGTCAGCAGCACCACGGGCTTGCCGGCCGCGCGCAGTTCCGACATGGCCGCCACGACGCCGGGGCCGAAGCTCTCCAGGTAGACCCCCACCACGGTGGTCAGGTCGTGGGACACGAGGTCCAGCAACGCTTCCGTGGCCGTCACGTCCGCCTGGTTGCCCACCGAGACGAACCGCGAGACGCCCGTGCCCGACGACGCGGCGAGCCCGGCGATCTCCAGCCCGACCTGTCCGCTCTGCGACACCACGCCCAGCGAGCCCGCCTGGAACCGGCCCCAGGCCAGGTGCAGCGACGTCGCCGCGTCGAACACGCCCAGGCAGTTCGGGCCGAGCAGCCGCGCGCCCGCGTCACGGATCCGGCGGATGACGCGATCGTCGATTCCCGAGGTGATGCCGACGAAACCGCGCACGCCGGCCGCGAGCGCCTCGTCCACCACGGCGGGCACGTGCGCCGCGGGCACGGCGAGCACGACCAGTTCGGGGGCCTCGGCGAGTTCGGACAGCGAGCGCACGGTGGGCTGGCCCAGAACGGCTCCACCGCCCCGGTTCACCAGGTGCACGGCGCGGCGGCCATGACCGACGAGGGCGCCGCGCGCGAGCCAGTGGCCCCACTTGGCGGGGTCGTCGCTGGCGCCGACGACGGCGACGGACGCGGGATCGGAGAAGATCATCTCGCACCGAGGCCGCGGGAGATGATCAGGCGCTGGATGTCCGAGGTGCCCTCTTCGATCTCCTCGAGCTTCGCGTCGCGCATCCAGCGCTCGACGGGGTAGTCACGGGAATACCCGTTGCCCCCCAGCGTCTGCACGGCCGCGTGCGTGCACCACATGGCGTTCTCCGAGCCGACGAGCTTGGCCATCGCCGACTCCTGCCCCACCGCGTGCCCCGCGTCGTACAAGGTCGCCGCGCGCACGGTCAGCAGGTGCGAGGTGTCGACGCGCGTGGCCATGTCCGCGAGCCGGAACGCCACCGCCTGGTGCTGAATGATCGGCACGCCGAACTGCACCCGCTCCGCCGCGTAGGAGGTGGCGAAGTCCAGCGCGGCACGGGCCAGCCCCGTCGTGGCCGCGCCGATGAGGATGCGCGACGCGTCGAACGTCCGCATCAGCCCGGCGAACCCCTGCCCCTCGTCGCCGAGCCGGTCCTCCACGGGCACGCGCACGTCGTCCAGGAACACCTCGGCGTTGACGATCGCGCGCTGCCCCATCTTCCGGAACGGCGGCCCGACCGTCAGCCCCGCCGCGGAGCGCGGCACGACGAACGCCGTGACACCACGGGACCTCAGCGACGGATCCACCGTCGCGAAGATCACGAACATCTCGGCGTACGGGGCGTTGGAGATCCAGGTCTTCTGTCCGTTGAGGACGTACTCGTCACCCTCGCGCCGCGCCGACGTCCGGATGCCCGCCGCGTCCGATCCGCTGCCGGGCTCGGTCACGGCGACGGCGGTGAGCGGCGGGCACGCGGCCGCCAGCGGGCTGAGGAACCGGTCCTGCTGCTCGGGCGTGCCGAGGTGCTCGATCGGCGCGCCGAAGAAGCCGTTGGAGGTGACCAGGTTGCCGATGCCGATGTCGCCGTGGCACAGCTCCTGCTGGACCAGCACCTGGGTCAGCAGGTCGGTGACGCCACCGCCGCCGACCTTCTCGGGGAGCATGAACGAGGTCAGCCCGAGCGCGGACGCCTTCTCCCACACGTCGAGCGGCGACTCGGTGTCCGCCTCGTCGACGGCGCGCCCCCGCGGCCGGATCTCCCTGGCGGCGAACTCCCTCGCCAGTTCGACGAACTGCTCCTGTTCGGCCGTGAGCCGCAGCCCGTCGCGGACGGTCCGCCCCATCGCGCTCTCCTAGCTTGACTGACGAATCAGTTATTCAGGATCCACGGGGCAGCCTAGCTGCGCCGGGGCGCGTGGGGAGGGTCGCGAACGGGTGACTACCAGGGCAAACGCACAACGGTGAGTCGGTCCGGCCGACCTGGCAAGAGCCCCGAAGGAGTACTGATCACCTGCATGGAGCAGCCCGAGGTCCAGCGGGACCTGACGTGGCACGAGAACGATGACCGGCCTGCGCGGAGGAGCCGGCTCCGGCTACCTCCGCGCGACGATCGGACAGCGGTTCCACGAACCGATACACCCAGGCGAGTGACTACGTCCGCAGGGCCGCTCGAACGATCTCCATGGCCTCCTGCGACGAGAGGCCCAGCTCCGCGGACATCGCCGCGTACTGGGCCGCCGCCGCGCGGACGCGCTCGCGGTTGCTGTCGCCGTTGGCACTGACCACGGTGCCCGCGCGGCCCCTGGTCTCCACGAGCCCGGCTTCTTCCAGCTCACGGTAGGCGCGGGCGACCGTGTTCACCGCCAGGCCCAGGTCTTTCGCCAGAGCACGCACCGTGGGCAGTTTCGCTCCCACCGGCAGTTCTCGGTTCGAGATCGCGTGCGCGTAGTGCACGCGCACCTGCTCATAGGGAGGTGTCTCCCCCTGGTGGTCGATCTTCACCACGCCGCATCCTCCCCGCATGTAGCTACTTCTGTATTGACCAACGGAAGAAGGCGGTGAAGGTTGCGGTCGATTCAGCTCGAATCGGTCCGGACGCCGATGAGGGGAGCCTTCATCAACCTGAGGTCGGGGAAAGCTCCCCTCATCAACCTGTCGGCGGATTTCCGGGTCATTCAGCGGCCGTCGGAGCGACGACCGTGCCGCGCGCCCGCGTCACGACGATCGGCTCGACGAGCAGGTCGGCCGCCGACGGACCGCGTTCGGGCGCCGAACGGCACACGACGCGCGCCTCGAACTCGATCTCACGCGACCGCTTCCCGATGCGCACCAGCGTCGCGGACGCCTCGATGACGTCACCGGCCTGGATCGGCGCCACGAACTCCACGGAGCTGTACCCCGCGAACAGTCCCTCGTCGGAGTCCGTGTGGATGAGCAGCTCGGTGGCGACGTCGCCGAACATGCCCAGCCCGTAGGCCCCGTCGACCAGATTGCCTCCGTAGTGCGCGTGCGAGTGCGGGACGTAACGGCGGTGCGTCACCGAGAAACCTTCGACCAAAGCCCCGCTCACGCGGCAACCCCCTTCTTCGCCTGCATCGCGTGCACCAGGTAGCTCGCGACCTCACCCGGAGTGGTACCCCGGGAGAACACTCGATCGACCCCCAGTTCGCCCGCCATCAACGGGTCGAACCGCGGACCGCCGGCCACGAGCAGCGGCCTGCGGTCCCCCATCGCCTCGCGGAACGCCGCCGACATCTCCTGCGTGTTCAGGATGTGCGCGTCGCGCTGGGTCACGACCTGGGAGATCAGCACCGCGTCGGCCTTCTCGGCGCGGGCGCAGCGGACCAGCTCCGGTACCGAGACCTGGGCGCCGAGGTTCACGACCTTCAGCTCCCGGTAGTACTCCAGGCCCTTCTCCCCCGCGAAGCCCTTGATGTTGAGGATCGCGTCGATGCCGACCGTGTGCGCGTCCGTGCCGATGCACCCGCCGACCACGACCAGCTTGCGCCGCAACACCTTCTTGAGCACCGAGTTCACCTCGGCCGGTGTCAGGAGCGGGTACTCGCGCTCGACGACCTTGACCTCGTCGAGGTCCACGAGGTGCTTCACCGACCCGTAGACGACGAAGAACGTGAAGTCGTCGCCGATGGGGTTCGAGTGGACCACCATCGCGGGGTCCATGCCCATCTTGTTCGCGAGCTGCAGCGCCGCGCCGTCCGCCTTGGGGCCGAAGGGGATCGGCAGCGTGAACGACGTCTGGATCATGCCGTCGCCGGTGGTGTCGCCGTAGGGCCGCACGTACCTCTTCGCGTCAGGCACCCTGGGCCTCCAGCATCTCGCTCGCGGGGTTGAAGTACTCGGGCGCCTTCTCGACGACGCCGTCCGCGCCCTTGCCCTTGTCCGCCGGGCGCTTCATCAGGCCGAACGTGCCGTCCGCGATGGCGTTGAGCAGGCCGTCGTCGACGATGCGCTCCAGCAGGTCGACGGCCTCGCCGAGCACCTGGTGCGCGCGCTTGACGATGAGACCGTCCGGCGCGGGGCGGAAGTCCTCGGCGAGGCTGCCCGCCGCGTTCAGCACGTACCGGACGTTCTTCAGGGCCAGGTCCCGGTCCGACAGGAACGGGGTCACGACGGCCTCGGTCATCATGCCGACGAGCAGAATGGACTGTCCTGTGAGGACACCCGCGAGGTTGAAGAACCCGTCCAGCAGGTAGCCGTCGAAGACGTCGCCGGTCATGTGCTTGGTCGGCGGCATCCACTTCAGCGGCGCGTCCGGGAAGAGTTCGCGGGCCAGCAACGCGTGCGCGAGCTCGAGCCGGAACGAGTCGGGCACCTTCGGGTTGATCTCGAAGGCGTGACCGAGGCCCAGCAGGTGGTCGGGCAGTCCCGCCTCGTGGGCGAAGTGCTCGTTGAGGAGCTGGGAGACGGTGACGGTGTGCGCGGCGTCGACGGCGTCCGCGGTGGTGAGGTAGTTGTCCTCGCCGGTGTTGATGATGATGCCGGCGCGGGCGTGCACCTGGCGGGAGAAGCGCTGGTCGACGAACGTGCGGATCGGGTTGATGTCGCGGAACAGGATGCCGTACATCGAGTCGTTGAGCATCATGTCCAGGCGCTGAAGCCCTGCCAGGACAGCGATTTCCGGCATGCACAGGCCGGAGGCGTAGTTGGTCAGCCGCACGTACCGGCCGACCTCCTTCGACACGTCGTCGAGCGCCGCGCGCATGATCCGGAAGTTCTCCTGCGTGGCGTACGTGCCCGCGAACCCGTGGTGCGTGGCGCCTTCCGGGACGTAGTCGAGCAGCGACTGCCCGGTCGAGCGGATCACCGCGATGATGTCGGCACCCGCGCGGGCCGCGTTCTGGGCCTGGACGACGTCCTCGTCGATGTCGCCGGTCGCGACGATCAGGTAGATCCACGGGCGTTGCGCGGGATCACCGAGCTTGGTGATCAGCTTGTCGCGCTGGGCCCGGTTGCGGTCGACCGCCTTGAGGCCCTTGGCCACGGCGGACGTCGAGGCCTTGCGCGCCGCCGTCAGGTCCTTGCCGGTGGGAATCCTGAACTGGATCTGGCCCGCCGCCGTGGCCTCGGCCAGTTCGGTGAGGGTGCCGAGGTCGTGCTCGCGCAGCGCGTGGAACGCCGGCAGCACCACACCGTGCTCCAGCCCGCACTGCTCGCGGACCGTGTCGATCACGCGGTTGACCCACGGGACGTCACCGGCGCGGTGCGTGGAGTCCGCGCCGGTGATGCCCGCCAGGCGGAGTGTGGCGCGCTCGACGGCGACGGTGGTGTGCGCCTTCGCGAGGGACACCACCGGTTCGGCCGCCCGCGCCGCGAGTGCGCGCGCGGTGGCGACCACCGAGGGGTCGAGGTCGAGCAACGCCATGAGTCACTTCCTCTCGTAAATCGTCCGGCCGTTCAGGACGGTTCGCACGCAGACCGGCGCAGGGCCGGTGAGGTCGGGCAGTCCGGGCACGCCGGAACGCGGGTCGGTGGACCAGCGCTGCACCCGCGCGTCGCTGCCCGCGACGACCAGGTCACCGGTCTCCCACACCGCGTAGGTCGCGGGCGCGCCGGGCTGCAGGGTGCCGGTCAGGCCGTCGTTCACGCCCGCCGCCCGCCAGCCACCACGCGTGTGCGCGGTGAAGGCGGCGCGTGGGGAGACGCCGTAACCGTCGGTCTTGTGGTGCACCGCCGCGCGCACGGCGGCCCACGGGTCGATGGCGGTCACCGGGGTGTCCGAACCGAACGCGAGCACCACGCCCGCGGCGGCGAGCCGCGAAAAGGGGTTCAGCCCCACACCGCGCTCAGCACCGAGTCGCTGCGCGTACATACCGGCCGGGCCGCCCCACTCGGCGTCGAACAGCGGCTGGACGGAGGCGACGACGCCCCACCCGGCCAGTTTCTCCGCCTGCTCCTTCGACACCATCTCGACGTGTTCGAGGCGGTGGCGGGCCGAGGCGAGCTCGGGGGTGCCGAGTGCCTTCTCCGCCAGGGAGAAGCCCTCGATCACGGCGGCCATCGCGGCGTCGCCGATGACGTGGAACCCCGCCTGCAGTCCCAGCTCGGTGCACTTGACCAGGTGGTCGGCGATCTGGCGGCCGTCGAGGTAGAGCGCTCCGGACGTGTCAGCGTCGGCGTAGGGCTCGGTCAGCGCGGCCGTGCGGGAACCGAGGGCACCGTCGACGAAGTGGTCGCCGGCGAGTCCGCGGACCGGAACGTCCGGCAGGTCGTGCGCACCCCAGTAGGCCACCACCTCGGGGCCTTCGGTGAGCGCGAGGAGTTCGCGCAGGTCGTCCTCGCCGGAGATGTCCGGGCCGGCGCACTCGTGCACGGACGCGATGCCTTTTGACGCCGCGTGGTTCAGGAACGCGAGTTGTGCGGCCTGGCGCTGTTCGGGCGTGATGGCGGCTTTCGCCGTGCCGCGCACGTGGTGGTGTGCGGCACGCGAGAGAGGGCCGTCGGCGGAGAACCCGTCGGCGGCACGGGCCTCGTCGCTGATCAAATCCGAGGAGACCAGGGCGGAGTGCACGTCGATGCGCGACAGGTACACCGTCTTGCCCTGAGCGGCCTCGTCGATCTCGGCGCGCGTCGGCGGGCGGTTCTCCGGCCAGCGCGTCTCGTCCCACCCGTGACCCCAGACCAGAGGGCCCTCGGCGGAGCGCACCTGGTCGAGCAGTTCGTCCACAGAGGACGTCTTCGTCAGGTCGAGGCCGGTCAGGAGCAGACCGGCGGACGTGGCGTGCACGTGCGCGTCGACGAACGCGGGCGCGACGAAGGCGCCGCCGAGCTCGATGACCTCGGCGTCCGGGTGCAGCGCGTGCCCGACCGAGTCCTGTCCGATCCACACGACGACACCGTCCGTGACGGCCATCGCCGTCGCATCCGGTGCGTAGATGCGGCCGCCGACCAAAAGTTGCGTACTCACGTCACGCAGTCTGCCGTTGCTCGAACAACGCCCGCACACCCGCCTGGGTCCGGACGAGGTCCAGCGCGAACTGGGCGTGACCAGGCACATACCCGTTGCCGACGATCATCTCCACGTCCGCCGCCAGACCCTCCGCTCCCAAAGCGGCGGCGCTGAACGAGGTCGCCATCGAGAAGAAGATCACGGTGCCGCCGTCCGCGGTCGCGAGGATGGCGCCGTGCTCGCACCCCGGCACGTCCACGCACACGACCGTGACATCGACCTGCTTGCCCACGGCCTCGGCCACGGCCACCGGATTGCGCGCGTCCGCGATCACGACCTCGTCCGCGAGACCGGCTTCGAGCACCTGCGCTGCCTCACGTTCGGTCGGCACCAACGCGACGAGGCGCGACGCACCGGCCTGACGCGCGGCCGCGAGAGAAAGCGAGCCGGACTTACCGCCACCACCGAGCACGAGTACCGAGCCACCGGGATGCTTGCGCACGACACGGTCCGTCAGCGCCGGCGCACCGCACACGTCGAGCACGGACAACGCCAGCTCGTTCGGCATGTCGTCCGGCAGCACGGCCGCGATGGACCGCCCGAACAGCACCGCGGTCCCCCGGCACGGCACCTGCTCGTCCTCGCCGTCCCAGTCCTGCAGGCCGTCGTTGATCCGCAGCGGCGTCAGCGTGAGGCTGACCAGCGTCGCGATCCGGTCGCCGGCCTTGAGCCCGAGCGGCGACTCCGGCCCCACCTCGAGCACGGTGCCGAGCAGCATGCCGCCCGAGCCGGTGACCGGGTTCTGCATCTTGCCGCGCTCACCGACGATGTCGAGCACGGCCTGCCGGACCGCCGCGCCGCTGCCGTGCTGCTCCCTGAGCTGCCGGAACGAGGCCGCGTCCAGGTTGAGCCGCTCGACCGCGACGATCACCTCGTCGGCAGCGGGCACGGGGTTCGCGTCGAGCCGCCAGGCCTGCTGCGGCAGGACGCCGGCGGGCTCGATGACGCGGTGCAATCCGTACGCGCTCACGCGAAAATCCTTCGGTCGACGACGCTGTCTCGAAGATATCTTCACGTGAGGCGTCAAGATTGCGCAAGTATCACTCAGGCATCAGGCGATACCAACGGCAGTCGTACGGCGCGAGGTCGACCTTGGCGCCGATCTTCGCGGGCTTCACGCGGCCTCCCGTGAGCAGATCCGCGAGCACACCTTCGGCCGGGACCCGCACCGTGAGCTCTTGATCCGAGAGGTTGTGCACGGCGATGACAGAGCCTCCATCGCAGTCCGCGCGGTGAGCGAACACGCGCGGCTCTCCCGTGTCGAGCACCTGGAACGTGCCCCACGCGAGCTCCGGGCACTCCCGGTACCGCGCGATCATGAGCCGCATCCAGACCAGCAACGACTCCGGGTCGTGGCGCTGCTCGCCCGCGGCGTCCCAGTCCATCGGCACGCGCACCGCCATCCTGCCCTCCAGCGACAGGTCCTCCTCCAGCCCGATCTCCTCGCCGTAGAACAGCACCGGCGTTCCCGGCAGGGTGAAGAGCAGGCTGTAGACCATCCGGATGCGGCGCTGGTCGCCTCCGAGCATGCCGGGCAGCCGCCGGCGCAGGCCTCGTCCGTAGAGCTGCATGGACTTCTCCGGCCCGAAGGCGTCGAAGACCTCCTGCCGTTCGTCGGTGGGCAGCTTGTCCAGGGTCAGCTCGTCGTGGTTGCGCACGAACGTCGCCCAGTGCCCGTCCCGCGGCGGCTCCGGCCGTTCCTGCAGCGCCTTGACCAGCGGTCCGCTCGATCGCCGCGCCAGCGACAGGTACATCGCCTGCATTCCGACGAAGTCGAAGCACATGGTCAGCTCGTCGCCGACGCCCTGGCCGTAGAAGGCCATCGTGTCCTTGTACGGCAGGTTCACCTCGCCCAGCAGCACGCCTTCACCGTTGCGGCGGTTGAGGAACGCCCGCAGGTCGGTGAGGTAGTCGTGCGGGTCGGGCAGCGAGACGGCGTCCGCGGGGTCGTTGTGCTCCAGCAGGAACGGGACCGCGTCCACCCGGAACCCGCTCAGCCCCAGTTCCATCCAGAAGCCCATGATGCGCGCGATCTCGTCGCGCACCTGGGGGTTGGACACGTTGAGGTCGGGCTGGTGCTTGTAGAAGCGGTGCAGGTAGTACCTGCCCACCTCCTCGGAGTACTCCCAGAGCGAGTTCTCCTTGTCGGGGAAGGTGATTCCCTGCGGTCCGTCGCTCTGGGGCTCGTCCGCCCACACGTACCAGTCGCGCTTCTCCGGGTCGTGGAACCACGGGTGCTGGTCAGAGGTGTGGTTGACCACGAGGTCGGCGATCACGCGCATGCCTCTGTCTCGTGCGGTGCGCACGAACTCCACGAAGTCGCCCAGCGAACCCAGACGTGGGTCTACGGAGTAGAAATCGGTGATGTCGTAGCCGTCGTCGCGTTCGGCGGTCGGGTAGAACGGCATCAACCACACGCACGTCACGCCCAGGGCGTGGAGGTGGTCGATGCGTTCGGTCGCGCCGCGGAAGCCGTCACTGGAGAAGGTCTCCACGTCCAGGCAGTACAGAACGGCGTTCTTCCACCAGACGTCGGACGTGCGGATCACGCGGTCACCTCCGGCAACACGTGCTCGCCGAACGCGTCGACGAACGGGATCAGGTCCTGGCCCACGTGGTGCAGGTAGATCTCCTCGAAGCCCAGCGACGCGTACTCGTTCAGCCGCTCGGCGTGCCACTTCAGGTCCGAGGACACGTTCACGACCTCGGCCACCTCGGCCGGCGTGACGCGCTCGGCGACCACGTCGAAGTGCTCGGCCAGTTCCAGGTCCCAGCAGACCGGCGGGCGGAAGATGTTGGTCCGCCACTGGTCATGCGCGATCGCGAGAGCCGTGTCGTCGTCATCGGCCCAGCTCAGGTGCACCTGCAGGTGCAGCTTGCCCTTGCCGCCCGCGTCCCGATAGGCGTCCGCGAGCTCGCGGAGCCGTTCGGGCGGTGCGTTGACCGTGATCAGCCCGTCGGCCCACTCAGCGCACCAGCGGGCGGTCTGCGGGCTCACGGCGGCGCCGATCAGCAGGGGCACCTCGTCGGGCAGGGTCCAGAGCTTGGCGCGGTCGACCGTGACCAGGCCGTCGTGGCTGACCTCCTCGCCGGACAGCAGCGCGCGGATCACGTCGACGCACTCGCGCAACCGTGCGGTGCGCACGTCCTTGCGGGGCCATCCGTCGCCGGTGATGTGCTCGTTGCTCGCCTCGCCGGTGCCGAGCGCGGCCCAGAACCGGCCGGGGTTCATCGCGGCCAGCGTGCCGATCGCCTGGGCGGTGATCGCCGGGTGGTAGCGCTGTCCCGGGGCGGTGACCACGCCGAACGGCAGTTCGGTGGCCTGCAGTGCCGCGCCGAGCCAGGACCAGGCGAACCCGGACTGCCCCTGACGTGCGCTCCAGGGTGAGAAGTGGTCTGAGCTCATCGCCGCGCCGAACCCTGCCTCCTCAGCCCTGCGCACGGCGGTAAGCAGGTCTGCGGGGTGTATCTGCTCGTGTGACGCATGGATGCCATAGACCGTCATGGCACTTCAGGTACCCAATCGAAAACTTCGGGAAAGCTTGAACCGACTCGCAACGGCGTCCGTGTTGAGTGCAGCACCCTCACCGCGGAGGAGGAACGGCGATGTTCAACGAGACCCGGGTCGGCACAGCCACCGTCGTTGAGTTCATTCGGCCGGACGGCTCGGTCGAGCCGATGAACGTCGACTTCCAGTACCGCTCAGACGATCCGCACGCCGTGACCTTGCGTTTTCAGGCGCGCGACCAGGAGTCGACCTGGCTCGTCGGCCGTGAACTGCTCGCGGACGGGCTGCTGTCGCCGGCCGGGCTCGGGGACGTGCGGCTGCGGCCGGGCGACGGCGACGTGCTCGTGCTGGAGTTGCTGACCGAGGACTCGCACGCGGTGTTCCACCTGTCCGCGGCCGAGCTGCGGCGGTTCCTCGACTCGACCTACGCGGCGGTCCCGGCCGGTCGTGAGGTCGTCGACTTCGATCTGCTGGTGAAGGACCTCCTCGGCTAGAGGCGCAGTCCCAGGACGAGCTTGTCCGCGGAGTCGACCACGCGGAAGCCCATGTGCTCCCAGAAGCCGACCGCGTGTGTGTTGTGGTGCCGCACGTGCACATGAACGCCCTTCTCCAGGCGTTCGAGCACGCTGCGTACGAGCGCGCCACCGAACCCCTTGCCCTTCGCGCGCGGCAGCAGGTTCGCGTGCATGTGCGCCGGATAGTCGCCCGCGACCATCAGATCGGCACGGGCCGGGTGGTGAATCTGCTGCACGATCCGGTTCGCATTCGGCGTCAGCGGGTAGCGGATGCGCAGGTCAGGCCACCAGTCGCGGTCGCAGCGGTCCTCGAAGGCCTCCGTGTCGGACGCCGCGAGCGCGTAGCCGCAGATTCCCTCGTCGTCCTCCGCCACGAACACCAGGTCGGGTTCGAACGCCACGTACGGGCCGACGTAGGCGTGGCCCATCAGGCGTGGGTCGTCGAACAGGTGACGCGCGCCGAGGCCACCGTTGCCGGTGTCGAGGCAGATGTCGTACAGCGCGTCCAGGTCGGCGGGCCGGTACGCGCGGATCACCGGATCTCGCGCCGCTCCGTGATGACGACCGGGTCGGCGTCGACGTCGATGACCTCGCCCTCGACGACCTGACCGGCACCGAAGCGCCGTTCGTGCTCGAACTTGAGCGCCGCCGCCTCCGCCTTGCGCGCGATCCGCCGGCTCACGAGCTTGCGCGTGGGCGGGAAGAGCAGGAACAACGCGGCGACGTCGCTGATGAAGCCCGGAACCATGATCAACGCCCCGGCCGCCGCGATCAGCACGCCGTCCGCCATCTCCTGGTGGGGCTGCTGGCGCTGGAACACCGACTGGGAGAACGCGGCCATCGTCTGCGCGCCCTGACGGCGCACCAGCGACAGTCCGACGAGGGTGCCGAGCAGGAGCAACGCGATCATCCAGAGCCCGCCGATGGCGTTGCCGACGGCGACCATGACCGCGATCTCGGCGAACATCCCGAGCAGCAGCAGCGCGAAGAGGGGCATGCCCGTTCAACGCACAACGGCGCGTCTTTGCTCCCGACCGGCCCTCGACCAGGGCTTGATCTGAAATATTTACGGCGAGCTAGCGGTATGACAGGATATCTTTACGCGACCTCGACGCAGAGGAGTACGGATGACCGCGGTGCACGACGCCCCCACGGCGCTGGAGCGGCTGGACCGCCAGCCGTACACGTACGTCCGCCGTGAGCTGGTCGAACCAGACTGGCGACGCTTCCCCGGCTGGTCCCACGTGACCGAGGCGCAGTGGCGCGACGCCCAGTGGCAGCGGGTGAACTGCGTCAAGAACGTGAAGCAGCTCCGCAAGGTCGCGGGCGACCTGCTGACCGACAGGTTCTACGACGACCTCGCCAAGGACATGGACGCCTTCGCGACGATGTCGATGCTGATCCCGCCGCAGATGTTCAACACGATGGCGGTCGACGCCGAACTTTCTCCCGACGCCTTCACCGAGGCGTTCCTGAACGACCCGGTCCGCCGCTACATGCTGCCGGTCTCGTCGGACCGCGACCCCCACTGGCCGTCGCACCCGCACTCCCAGCGCGACTCGCTGCACGAGGCGGAGATGTGGGTGGTGGAGGGCCTCACCCACCGCTACCCCACCAAGGTCCTGGCCGAGATGGTGTCGACCTGCCCGCAGTACTGCGGGCACTGCACCCGCATGGACCTGGTCGGCAACTCCACGCCGTTGATCGACAAGCACAAGCTCTCGCTGAAGCCGGTCGACCGCCAGGACCAGATGATCGAGTACCTGAAGAAGACCCCGGGAGTCCGCGACGTCGTGGTCTCCGGCGGCGACGTGGCGAACGTGCCGTGGCCACAACTCGAGTCGTTCCTCATGCGCCTGCTCGACATCGAGACGGTGCGCGACGTCCGCCTGGCCACCAAGGCCCTCGCCGGTCTCCCCCAGCACTGGCTCCAGCCGCGCGTCGTCGAGGGCCTGGAACGTGTCGCGCGCACGGCTTCCCGGCGCGGCGTGAACCTGGCGATCCACACGCACGTGAACCACGCCCAGTCCGTGACTCCTCTCGTCGCCGAGGCCGCCCGCACCGCACTGGAAGTCGGTGTGCGGGACGTGCGCAACCAGGGCGTTCTGATGAAGGGCGTCAACGCGACGTCGGACGACCTGCTGGACCTTTGCTTTGCGCTGCAAGGGGAAGCGAACATCCTGCCGTACTACTTCTACATGTGCGACATGATCCCCAACGCGGAGCACTGGAGGGTGTCCGTCTGGGAGGCGCAGGAGCTGCAGCACGCGATCATGGGGTATCTGCCGGGGTATGCGACGCCTCGCATCGTGTGCGACGTGCCGTACGTCGGGAAGCGGTGGGTGCACCAGTTCGCCGAGTACGACCGTGAGCTCGGGATCTCCTACTGGACCAAGAACTACCGCACCGGGATCGAGCTCGAGGACCCGGAGGCGTTGGACCGGCGTTACCCCTACTACGACCCGATCTCGACGCTCGGCGAGGCCGGCCAGAAGTGGTGGACCGACCAGGCCTGACAGGTGTCGACGGGGCCGTTTCCGGGAGAACTTCCGGAGGCGGCCCCGTCGGCGTGTTTACCTGATCATGTTCGGGTCAGCTGAGCTGCTGGCTCGGCTTGCGTTTCTCCTGCATCGACTTCACGGCCTCGTCCACCGACGGAGCCACGGGTAGCACCTGGGTCAGGGCGCTGGCCATCAGGGGACGCGCCGCCGCCACCGCCGTGGCCACGATGGCGAACTCCACCTCCTCGCGCTGGGCCCGCCCGTGCAGCTCCAGCAGCATCGACAACGCAGACGAGCCCATGAACTCCACGGCCAGCTCCACCACCATGCCGTCCGGCCGTTTGGCCAGGTGCTCGAACAGGGCTGTCCCGACTCCGTCCACGCTGATCATGTCGAGTTCACCGGTGATGACAGCGACAAGCACGCCGTCATGGTCGCTGGCCTGCATGGTGGCCATCGACGCCGTCTCGCCTGAAGTCACTGCATACCTCACTTATAGATCCCCGACCGTTGTCCTGTCACCGATGTTACGAACTGCGACGCCACCCGGCACGATCACCGCGGTTCCTCGGCGTTTCGACGCTGCGCACGTCCTCCTGGCGGGCTTGCTGCCTGGTCGAGACCAACGAGCTCACGGGCGACTCGCAGCGTGCTCTCACTCGACGATTCACTCGAGTCGAACGATGCGGCCATTCGATTCGACCAGGGCGCACCTCGCTCTCCCGCAGCCACCTTCCAATTCGAACAGCAAATCAGCAAGTTGATGCGCTGCAATCCCTTTTTCATATCCGTGAATCATCGAGGAAGCCGCGCTGCACTCGGGTGATCAAGTCGTTCGGTGTTCATAACCGTGAATTTTGTTGCCTGTCACGCACTGTTGCGCAATACTCGCTGGGAGCGTTCCCAGGGCCGCTGATTCCGGCTGACACCCCGATCAGCGTCGCTGGGAATCCGTCAGACAATCCTGCTCGCAAGGAGGCGACGCAAGAGTCTGCGTACGGACAAGCGCACAACAAAGCGAATCACCGGTGATTCGTCAGGTATTGGCGTCGCCTCCGTTTTGAAACCACCGACGTCGTCCGGCTGCAATCAACCCGTGCAGCCGGGGCGTCGGTCTGCTTCGAACGCACCGACCGACCCGCCGCCGGCGAGTGCGATCCGTCCAACCTTCGAAGACGCAGGAGACGAAATGAAACGATCAGTCGCATGGCGGATCCCCGCGGTCGTGGCCGCGCTGGCCGTCGCGACCTCGACCAGCGCGGTGCTGGCGATGTCACCGGCGTCGGCGGCGGCCGGCGTCGCGACCGGCTACGCGTCCCAGAACGGCGGCACCACCGGAGGCCAGGGTGGGGCGACGGTGCGGGCCACCACGGGAACCCAGATCCACCAGGCCCTGTGCGGCCGGGCGAGCAGCAGCACGCCGATCACCATCGAGGTCTCGGGCACGATCAACCACGGCAACACCGCCAAGGTCTCGGGCAACAGCTGCGAGACCGCCGCCGGCGTGATCGAGCTCAAGCGGATCAGCAACGTCACCATCATCGGCGTCGGCGGCGGCGCCGTCTTCGACCAGGTGGGCATCCACATCCGCGAGTCCCGCAACATCATCATCCGGAACGTGACCGTCCGGAACGTCAAGAAGTCGGGCTCCCCCACGTCCAACGGCGGCGACGCCATCGGGATGGAGAGCAACGTCCGCAACGTCTGGGTCGACCACGTCGACCTTCTGGCGTCCGGCGGTGAGTCGGAGGGCTACGACGGCCTGTTCGACATGAAGAACAACACCCAGTACGTGACCCTGTCCTACAGCACCCTGCGCAACTCCGGCCGCGGCGGGCTGGTCGGGTCCAGTGAGAGCGACCGCTCGAACGGGTTCATCACGTACCACCACAACCTGTACGAGAACATCGACTCCCGGGCGCCGTTGCTGCGGGGCGGCATCGCCCACATGTACAACAACCACTACGTGAGCCTCAACGAGTCCGGCATCAACTCCCGGGCCGGCGCCAAGGCCAAGGTGGACAACAACTACTTCAAGAACTCGCGCGACGTCCTCGGCACCTTCTACACCACCGAGGCCGGCTACTGGCAGGTCAGCGGCAACGTCTTCGACAACGTGACGTGGTCCGCCCCGAGCAGCGATCACAAGCCCGCCGGTCCCGACGTCAGGTCCACGACCACCGTCTCCGTGCCCTACAGCTTCACCCTCGACCAGGCCGGCTGCGTGCCGAACGTCGTGAGCCGCACGGCGGGCGCCGGCACGGGCCTGAGGGAGTCGGACGGCAGCTGCTGAGAGAGCTGATCCACAACTGATCAGCTGAAGCCCTTGGTTCGATCTTTCCTCTGCGGCAAGAGGAATGATCAACCAAGGGCTTCACGCTTCGCCCGCTTCAGTCGAATTCATTCGACACTATTCGACACAAGTTCGAATTATTCGGCCGAAAGGCCTATTCGAACACCACTGAAAAGCAATCGGCAAGACCACGTATGTGAACCGGTTCTCATATGTGACGCGGCGTTGACACGCCGGAAACACAAGTCTTATGGTCCGAATCAGGAAAGTGATTTCTCCACGCCGCCGCCGCGACGCAAGCCGTATTCCCGAAAGGACCATCCAAATGCGGACGCACGTCGGGTACGAACGCGCCCTCGCACGGGTCGCGGTGGCGGTGGCCGTGGTGGCCGCCGCGGTCGGGGCACCCTCCGCCACGGCGGCCGGGCCCGCCGCCGACGGGTTCGCCGGGGTGACCGCGCTGGGGCAGGGCGGAACCACCGGTGGGGCCGGGGGCGCGGTGGTCACGGCCACGACGACCGCGCAGTTCCTGGACTACATCGCCCGGCCGGAACCACTGGTGGTGCAGGTCCGCGGCACGATCGCGCTGCCCACCGGCACCAGGGACGGGATGCACGACGTCGCTTCCGACAAGACGATCATCGGACTCGGCGGTGACGCCCGGCTGGTCGGCGGCGGGCTGAACATCGGGCTCCCGGTGGACGACGACGTGATCTCGCCGCCCGCGAACGCGGTGCACAACGTGATCATCCGGAACCTGTCGATCACCGGCGCCACCGACGACCTGATCAACGTGCAGATGTTCAGCCACCACATCTGGATCGACCACAACGACTTCTCCAACGGTGATGACGGAGCAGTCGACATCAAACGCGGGTCCGATTTCATCACCGTTTCCTGGAACAGGTTCCACGACCACGACAAGACGTTGTTGCTCGGGCACGACGACGACAACTCGGCGCAGGACGTGGGCCGCCTCAGGGTGACCTACCACCACAACTACTTCGACGGCTCCGATCAGCGCAACCCGCGAGTTCGCTTCGGCGAGTCGGTGCACGTCTACAACAACTACTACCGGGACAACAGCTACGGCGTCGCGTCGGCGATGAACGCGGGCGTGGTGCTGGAGGGCAACTACTTCTTCAGCGTCAACAACCCCGGCCGGGTCGACTTCAGCGGTGACCTCGGCCGGATGGTCGCCAGGGACAACGTCCTCGTCGAGTGCAACCACGAGATCGAGGTGCGCGGGTCCGTCGTCGAGCCGCGCACCTACTACGCCTACACACCGCACCGGGCCGTCGAGGTCCCGACCGTCGTGCCCGCCGGTGCGGGTGTCGGCCGAGTCTGAGGAGGACGGGCACATGAGCAGCAGCATCAGCCGACGGGCGCTCCTCGCGGGTGCCGCCGCGACCGCGCTGGCCACGACCACCAAGCCCGCGTGGGCGGCTCCGCTCGCCACCGCCGACGGCTTCGCCGGGGTGAACTCGCTCGGCCAGAACGGCACCACCGGCGGCGCGGGCGGCCCGGTCGTCACGGTGCGGGACGCGGACGCGTTCCTGGACTACTGCGACCGCAACGAGCCGTACGTCATCCAGGTCGACGGGGTCATGCGGATCAGCAGCAAGCAGGGCGTGCGGTCGAACAAGACGATCATCGGGCTCGGCTCGACCGCCGAGATCAGCGGCGGCGGCCTCGACCTGTACCGCAGGCAGAACGTGATCATCCGCAACCTCCGGTTCACCGGCGCGGACGACGACGCGATCAGCATCCAGCAGTCCTCGCACCACGTCTGGATCGACCACTGCGACCTCAGCGGCGGCGCCGACGGGCTGATCGACATCGTCCGCGGCGCGGACTACATCACCGTGTCGTGGAACCACTTCCACGACCACAGCAAGACCGCGCTGCTGGGCCACTCCGACTCCAACGCGGGCCAGGACACCGGCAAGCTCCGGGTGACGTTCCACCACAACTTCTTCGACGGCACCGCGCAACGGCACCCGCGGGTCCGCTTCGGCGAGCCGGTCCACGTCTACAACAACTACTTCCGCAACAACACCCTCTACGGCGTGGCGTCGACCGAGAACGCGGGAGTCCTGGTCGAGGCCAACTACTTCGAGAACGTCCCCCACCCGATCTACTCCGGCTACGACGAGAGCGGGCCGGGGCGCGTGGTCGAGCGCGGCAACGTCTACGTCCGCTCCGGCACACCCGAGACGCTCGGCACCGTCGTGGAGCCGCGCACCTACTACGCCTACACCCCCGACAGCGCCGCCAGCCTGCCCGGCATCGTTCCGGCGGGCGCCGGCGTCGGCCGGATCTGACAGGACGCGGAGGACCACCATGAGCCCCATCAACCGACGACGGCTGCTCGCGGGCGCGGCGCTGACCGCCTTCGCCACCACCGCGTCGCGCGCCGCGTGGGCCGGCCCGGCCGCCGACGCCGTGGCCGACGGCTTCGCGGGCGTGACCGCGCTGGGCCAGAACGGCACCACCGGCGGCGCGGGCGGCCAAGCCGTCACCGTGACGACCGCGGCGGCGCTGCGGGACTACGTCGGGCGCAAGGAGCCCTACGTCATCTCGGTGTCCGGCCGCATCGAGGTCGACGGCATGCTGACCGTCGTCGCGAACAAGACGATCTTCGGGATCGGCTCCACCGCCGAGATCACCGGCGGTGGGCTGCAACTGGGCTCGACCACCCGTCCCGGCAACAACGTGATCATCCGCAACCTGCGCTTCACCGACGCCTCGGACGACTCCATCAGCGTCACCAACTCCGCGCACCACGTGTGGATCGACCACTGCGACCTGTCGCGCGGCTTCGACGGCCTGCTCGACATCAAGCGGCAGTCCGACTACGTCACGGTGTCGTGGAACCACTTCCACGACCACAGCAAGGCCGCGCTGCTGGGCCACTCCGACAGCTACACCGCCGACCGCGGCAAGCTGCGCGTCACCTACCACCACAACTTCTTCGACCGCACCGACCAGCGGCACCCGCGCGTGCGGTTCGCCGAGCCCGTTCACGTCTACAACAACTACTACCGCGGCAACTCCCTCTACGGCGTCGCGTCCACAGAGGACGCCGGGGTCCTGGTCGAGGCCAATTACTTCGAGAACGTCGCCCACCCGGTCCTGTCCGGCTACGACAAGAGCGGACCGGGCCGCGTCGTGGAGCGCGGCAACGTCTACGTCGGTTCCGGTACCCCGCAGACCCTCGGCACCGTCGTCGAACCTCGCACCTATTACGCCTACTCGCTCGACAACGCCGCCGACGTACCAGCGCTCGTCACCGCGGGCGCGGGCGTCGGCCGAGTCCAACGGAGGACTTCATGAGGAGGACAAGCGCTCTCGCGCTCGTCGCGGTGCTCGTCGGCGGTGCCACGTCGGTGGCCACCGCGTCCGCCGCCGCCGAGGCCGTGCCCATCGGGTTCGCCTCGGTGACGGCGCTCGGCCAGAGCGGGACCACCGGCGGCGCCGGCGGCCCGGAGGTCACGGTCTCCACGGCGGCCGACTTCACCGCCGCCATCAAGGCCGACGGACCGCGCGTGGTCCGCGTGCAGGGCATGATCACGCTGGCGGCGGGCATGTACGACGTGTCCTCGGACAAGACGATCATCGGTGTCGGCGCGAGCTCCGGCATCACCGGTGGCGGGCTGAACATCGGCCTGCCGGTCAGCTCGGTGACCACGCCCCCGGCGAACGCCGTGCACAACGTGATCATCCGCAACCTGGTGTTCCGCAACGCCAGCGACGACTCGATCAACGTGCAGATGTTCTCCCACCACGTCTGGATCGACCACAACGACCTGTCCGCGGGCAAGGACGGCCTGATCGACATCAAGCGCGGGTCCAGCTACGTGACCGTGTCGTGGAACCACACCCACCACCACACCAAGAACATGCTGCTCGGCCACGACGACGGCAACGCCGCGCAGGACACCGGACACCTCAAGGTGACCTACCACCACAACTTCTTCGACCGGACGCCGCAGCGCAACCCGCGCACCCGCTTCGGCAACCCGGTGCACGTGTTCAACAACTACTACGTCGCCAACAGCGACACGGGCGTCGCCTGCCAGAACAAGTCCGGCTGCTGGGTCGAGGGCAACTACTTCGAGAACGTCGAGGAGCCGATGACGAACAGCTACTCGGGCCCGAAGGGCAGCATCGTCGAGCGGAACAACGTCTACGTCAACAGCGGCAAGCCCGTGGTGGGCGGCAGCGTGGAGGACCCGCGCGGCTACTACGCCTACACCCTGGACACGCCGGCGAACGTGAAAGCCCTGGTGACCCAGGGGGCGGGAACCGGCAAGATCTGAGCCCGCCGACGTGCGGGCGGCCCGCGGCCGCCCGCACCGGAGGCGTTCGGCCACGGACCGGAACCGCCCGCCCGGCAACGGCTCGCCGACCTGTGCGTGCAGCTGTGGGAGCACCTGGCCGCGGCCGCCGACACCGACAGCGACGGCCGCATCGGCGTAGCGGAGTACAAGGCCGCCTTCGCCGCGGGACTGCTGGCCACACCCGCCTCGTTCGACGACGGATACCGGCCGTTCCTCGACGCCATCATGTCGATCGCGGACACCGACCACGACGGGAAGCTGAACGCCGACGAGTACGCGCGCTGGACCGGCTCGCTGATGAACCTTCCGATGCCGACGCGCGAGAGGCCTTCCGCAGGGCTCGACCGGAGCGCCGAGGGCCTCGTCACCACCGACGACGTGCTCGAAGCCATCCGGGAGTACTACTTCGACGACGCCCCGGACTCCGCGGGCAGCTGGCTCCTGGGTCCGCTCGACGCCGGACGACAGGCCGTCCGGTGTTGTGAACGAGGCATTCGGGAGCGTCAGTGTGCACGCGGGGCCGCGGACGCTGATTCGTCCTTCGGCACCAAGGCCGCGGCGAAGCGCGTCGCGACCTCCGCGACCGCGGCACGCAGTTCGTCTCCACCCTGGACCCGGAAGTCGAACGGCACGGCTGCGAGCCACTCCTGCGCGTACATCGCGGGATTGCTGGTGCTGCCGAGGAGCACGCACCCTTCCCCCGACGGGTGAAGCCGTCCCATGGGAGGCCGGATCCAGGGTGCCACCTCGGTCAGCGGCGCGTCGAAGACGACGTGGGTGGGGAACTCGCAGCCCGTGCCCAGGTTCTCCTCCAGCGCCGCGACCGGGTCGAGGTCGTCGGGTGGCACGAACTCGTGCTCGGTCTGCCCGACCGTGCGGATCCGGTCGATTCGACAAGTGCGGATCGCGTCCGCCCGATGGGAGTGGCACAACAGATACCAGCGCCCGTGGCGGACCACGACCGCCCACGGGTCCACTTCGGACTTCCACGCGTTGCCAGCCTCGCTCCGGTACGCGATCAGCACCCGGCGCCTGGCCGCGACGGCGGCGACCAGTGCGCCGGTGAGGGCGGGATCCGGGCTGGCCGAGTGCCGGTCCGGCGCGGCTGTGGCGTGCTCGCGCAGCGCGGCAGCCTGGCGGCCGACGTTCTCGGGCAGCGCCTCGACGACCTTGCCGAGCGCCGCACCGACCGGGTCGCCGGCTTCGGTGGCGGCCGGCTGGCCGTCGAGCACCGCCATGACCAGTCCCAGCGCCTCGGCCTGGGTGAACACGATCGGCGGCAGCTTCGTTCCGCGCCGGAGCCGGTACCCGCCGTGCGGGCCGCGAGTCGACTCGACCTGGATGCCCGCCTCTCGCAGGATCCCGATGTAGCGGCGGGCGGCGCGCTCCGTGACGCCCAGGCGCTCGGCGAGCTGGCCGGCCGTCGTGCCGGGGCGCGTCCGGAGGATCTCCAGGGCGCGCAGTGCCCTGGCGGTAGGGCTGAGATCGCTCGGCACTCGGGCAGGGTAGGAGATCACCCCGGCAACCGGAAGCAGATCGTCCGGAATTGGCTCTAGCGTGACGACGCACAGCGGCGACGACGCCGTACTGAAGAGGGAGAACAGCTCGTGGACATCCTGCTCATCGCAGGCCTGTGGCTCGACGGATCAGCCTGGGACGACGTCGCGTCAGCACTCCGGTCGCTCGGTCACCGGCCCGTGCCGCTGACCCTTCCCGGCCAGGGAGACGGCTCTGCCGCCGCCACACTCGACGACCAGGTGGCGGCCGTGCTCGACGCCGTGGACGCGACCTCCGGCAAGCCCGTGGTGGTCGGGCACTCGGCCGCCTGCACCCTGGCCTGGATGGCCGCGGACGCGCGGCTGGACAAGATCTCCGCGGTCGTGCTCATCGGTGGCTTCCCGGCCGCCGACGGGAAGCCCTACGCCGACTTCTTCGAACTGCGGGACGGCGTCATGCCGTTCCCCGGCTGGGCGCCGTTCGAAGGACCGGACTCGGCCGACCTCGACGAGGAGGCCAGGCGCACGTTCGCCGCCACCGCGATCCCCGTTCCCGAGGGTGTGGCCACGGGCATCGTGCGGCTGACCGACGAGCGACGCTTCAAGGTTCCCGTCGTGGTCATCTGTCCCGAGTTCACCCCCGCCCAGGCCGAGGAGTGGATCGACGCGGGTGACGTGCCGGAACTCGCCCGGGTCGAGCACCTCGACTTCGTCGACCTCGACTCCGGCCATTGGCCCATGCACACCAAGCCCGCTGAGCTCGCCCGGCTCCTCGCGGCGACCGGCACGGCCTGATGCACGCGTAGTGGTCGCACTCGCCTTCCAGCGCGCGTCATGCGGTTGCTTCACATCGATCGGCGGCGATCCGCGCCAGAGTGCGGTGGCAGACCTTGCCGGTGCGGCCGACCGGCAGTTCGGGCACGGCGAGCAGGAACTCGGGCAGCTTGGGCTTCGCCAGTCCCCGTGCGGACAGGAACGCGGTGAGGCCGGGAAGGTCGAGGCTCTGTCCATTGCGGATGGTCACGACCGCGCAGAGCCGTTCGCCCATCTCGATGTCCGGCACCGGCACGCAGGCGACCTCGCCGACGGACGCGTGGGCGCCGATCGCCAGCTCCACCTCGGCGGGACTGATCGTGTAGCCGCCGCGGATCACCACGCGTTTCGCCCTGCCGGTGACGTGCAGCCGGCCCGCACCGTCGAAGTGGCCGCGGTCGCCCGTGCGCACCCAGCCGCCGTCGAGGCGGTGGCGGGCGTCCGACTCGGGCGCGCCGACGTGGCACAGCGGCGTCATCGGGCCCCGCGCGCAGATCTCGCCGTCGACGATCCGGATGTCGCACACCGCGGGGTCCGGGACGCCCGCGCCGTTCTCCGGGGTCGTCGTGTGGCAGTTCACTCCATCCGACGAGCCGTACACGGTGATCATGTCGACGCCGAACCGCACGCGGCACGCGGCGAGGGTCGCGGGCGGCAGCGCGTCGCCGCTCGACACCAGCGCGACGAGGCTGGAGAAGTCGGCGTCGGCGGGGTGGTCCGCCAGCCGGTGCCACATCGTCGGCACCGCGAACACGTGCGTCGGGCGGTGCTCGGAGATCAGCCGCAACGCGGTGTCCGGTGCGAACCGCCGGGTGACGATCAGGGTGCCGCCCAGGCAGCACAGCGTGATCGGCACTCCGAACGAACCGAACGACGAGGTGAGCGAGACGAGCACCAGGTCGCGGGGAGCCGGGTGCCCGCGGTGCAGGGCTCGCACGTAGTTGGCGCGCCCGCCGGCGAACGCGTTGTGCGAGTACGCGACCATCTTCGGTTCGGCCTCCGAGCCGGACGACAGCAGGATCTTCGCCGGCGCCTCCGGGTGGGGTCGTGCGTGTTTCGCGGTGCTCTCCCTTCCGCTCACGACCCCGTCCGCGATCAGCGCGCTCGCGCCGGCGCGGGAGAGCAACGCGTCGGCGCCCGCGGGGAGCGGTAGCACCACCGCGCCGACGGCCAGCACCGCCAGTTCGGCGACGACGGCGGCACGTCCGTCGGGTTCCCGCACGCCGATGATGTCGGTGGTGCCGTACGGGAGCCGCGCGGCAAGCGCTTGCACGAGCTGGTCCAGCTCGGCGTAGGAGAGTTCGCCCTCGTCGTCGATCAGCGCTGTGCGGTCGGGATGTTCCCGGACCCGGTCGCGGAACAGCGAGTGCAGGTCGCGGTCCGGGCAGTGCCCTCGGGCGACCCAGTCGCGGCGTAGCCGGGCGGGGACCAGGTCGCGCAGGACCGTCCCGGTGGACGACACCCACGTCATGACGTGAACTCCCACGGCGAGCGGACCAGGACGCAGTCGTCCCTGACGAGGGCACGGGCGAAGCGGGGGTCCGCGGCGAGCGCCGCCAGGTGGTCGCACACCGGCACGGTCAGCGGTTCGGCGCATCGGCGCCGCGCGCGGGCGTTCATCCTGCTGGCCGCGGACAACAGCGACGAGTCGGCCCCCGTGGCACCGCGGGCCAGCGCGGCCACGACGCCGTGCGCACTCACCACTCCCCCGAACACGTCGACGATCGTCATCAGTGACGGCGGAACCCCGCTGTGGGCCTGCACGACGAAGTCCGTGCCCAGCGGCGGGTTCGGGCCCAGCTCGGCACCCCAGCCCGACGCGTGCGCGTACACGATCCCCGGCCGCACCCTCGCGAGATCGGCGTGCCGCAACGACCACTGCTCCGACTTGCCCGGCGCCCAGTTGTGCAGGAAGACGTCCGCGGTCGCCGCGAGATCAAGTGCCTCCCTCCGCCCGCCGGCAGTGCCCAGGTCGATCTCGACCACGTCCTTGCCCCGGTTCAGCGCGAGGAACCGGGCCGACGTGCCACCGGCCATCGGCGGCACCCAGCGTGACGGGTCACCGCCTGGCGGCTCGATCCGCAGCACGGTCGCGCCGAGCAGTCGCAACAGGTGCCCGGCCAGTGGCCCCTGCACCCGGCGGCACGACTCGAGCACCACCAGCCCTGACAACGGGAGCAGCCCGGAGGGCCTGCCACGCGGGTGGCCGCCACCCGCACCGCTCAGCACGAAGGCGGGCAGGTGCTCGACCGGCTGGTCCGACACCCGCACGAGCGTCATGCCGGTGCCGCGGGCGACATCGGCGATGCACGCCATCGGCTGTGCGGCGAGCACCTCGGCCAGCAGGGGCAGCGGACAGGTCGCGGTCGCGAACCGGTGCAGGAACGGCCGCCACCCGCGGGACACGGCACGGTCGTCCGCGCTCAACGCGGCCCAGAACCGTTGCCACACCGCCGGATCGAGCGTCTCGATCTCGAACGCGATCCCCTCCGCCGAGTGGAACGGCGGCCCGCCAGGCGAGTGCGGTTCAGGCGGGTCGTCCGCCGTCGCCGCCGCGAGGTACTGCGCGACGGCGAGCAGGGCGGCCTGAGCCAGCGAGGTGGACACCGCGTGCAGCGGGATTCCCCGCGCCTGGGCGAACGTCAGCGCGTGGGCGCCCAGCTCCGCCAGTTCCGCCGCGACGATCGAGGCGTAGTCGAGGCCGAGCGGCATCGGTCTGCCGAACCGGCGGCCGTGCACGTGCATGATCCCGCACGCGGCCTGCACGTCCTGTTCTCCCGCCAGCGGCAGGCCGACCGGCCCCGCCACGGACACCACGTCGAGCGAGAGCGTCACGCGGGCCGCCTTCCGTGCACCGAGTAGACGACGCAGGAGGAGGCGCGGAACCGCGGGTCCGCCATCACCGCGCGCACCCCGGCGAGCTCCTCGTCGGTCATGCCCGCCGCGATCAGCTTGTCCCGCAGGTGATGCGTGTGGTGCACCAGCAGCCGCACACCCGGCGACCCCGCGCGCCACGGGACCAGCGCGGGCACCGGGTCGACGTCGACGAGCCCCGCCGCCACCATCGACGCGGCGGCCCGCCTGCCCCACGTGCCGTCCCCGCCCGCGGCGCGGAACGTCCGTTCCTTGGCTGCGAGGAACGTCTCGTAGAGCTCGGCCGCGCGTTCGTCCGGCGCGAGCAGCACCGGGCCGTAGGAGATGTCGAACTCGTCGACCTGCAGCCAGCCGCCGGGTTTCAACGCGCGCACCAGCTTGCGCAGCACGGCCTCGCGTTCCGGGATGTGCTGCAACACCAGCCGTGCGTGGATGAGATCGAACTCGTTGTCCGGCAACGGGTCGTGCACGACGTCGTGCTGGAGGACCGTGAGCCCGCGTGCCGGTGTGACGTGCTCGGGCTTGATGTCGGTGGCGAGCACCGAGCCGGCGCGGGCGGCGAGCCAGTGTGCGACGGTGCTGCCACCGGCGCCGACCTCGAGGCAGCGCCAGCCCGGACCGACACCGGTCTCGGCCAGCCGTGCCAGCGTGATCGGGTCGTACGCCTCGCTGAGACACCGGTGCTGTTCGGTCGCGTGCACGCTGTGGTTGTCGAAGACGTAGGTCGTGGTCACGTCCACCTCCCGGGGCTGTTCGTGTCGGCGGCGCCCACCAGCCGCGCCAGCAGTTCGAGTCGCCGCACCTTGCCGGTTCCGGTCCGCGGCACGTCGTCCCAGCGCAGCACCACGGGTTCGGCCATCAGCGGCAGGTCCGCGACCGCGAACCGCCATTCGTTCAGGTCCAGCTCGGTGTCGGTCACCACCACGGGAATCGGGCGTCGTCCGGACGCGGCGAGCAGGACGCACTCCGCCACGCCGGGCAGCCGGTCCTCGACGGTGTCCTCCACGGCGAGGCAGCTGAGTCCTGCCACCGTGTCGACCTCGCGGTCCAGCAGCGTCACCGCGCCGGTGCGGCTGACGATGCCGAGGTCACCGGTGTTCCACCACGGCCCGGCCGCCTTGGCCTCCCAGCGGTCCTGCTCCCCGACGTAGCCCGCGCACCGGGCGCGGGTGCGTGCGAGCACGAGCCCCGCGGTGCCGCGCGGCACCGGCTCCAGCGTCTGCGGGTCGACCACGCGCAGCCTGGCCATTCCCGGCATCGGCCTGCCGAGGTCGCGGGTCGTGTGCGCGGTGCGCCGGGTGAGGAACCGGAACGACAGCGGTCCGGTCTCGGTCTGCCCCCAGCCCTGCATCCACAGTGGACGCCGGTGGTGCGACGCGTGCAGCATCGTTCTGATCACCGGTGGGTGCATCGCGTCGTAGGTGCTGACGAACCGGCGGACCGCGTGGAACGGGTTGTCCGGCCCGGCGGCGAGCGACCGCCAGCGCACGTAGGCCGCCGGCAGCGCCTCCAGCACCGTCGGCGGGTGCGCTGCGAACATCCGTGCCGCCGAGGAAGCATCGCTCAGCATCACGATCTCGCGCGGCGCGAGGCACAGCGCTGACGCGGTCCAGCAGAAAGTGCGGCCGTGCGCGTACGAACTGGCGTTGCCCATCACGTCGTCGCGCCGCGTGCCGATGACGGGCCACCGCACCGACTCCGGCCGCGCGAGCCGGTCGATGATCGTCCTGGTGGTGTGCACGACGAGCTTGGGCAGGCCGGTGGTGCCGGAGGTGTGGTTGATGATCAACGGATCGTCGTCGTGCCTGCGGTGGGGCGAGGGTGGCCGGGAGGCGGCGAACTCGTCGATCCGCAGCACCCTCGGGGCGCTCATCTCCCGGTCGGTGACGACCAGCGCCGGATCGAGGCGCTTCACCAGGGTCTCCAGCGTGTCGCCGGGCAGGTGGCCGGACAGCAACGCGGGCACCGCGCCGAGCCGCACCGCCGCGCACGCCAGCAGGTCGTAGTCCCAGTGGTTGCGCTTGACGACGGCGACCTGGTCACCGGGCCGCACCCCCGCCTCGTGCAGCCACCCCGCGGCGCCGAGGACCAGATCGGCGAGCTGCGCGACGGTGTACGTGTCGCCGCCGCCGGGTGCGATGTCGAACGGCCGGTCCAGGCGCACGATCGTCGCCGCGCCGGAGCACTGTTCGAACAACGTGCCCATGTCGTGTGGCTTCACACCCGCTCCTCCTTCCTCGTCAGGCGATGCGCCGCGCGCAGGCCGGACCGCACCGCCGCCTCGCTGCACGGGCTCAGGTAGACCCAGTCACCGGCGTAGTCGACGACCCCGCCCAGTCCCGCCTCGAACTCCGGGCGCAACGCGAGCGCCCGCGGGGTCGCCTCGGGCAGCGCGTGCCGGAACCGCCGCACGATCGCCCTGCCGGTCGCCGCGCGGAGACCGGGCACCAGGCGTTCGGCGGCGTCGACCAGTCGCGCCGCCACCTCCGCGTCGGGTGCCGCCAGCAGTTCCCCCGCGACCGACGGGTGAGCCATGACCGTGACCAGGCCGCGGTTCTCCGGCGCGCGACCGGGATGCTTGAGGTGGTCGAACATGATCGTGGACACCGTGCCGTTCTCGGCGGTCGGGACGAGCACCGCGTAGTCACGACGGCCCAGCGGACGGTCGAGCAGCAGGTGCGCCTTCACCACCGAGGAGAACGAGCACGCGTCGATGAACTCCGATCCGTGCTCCGGGTGCACGAGGCGAACCACCGGGGCGGGTACGGCCAGCACGACCGAGCGGGCACTGATCTCGTTGCCGCCCAGGAAGATCCGCGCCGAGGAACCGTCGTCGACCACCCGGTCGACCGGAGCGGAGGTGGTGACGTCCACCCGCGAGGCGAGCGCGCGGGCGAGCGTGTCCATGCCGTCGCGGTAGGTCCGCCAGGCCGACGCCGGGCCGATCGAGGTGAGCAGCGCGAGGAACGGCGCGATGGCGGACCGTCCGGGGTCCCAGCCGAAGAACCCCGACACGACGGGCTGGCACAGGTAGTCCAGCAGGTCACCCCGGCACGCCTGCGCGACCGTGGCGTGCGACGAGTCCTCCGGGCGTTCCAGGTCGAACCGCCCGCGCAGCAACCGCAGCAGCTCCAGCCGGGCCCGCACGGACAGTCCTGCCCCGCTGAGCAGCCCGCGGGTGCTCGCGACCCCCGGCCGCGCCCGGCCGCGCCACATCGCGATGCCCCGCCCGATCCTGGGCACCGCGCCGCGGTCGATGCCGAGCTCTGCCAGCAGCCTCCACGTCTCCGGGTAGCCGGTCTCCGGGATCTGCTCGGCGCCGGTGTCGATGAGGAAGCCGTCCTCGCGCACCGTCGTCATCCGGCCGCCCACGACCTCGGCCGCCTCGAACACCCGCACCTCACGGCCGGAGGCCCGCAGCGCGAACGCGGTGGTCAGCCCCGCGACGCCGGCGCCGACGACGGCGACGTCCAGGTCGGTCACGTGAAGACCACCAGGTTCACGACGACCAGTGCCAGCACGGTGATCCGGTGGACGCGGATGCCGAGCATCCTGGCCCGCAGGATGTCGTGCTGGGCGAACCCGATCCACACCTGCCTGATCCGCAGCAGGATCGTCGGCAGCAGCGCGAGCGGGAACCACCAGGGACCGCCCAGCACGGGCACCGCCGCGATCAGCGCGACCTCGGCCGCCGACACCGCGATGACGAAGAACATGTTGCCGCGCGGTGAGGTCAGCGCCGCCACGGTGGGCCTGCCGACCGACCGGTCCCCCGCCACGTCGTTGGTGTTGGAGTACACGCCGAACAGCAGCGGTCCCAGCCCGAACAGCAGCGCCTGGGCCAGCACGAAGCCGTCGATGCGGCCGGTGGCGAGGCCGTACGGCGCGAGCACCAGCGCCCAGCCGAGCCCGGCGATGAAGAACTCCTGGAAGCCGTGGTAGCTCAGCTTCACGCCCCACGAGTACTGCAGCGAGAAGAAGTACGTGACGGCGATCAACGCAAGAGTCCACAGTGGAGTGTGTGGTGCGATCGCGATGGCGGCGAGCCAGAGCAGCGCGCCGATCACGCCGGTGACCCAGGCGAACCGCAGCACCTGGTCCTCGGTCAGCGTGCCCGCCACCAGCGGCTTGCGGTACCGCCTGCGGGCGAGGTCGTCCGGCGAGTAGTTCGTGACGTCGCTGCCGTCCCGGTACCCGGTGAGGTCGTCGAGCGCCACCATCGCGGCGATCACGAACACCTCGCCCAGCAGGAACACCCCGGTGGTGGTGAGCACGCCCGCGTCGAACCGCAGCGCGGGGACGAGCAACGTCCACACCACGACCACGCCGAGGTAGTAGTCGAGGATGTCGAGCTTCGCGAGCCGGAAGTAGGCGGTGCCACGCGTGCGCGTGGTCGCGGTGAACGTCGTCATCGCCGGTCCTCCAACGCGATCAGCGCGGCGAACGAGCGGTCGCCGCCGTAGGTCAGCTCGTGCCGTTCGACCAGCCGGGAACCCGGCAGCAGGGCGAGGTAGTCGCCGAGGTCGCGCAGCCGCGAGTACCGGCCGACCGGGATGTCCGCGTGCTCGTACTCCACCAGCACCAGGTGCCGTGCCGCGCCCGCGATCGCGCGGCACGCCCTGGCGATCTCGTCGTCGTCCAGCACGTGCATCAGCACCCACACGCAGACCGCGACGTCGAACCTCTTGTCCCGCCACGGAAGCCGCTGGACCGCGGCCTGCCGGAACTCGACGCCCGGCAGGTGGGCGCAGGCCGCGCGGGCCAGCTCGAGCATGCGCGGAGTCATGTCGATCGCGGTCACGGCGTCGGCCTGCGCGGCGATGGCCGGGGTGATCCTGCCCATGCCACAGCCGATCTCCAGCGCCGAGCGGATCGGGCCGAGCGAACGCAGGTGGTGCGTGACGAGCTGACGGGTGCGAACGGTCGTGGCCTCGGCGAGCTCGACCGGTTGCGAGGCGCGCATGACACGGGTCAGTCCGGGGCGGTCTGCCCGCCTGCGCCACTCGTCCGCGATCTCGTCCGGTGCGGGAACCTGCGTTGCCTGGACCTTCATCAGGACTCCTTGGCGAATCGGCACACCGCGTCCGCGATGTGTTCGACCTGCGCATCGGTCAGATGCGGGTAGATGGGGATGGCCAGCGTGCGGCGTGCGGCCAGATCGGCGGCCGGCCAGGAGCCGCCGCTGGCGTACGGGGCGAACGCGGGTTGGCGCGGCAGTGCCGCCGGGTAGTAGACGTGCGATCCGATGCCTTGTGCGGCAAGGTGATCGCGCAACGCGTCCCGGCGTTCGGCGAGCAACGAGTAGACGTAGTAGCACCGGCCGTCGCTGACAGGTGGCGGCGCGAGCACCCCGCAGCCGGCCAGTTCGCTGAAGCGTTCGGTGTAGTACTCGCCGATGCGCGCCCGCCGTTCGAGCCGTTGGGGCAGCGTGGCGAACCGGTGCAGCTGGAACGCGGCCATGATCTCGTCGAACCGGCTGTTGTAGCCGATGCGGTGGTGCACGAACCGCGTCCTGCCGTCCTGGCCGTGGTTGCGCAGCATCCGCACCACCGCGCCGAGTCCGGGGTCCGCGGTGACGACCATGCCACCCTCCCCCGGCATGCCGAACGTCTTGACCTGCACGAACGAATAGACACCCGCGTCACCCCACATGCCGGCGGGCGTGCCGCCGAGCACGCCGCCCTGCGCGACGGCGGAGTCCTCGAGCAGCCGGACGCCCGCGTCGTCGGCGATCGCGCGGATCGCGGGCATGTCGGCCATCACCGAGAACATGTGCGCGGGCATGATCACCTTGGTGCGCGGCGAGATCAGCCGCTCGATCTCGGCGGGATCGGCGACCATCGTCCACGGGTCGACGTCGGCGAAGACCGGGACGGCGCCGAGCATCGCGGGGGCGGCGGCGAGCGGCGCACAGCCGAACGCGGGCACGATCACCTCGTCGCCGGGGCCCACGTCCATCGCACGCAGCACCAGAGACAGGGCCGCGGTGCCACTGCCGCAGGCGATCGCGTCGGCGGCACCCACCGAGTCGCGGATCACCTCCTCGAACCGGGCGGTGTGCGCGCCGAGGATGAACTTCTGCTCCGGCGCCGATCCGATGTTCTCGACGATGTCCAGCAATGCGTCCCGCTCGCCGTCGAAGAGGTCGGGCGGGAAGAACGGCAGGGTCATGATCGACCTCGGTAGAAGTCACGAATGGAGCCGCACACCTTTTCCACGTCCGCTGTGGACATGTCGGGATAAAGAGGAAGTGCGATGGTGTGCCGGCACGCGTCCTCGGCATTCGGGAAATCACCGGAACGATGTCCCAGGTCGCGGAAACAAGGCTGCAGGTGTAGGGGCACCGGGTAATAGACTTCGGTCTGCACGCCCTGCGCCGACAGGTGCGCGGCCAGGTCGTCGCGCGCCTCGACTTCGATCACGTAGACGTAGAACACGCCACCTGGACGGGCCGCGGGCAGCTTGCGCACGCCGGGCAGCCCTGTGAGCGACTCCGTGTAGTGCGCCGCGAGCAGCGCGCGGCGGGCGATGTCCGCTTCCAGCCGGGTGAGCTTCGCGAGCAGCACCGCGGCCTGGATGTCGTCCATCTTGCTGTTCATCCCGGGCAGCCCGGTCTCGGTCGAGATACCGGGGAAGTTGTCGATCGTGCGCCCGAACCGGCCGTGGTGGCGCAGCGCGTCGACCGTGCCGGCGACGCGCGGATCGTTCGTGAGCACCGCGCCGGCGTCACCGATCGCGCCCAGCGTCTTCGTCGGGAAGAACGACAGCACGCCGCCCGCCCCGAGCAGGCCGGCATGCGTGCCGCGGTGCCGCATCCCGATCGCCTCGGCGCTGTCCTCGACCACCGCGAGACCGAGCCGCCCGGCGACGCCGAGCACCCCGTCGACGTCCGCGAGCTGCGAGAACAGATGTACCGGCATGACGAACCGGGTGCGGTCGCCGGCGACGTCGGCCACCGAGGCGGGGTCGATGCCGTACCCGTCGGGCTCGATGTCGGCGAAGACCGGCCGGCCGCCCGCGAGCACGACCGACGACGCCGATGCGACGAACGAGAAGGCGGGAACGACCACCTCGTCGCCCGGCCGCAGACCGGCCGCCCTGAGCAGCAGCACCAGCGCGTCCGTGCCGCTGTTCACCCCGATGACGAAACGGGCGCCGGTGTAGGCGGCCAGCGCGGACTCCAGTTCCGCGACCTTGTGACCGTGCGAGTACTTGCCGTTCTCGATCACGTCGACAATGTTCCGTCGGGTCGCGGGCCACAGTTCCGAGAATGTGGCCGATTGTGTGTGGAAAGGGATCGACAGCGTACCCACCTCCGCGGCGAATGATCGTTTCCGAGCGTAGGGCAGCCGATCAGGACGGCGATCGGGTTCACTCTTCCTGGTCAAGAAGGAGTGGCGGGCATTGACACCGGAGGCCCTCCGGCTAGCGTCGAAATCGGCCTGAATTCCCGTTCGAAGATGGGGCTCGAACCGTGCAGTCATTCGTGGTGGGACTCGGCCGGGCCGGAGCGGGTCTGCATCTTCCGGTGCTCGCGAAAGCGCGGGATCGCGACCCGCGGCTCTTCGGTGATCAGGACGTCGTGGCGTGCGACCCACGCCGCACGCTGCCCCGCCGGCCCGGTCTCGTCGCCACCGCGAGCATCGGCGAGGCGGCCGGCGGACTCGATCCCGCCGGCACCGTGGTGCACATCTGCACACCGCCGACCGAGCGGCACGCGGTGATCACCGAACTGGCCGGGCTCGGCTTCCGCAACATGATCGTGGAGAAGCCGCTCGCGTCCGACGCCGACGACCTCGCGCGGATCATCCGGGTGCGGCGCAAGCACCGGCTGCACATCGAGGTCGTCGAGCCGTGGCTCACCAGCACGCTCACCAGGCGGCTGATCGAGCTGACCAGCTCCGGTCTGTTCGGCGCGCCGAGGTCGATCACGATCGTGCAGAACAAGCCGCGGTTCCGCCGTTCGTTCGCGGCGCCGGGCCATCCGACGGCGTTCGACGTCGAGTTGCCGCACGGCGTCGCGCTCGCGTTGCGGCTGGCCGGTGCCGCACGGGTCACCCACGCGGCGGGAACGGACCTCGAGGTGGACGGGCAGTTCAGCCCCCGGATGGGCGGCGCGGACGTCGGTCTCCGGCACAACTCGGGCGTCCGCACCGAGATCAGCTCCGACCTCACCAGCCCTGTGCGGGAGCGGCGGATCACCATCGACTTCGCGCACGGCAGCGCGGTCGGGCACTTCGCGGTGAGCGACGACGACGACCACTCGCAGCTGACCCTGCGGGCGAACGGCCTCAGCGAGCACGTGGTGCTCCGCGACGACTCGCTGACCGAGTGGATGGTCCAGGCCTACCGCAGGTTCCGGGCCGGCGGGGAGCAGACGCGCGGGTTCAACTTCGCCGCCGAGGTCGTGCAGCTGTTGTCGGTGGCCAAGAACATCTGTGCGGAGCCGGTGGTGCCCGCGGCTCGCACGGAGACCGGCCCCGTGGCGATGGCGCACCATGCCGGCTGACGTCGTGCTGGCGGGCATCACCGACGAAGCGGCGCACGATCTCGCCACCCAGATCGAGGTGCTCGCCGAGCTCGGCTGGCCCGCGATCGAGCTGCGCACGATCGACAGGCGGGCCGTCGCCGACCTCACCGACGACCAGTTCGCCGCGGCGGCGACGGCGTTGGCCGACAGCGGGTTGCGGGTGATCTGCCTCGACTCGCGGATCGGCAACTGGGCCCGTCCGATCACCGCGGACTTCGAGCAGGACCTCGCCGAACTCGACGTGCTCGCCCGCCGCGCCAGGTCGGTCGGCACCCGCTACCTCCGGATCATGTCGTACCCCAACGACGGCCTGAGCGATCACGACTGGCGCACCGCGGTGATCACCCGGATCAAGGCGCTCACCCGCAGGGCCGAAGCCGCCGGCGTGACGCTCCTGCACGAGAACTGCTCGGGCTGGGCGGGCACCGGCGCCGCACGGATGCTCGAGCTGCTCGACGAGGTCGCGAGCCCGGCCCTGAAGCTGTTGTTCGACACCGGCAACGGCGTCGCGCACGGCTACGACGGCTTCGACCTGCTCGGTGACATCGCCGGCCACGTCGAGC
This sequence comes from Lentzea sp. NPDC051208, assembly GCF_040682435.1. Taxonomy (NCBI): domain Bacteria; kingdom Bacillati; phylum Actinomycetota; class Actinomycetes; order Pseudonocardiales; family Pseudonocardiaceae; genus Lentzea; species Lentzea sp. NPDC051208. Next base: position 51,932 of record NZ_JBFBAW010000022.1, on the reverse strand, counting down.
ACGTGCACGTCAAGGATGCGGACGCGCACGGGTTCACGCTCCCCGGCGAGGGAACCGCGCGGGTGGCGGAGTGCGTGAAGCTGTTGCGGGCGAACGGCTACCGCGGCGCCTGGTCACTGGAACCGCATCTCGCCCTGCGCCCGCACGAGCCCGGTGAGCTCGCCGGCGACGCGGTGGCGTCGTTCCTCGCGGCGGGCCGGGCGATGGCGGAACTCCTCCGGTGATCGGACCGGACCGGGACCTGCTGCTCCGCCTGCTCAGCCTGCCGACCGCCGGCCCGCTGGAGACGACGGCCGAGGTCCACCTGTGGGAGGCGATGGACGTCTTCGCCTCAGCGGCGGCCGGTGCCGGCTTCCGCGTCGCGCATCTCGCCGCGCCCTCGCCGTCGGTTCTTCGCCGTCCGGACGTGCCGTCGGTCCTCCACGACGTGGGGCCGGAGTTCCTCGCCTGCCAGCCGAGCCTGGTGCTCCGGCTCGGGCCCGCCGAACCTGCCGTGATGTTCAACGTGCACCTCGACACCGTGGCGCCGTTCGAACCGGAGGGCTTCGACGGCACCAGGTTCCACGGGCGCGGCGCGATCGACGCCAAGGGCCCCGCCGTGGCGATGCTGGCCGGGATCCGGGCGGCGATCGCCGCCGACCCGGCGGTCGGCCGCGACGCCGGAGTGCTGATCCAGGCCGTGTCCGGCGAGGAGGGCGGCGCCATGGGCACGTTCGGCACCCGGCCGCTCGTCGAGGCCGGATTCCACGGCGGGCTCAACATCTTCTGCGAGCCGACCGGGCTGCGGCACCTGCCGCGCTGCACCGCGGCCATGACGGCGAGCGTGCGGGTCGACGGCGACGACGCGATCGACGACGAACCGCACCGGGGTCACAACGCCACGGTGCTGCTCGGGTTCCTCGCCCAGCACCTCGCCGCCGGACTCGCGCCGCGCGGGCAGGTCTGCGTGGCGGGGCTGCACACCGGCCGGTTGCACAACCGGGTCTACGGCAGCGGCGAACTGCTGTTCAACATGGCCTACGACTGCGCGGACTCGGCGCGGACCATGAGCGCGGCGATGGAGACCGGCCTGCGGACCGGGCTCGCCGAGTTCTCCGACCGCTTCCGCGAAGTGCCGTTCTTCCACCGCACCGCCGCCGACGCCGCGGCGATCACCAGTCTGCGGTGGGCTAAGCGCGGGTTGCCCGCGCTGCCACCGCAGGACATCCCGCTGCTGGACGCGATCGTGCCGCGGTGGCCCGCCGGCGAACCGGCCTTCACCTGCGACGCCATCTGGCTCGCCGATGTGCCGGACGCCCGGACGGCGGTGCTCGGTCCGGGTTCGCTCGGCGCCAACAACGCTCACGCTCGTGGTGAGTTCGCCGATGTCGCCGAACTCGACCGGTTCAGCGACATCGTGCGCGACATCGTGTTGCGGTTCACCAGGAATGGAGGAGCATGACGGTTCTGGTGCCCTATCGGACACTGCTGTCCACAGTGGCCGACGTGTTCGCCGGCAGGGGGATGCCCGCCGGCCGGGCTGCGATCGCCGCCGAGGCGCTGTGCCACGGCGAGCTGACCGGCATGACGTCTCACGGCCTGGTCAACCTGACCCGGTTGTACCTCCCGCTGTTCGACGACGACCGCACGGATCCCCTGGCGGACATGGTGATCCAGACCGATCTCGGCGCGTGCGTGCTGGTCGACGCCCGGCGCACGCTCGGGCTGTGGTCGGCGAGCCAGGCCGTGGAACTGGCTTGCGCCAGGGCGTCCCGGCACGGCATCGCGATGGTGTCGTTGCGCGGCGCCACGCACATCGGGTGCGCGGGCCACCACGCCGCCAGGGCTGTGCCGCACGGCATGATCGGCCTGATCGCGTCGAACTGCGGCGGTCAGCGGATCGCCCGGCCACCCGGTGGCGCCGTCCCGATGCTCGGCACGAACCCGCTCGCCCTGGCCTGTCCCGCCGGCGACGCGCACCCGTTCGTGCTGGACATGAGCACCACCGTCGTGCCGACCGGCCGGGTGCGCGCCGCGGCTCGCGCGGGCGAGCCGATCCCACCGGGCTGGCTCGCTGCCGCCGACGGCACACCGGTGACCGACCCGGCGGCGTTCGACCGGGGTGACGCCCACCTGCTGTGGCTGGGCGGCGAGCCCGAAACCGGGGCCTACAAGGGTTTCGGTCTGGGTCTGCTGGTGGAGGTGCTCGCCGCGCTGGTGCCCGGTGCGGCGCTCGGCGCGTTGTCCGCCGACGGCGACCGGGACGACGACATCGGCGTCCTGGCGGTCGCGATCGCGCCGGATCTGCTGCGCACCGGTTTCGCCGCGGACGCCGCGTCGCTCTTCACCGCGGTGCGCGGCTGGCCCGCGCTCGACCCCGCCGCCCCGGTGGCCTACCCGGGCTGGCACGAGGGTGAACGAGCGGCGCGGTTGCGGGAGCACGGTGTGCCCCTGCCGCGCGCGTTGTTCGAGGAACTGCGGTCGGTGACGACGGGGGTGCCCGCGTGATGCGGCTCGGCATCGTCGGACTCGGCGTGATCTCCCGTTTCTACCTGACCGCGCTGGAGAGGTCCCCGGACTTCACGCTCGCCGCGGTCTGCGATCGGGACCCCGCCGCGCTGGCGGGTCACGGGGTACCCGGCTACCGCGACCACCGCGAGCTGCTCGCCGCGGGCGGGCTGGACGCGGTCGTCGTCACCGCGCCGAACGACGTGCACGCCATCGTGTGCCGCGACGTGCTCGAAGCCGGACTGCCGGTGTGCGTGGAGAAACCGCTGGCCACCACTCTCGCCGACGGCCGTGACCTGGCCGGGCTGGCCGCCGGGCGGCAGGTCGCGTTGTTCACCGCGTTCCACCGCCGCTACAACAGCAACGTGCTCGCGTTGCGCGACCAGATCGGCGCCGCGACGATCGAGTCGATGACGGTGCGGTACCTCGAACAGATCGAGGACCACGTCGGCCACGACCGCTGGTACCTCGACGCGGCGCGCTGCGGCGGTGGCTGCGTCGCGGACAACGGCCCGAACGCGCTCGACCTCGTCCGGCTCTTCCTCGGGCCGGTGACGCTGCGCGGCGTGCGGATCGACCGCGACGACGTCGGCGTCGACCGGCAGGCGGTGCTGACGCTCGACCGTGCGACCGTGCAGCTCGACTGGTCGTTCTCCGGCGAGGTCAAGGACGTCGAGGTCCGGCTGTCCGACGGGTCGGTGCTCCACGCGGACATGCTGGCCGGTTACCGGGAGTTCAAGGAGTCGCTCCGGCACGAGTACGAAGGCGTGCTGCGTGAGTTCGCGCTGGCGGTGCGATCGGGGGCCGCGTGGTCCGACGGCGGCCTGGCCGCGCTGTCCGTTGTGGACGAGGCGTATCGGAGGGAGACGCATGCGTGAGGACGGGCCGAAGCGGGAGATCACCGCCACGGTCGTGAAAGTGCTGGTGCACCAGCGCGACGACCGCGGCATGAGCCTGGAACCGTTCGCCAGCCGGTGCGTGCGCGAAGGTGAGGTGCACGAGCTGGTCACCACCGACCACGACGACACCACGCCCGGCGCGCGGATCGACCGGGTCGGTTTCCTCGGGTTCGCCGAGATCGGCTGCGCGGGCGTGATCGACCGCGGTGACGAGGTGTGGATCGGCGGGGTCCGGGTGGGCACGGTGCTCGGGTTCGACGCGTGCCACTTCCCCAACCACTACAACATCCTCGTCCACGTGCCACAGCTGCGCACCGGGCCCGATCTCGGCATGAAACCCGAGCTGGGCGTGCGGTTCACCCAGTCGAGCTGAACACAGCGGAACGGGCCCCGGGCGAATCCGCCCGGGGCCTGTTCCGCCGCGCGGTCAGCGGCCGAGCAGCGGCACGTCCAGCTTGCCCATGTGGTAGTCGCGCACGGCGAACACGAGCTCGTCGACTGTCAGCTTGCCGTTGCCGTTGGCGTCGATCTTCCGGAACGCGTCCGCGGCGGCGGAAGGCTCGACTCCGACGGCGTCCAGCCACTTGCCGAACTCCGCCGGGCTCACCTCACCGTCCCCGTCGGTGTCGCACATCCCGACGATCGCCGCGATCGTGGGACGGACGACCCGGTTGAACCCCGAGTCGCCGTCCTGGAAGATCTGCGACTCGGCCACCTCGATGAACTGCTCCTCGGACATCGCGCCGTTCGGTCCGACGCCCGCCTTGGTCGCCAAGTACTCGAACATGCTCGTGAACGCGTCGATCAGGGCGCGCGCCTGCGGCGACGCGGCGTCCTCGCCGAACGCGTCGATGATCCGGCGGGCCTCGGCCTCGTAGTCGGACCTCTCGATCCGGCCGTTGTTGTTGACATCCCATTTCGCGAAACGCTTCTTGAGCCGGTCGTTCTTGGCCGTGGAGGTCGTTGCGGCGGTCATTCGGGCACACTCCTTGTACGGAAGTTCGGAAGAACTGATGTCCGCCTGCCGGGCCTCACCCCCGGCAGGCGCCCCTGCGACAGGCGCACTTACAGGCGCACGACCTCCTCTCCGGGAACGCGGCCCGTCACGTCGAAGAACAGCCGGGCGGTCCTCGCCAGCCGGCCGAGGTCGTAGTCGCGGTGAGCGACGAGCAGCACGGCGGCGTCCGCGGTGCGCAGAGCCGTGCCGAGATCGTCCACGGCCGGCCCGAGTTCGGGCACCACACCGGCCACCGGGTCGTGGTAGGTCACGATCGCACCGAGGCCACGCAGGCGCAGCGCGATCCGCACCGCGGCGGACTCACGGGTGTCCGGCACGTCCGCCTTGTAGGTGAGACCGAGCAGCAGGATCTTCGTCCCCCGCAGAGGTCTGCCGTATTCGGCGAGCAACCTCGTCACGCGTTCGGCCACGTAGGACGGCATCTGGTCGTCCACCCGCCGTGCCGCGTGCACGACGCCCAGCCGGGTGCCTTCCCGTTCAGCCTTGTCCAGCAGGTACCTGGGGTCGACCGGAATGCAGTGCCCGCCGGCGCCGGGGCCGGGCACGAACGGCGCGAACCCGAACGGCTTGGACGCCGCGCAGTGCAGCACGTCCCACACGTCGACGCCGATGGTGTCGCAGAACATCGCGATCTCGTTGACCAGCGCGATGTTCACGTACCGGTAGGTGTTCTCCAGCAACTTGGCCATCTCGGCCTCGCGGGTGCCGCGCGCCACCACCACCGTGTCGACGAACCGCCCGTAGAACGTGGCGCAGTGCTTGGCGCACAACGGAGTGTGACCGCTGACGACCTTCGGCGTGTTGCGCAGGCCGAACCGCGAATTGCCGGGGTCGATCCGCTCGGGCGAGTAGGCGAGCGGGAAGTCCTCGCCCGCGATCAGCCCGTGCCGTTCCAGGATCGGCCGGACGACCTCGTCGGTGGTCCCCGGATAGCTGGTCGACTCCAGCACCACCAGGGTGCCGGGCCGTAGGTGTTCGGCGACGGTCGTGGCGGCGGAGCGCACGGCGGCCAGATCCGGCCCGCCTCCGGCATCGAGACCGGTGGGCACGCAGATCGTGATCGTCTCGGCACCGCTCAGCACCGCCGGATCGGAGGTGACGGTGAAACCCCTGGCCTTCATCGCCCGCAGTTGAGCCGGCGACACGTCGAGCACGTGCGAACGGCCCTCGGCCACTCCGGTGACCACCTCCGCCGAAGTGTCGTACCCGATCACCGACAACCCGGCGGCGACGGCTTCGGCGGCGAGTGGCAGTCCGACGTAGCCGACGCCGACCACGACAAGATCGACAGACACGTGTGTCCTTTCCGACTCGTCACACCAGGGGGTCAGTCCTTGACGGAGAAGGCACCGCTGCCGGGGGTGACGTGGGAGCCGTGCTCCTCCCCGACGACCAGCCCGGGGGTCAGGCAGAGCGGGTCTGCGTGCACGAGGACGTCGGTGTTGGTCAGGTTCACCAGCACGTGCGCGTCAGCCGGGAGTTTGTTGCAGCCGCTGGGATTCTTGTAGATCTTGACCGGCGTGACCTCGGTCGAGAACACCGCCACCCGGCCTGCCGCGGCCTGCGCGGGAGGGCTGACCGAGGCGAGCAGAGCGGTAGCGGCGAGCGTGCTCAACGTTGCGGAGACAAGGCGTTTCATGGTGTCCTCCAGGTCCGGAGATGTCGCTCTCCGTACGCTAACAGCGACTGAGCGCTACCTCGGGTTCGCGACCGAACATCACGCGTCCAGGTTGCGGTCGGCCGGGAGGAGCATCCGAACGGGGTGACCGGAGCGCCCCTGAGTGTTCTTCCACCGCGGACGTTCCCCATGAACGAGCAGACAGCTGAACCATCGGGCGAGAGCGGCGTGACGACCCACCACTCAGCGCAGTCCCGGGCTCGCCCGTGGCCGGCCGTCAGTCCCGAGGCTCCAGGTAGCCGCGGGAGAACGCGGCGGCCACGGCGGCTGCCCGGTCGTTGACGCCCAGCTTCGCGTACACGTGCAGCAGGTGCGTCTTGACCGTCGTCTCGCTGATGTGGAGCCGTTTCGCCGCCTCGCGGTTCGTCGAGCCCTGGGCGATCAGCTCCAGCACTTCCCGTTCGCGCTGGGACAGCGGTGCCGGAGCCGGTTTGCGCACCTGGCCCAGGAGCCGGGTCGCGACGGTGGGTGAGAGCACCGCCTGCCCGCGTGCCGCGGCCTCCACCGCGCGGACGAGCTCCTCCCTCGGCGCCTCCTTGAGCAGGTAGCCGGTGGCGCCGGCTTCGATGGCCGGCAGCACGTGGCTGTCGGTGTCGTACGTGGTGAGCACCAGCACCCGGGACGGCACCCCGCGCTTCACCAGCTCCCTGATGGCGGCGACGCCGTCGGTGCCGGGCATCCGCAGGTCCATGAGGATCACGTCGGGGCGCAGGTGCTCCGCGGCCGCGACCGCTTCCGCGCCGTCACCGGCTTCGCCGACCACCTCGAAGCGCGGATCGGCACCGAACATGCCCCGCAGCCCGTCCCGCACCACCGGGTGGTCGTCGACGATCAGCAGTGAGATCAACTCGTGCTCCCGGCGGGGATCGCCGGCACCGTCACCGTGATCGCGGTGCCTGCGCCTGGCTCGGACTCGACGTCGAGCCGGCCCGCGAGGCGCTGCACCCGCTGCCGCATGCCGGCGAGGCCGAAGCCCCCGTCCGGGGAGCCGCCTGCTCGCTCGGCGCCGGGCAGGAAGCCCACTCCGTCGTCCAGCACGTCGAGCGTCACCAGGTCCTCCATGTACGACAGGGTCAGGGCGACGCGACCGGCTCGTGCGTGCTTCGCGACGTTGGCGAGAGCCTCCTGCGCGGTGCGCAGCAGTGCCACCTCGACGTCGGTGTGCATCGGCCGGGCGTCGCCGGTCGTGGTCAGCACCGCCTCGACGCGGTTCACCTCCGACCAGCGCTTGGCCACGTCGCCGATCGCGTCCGGGAGGCGGGAGTCCGCCAGCGCGGACGGTCCCACCGCGTGCACCGACCGGCGGGCCTCGACGAGGCTCTCGCGGGCCAGGTCCATCGCGTTCGCCACGTGCCGGCGCGACACCGCCGGTTCGTCCGCCGCCTGCTCGGCGGCCTGGAGCTGGGTGAGGATGCCGGCCAGGCCCTGGGCGAGGGTGTCGTGGATCTCCCGCGCCATCCGCTGCCGCTCGTCGAGCACGCCGGCCTCGCGTGCGCGCACCAGCAGTTGGGCGTGCAGTCCCGCGTTCTCCGCCAAGGCGGTCTCCAGCTCGGCGTTGGCCCTGTGCAGCTCGGCCAGCGCCCGCTTCTGCCGGTGGTTGCGCCGGTCGGACATCACGTCGGCGTGGAAGCCCGCCGTGGCCATCACCGTGGTGAGCGCGCTGACGGCGGGCCACTTCCACCACTCGTCGGCCGTGATGTTGTCCGACCCGCCCACGTAGGAGACCGCCGAGACCGCGGACGTGACCGCCACGCCGACGTAACGCCACCGGCCCTTCAGGTACTGGAAGGCGTGGACGTAGCCGACGAACGCGAAGAAGCCGAACCACGGCGTGAGCAGCACCAGGCAGCCGGTCAACGCCACGAGCCCCGTGTAGTACACGCCCATCACCGGGCCGTTGCCGTGCAGGTCCGGGCGGAACGTGTGGAACCAGACGACCCACGCGGTGAGCAGGGCCGAGAGCCCGAGCACCCACGGGAGGTGCACCGTTGCGTCCCAGAGCGGCTGCAGCAGGGCGAACACGATGCTGACCGCCAGCAACGGGTACGGGAGCACCTTCAGGACCGCGGTCTCCTTGCGCTCCCAGCGGTCGAACTCCTCGCGCAACTCGGCCTCGACGCCCACGACCTGCATGATCGCACGCCCGCGCCCGGCTACACCGTTGCCCGCACGGCGGGCACACGGCGCAGAGCGCCCGAGATCGCCCAGCTCGCGACCACGGCGATCACCAGGGTCAGCAGGAACTCCGGCACGGGTCCCGCGTCGAGTGAGTGCAATGCCGCTTCGGCTCCGACGATGACCGGCGCGTGCACGAGGTAGACGGCGAAGGCGTTGTCGGCGAGGTAGCGGCTGAACCGCGACGTGCCGGCGGCGAAGCGTTCGAACACGCGGAGCAGGACCAGGACGACGCCGACCGCGAACAACGACTCCGCCAGGGCCAGCGCCAGGTGGGCGAGGTCGTGACCGGCCAGGGCACCGGACGCCCCGAAGCCCCGGTAGCCGCCGAGTGCCAGCGGCACGAGCGACGCCACCACCAGGAGCACGCCGAACCAGCCCGACCTCCGCGGAAGCGTCGCGAGCCAGCGGTGGCGGTACGCCGCGACGCCTGCGGCGAAGAGCAGCACGTACTGCGGCAGGTAGGCAGGGCTGGGCAGGCCGAGCAGCGGCTCTTTGGTGCCGTGCGGGACGAAAATCCGCCACGCATAGGTGACCACGCTGAGGACGAGCACGAAGGCGAGCAGGTCCCGCCACCGCAACGGCAGTGACGGCACTGGTCCCGCGGTCGCGCGCAGGTGCCGCAACAGCGCGTACGCGAGCGAGAAGAGCAGCAGCAGTTCGAGGAACCAGGCGGGCCCGACCTCCCAGGTGGTGAGGTAGTAGACCGCGAACGACGGCCGGGTCGCGGCCGGGAGGGTGACGTAGTCGGGCAGGACGAAGAACGGGCGCAGCAGCACGATGAACCCGAGGAACGGGATCCCGAGCCGCTTCAGACGCTCGGCCGCGAACTTGCGCGGGCCTCTTCTGTCGGCCGCACCGGGTGCGAAATACCCGGACAGCAGGAAGAAGAACCCCATGAAGAACGTCTGGTTGACCAGGAGCAGCAGGTCCAACGGCTCCGCCGCGGACGACGGAGCGGGGTGCTGCCACTTCGGCCAGGCGTCGAGATTGCTGTAGGGAGCCGCGGAGTGGTGCGCGACCACCAGCAGGGTCAGGAAGACGCGGAGGTTGTCGATGTGGGAGATCCGCGCCGGGCGCTGCACCTCGATCAGGGTCATGCCCCGAAGCCTGCGGCTTGCAGCGCCGCGCCGGATCGACCACGCGGGCGGGGATCACGGCGGACGCGGTAGAGCCCCTCCATCCTCCGATCGGAGGATGCGAAACGAAGAAGGGTGCGTGCATCGCCTGATGCACGCACCCCTCCGAGTTCTCAGGTCACTTCTTGAAGACGTCCTTGACCTTCTCGGCCGCCTCCTTGAGGTGACCCTTGCTCTGGTCGGTCTGGCCCTCGGCCTGCAGGCCCGGGTCGTCGGTCGCGTCGCCGACGCCTTCCTTGACCTTGCCCTTGAGCTGGTCGGCCTTGGCGTCGAACTTGTCGTCGGTGCCCATGTCGTCCTTCCCCGACACCTGACTCTCAGGTGCGACATCTGTCTCTGGGTGCCCACGCAGCCGAACCTCAATCCTCGATCGCGTCACTGTGCCGTTCCCGGACCAGGTCAGGAACTCTGCAGGATGACATCGATCTGCTTGCCGAGCTGGGCGTACTTCTGCGTGTACAGGACGGGGAAGACGCCGGGCGGGTCCGCCGGACGGACGGCGTCCACGTAGTCCATGCCCAGGTTGCCGAACACGACGACGATGTAGTCACGCTTGTTCTTCCCGGGCAACGACTTCACGATGCCCGCGTCGGAACCCGCGTTGGCGGTCCAGCCGGTCTTGTGCGCGAACGTCACCTCCGCGGCTTCGTTGCACGGACGCACGTCACGGTCGTAGATCGCGTCGCCGACGGTCACGGTGCCGTCCGGCTCGATCCAGCGTGACGGCACCTGCTGCGGGATGCCCTGCACCGGGTAGCCGCGCCCGCACCAGTTGGACGTGGACAGCATCTCGTTGTGGCCCTGGCCCGCCAGGGTCTCCAGGAAGAACTTCCGCGACGACGGTGAGAGTTCGTCGGCGGTGACCGGTTTGCCCTCGCTCGTGATCCACAGCACGCCCTCGCCGCCGTTGACCAGCAGCAGGAGCTTGGCGGTGTCGAGGCCGCTCATGTTGGCGCCTCCCCAGCCGCCCCCGTTGCCGGGATTCGTCCTGGTGACCATCAGCGTCGGCATTCCCAGCTCCGCGAACGTCCGGTTGACCTGATCCCACGCGTTCAGGTCGTGGAGCAGCTTCACCAGCGAGCAGGTGGACTCGTTCTGCGACTTCGTGATCATCTCGTCGAAGTGCTGCCGGATCTTCTTCACCGTCGGCCCGCCGCACGCCTCGCTCGCCGGGTTCGGGTCGAAGGCGTAGTCGGCGTCGAGATCGATCTTGCCCAGGTCCACCAGTCGCAGCACGCCGAAGCCCACCAGCAGCTTGAGCACGGACGCCGGGTACGGCGAGGAGAAGTCGATCGGCGCGTTCTCCCGGCCTGGCACCACGTCCCGAGTGCCCACGCCGCTGGTGTCCCACTCGACGTTGTCCCACCAGCGATAGCGGACCTGGTCGGTGGACAGCCCCTGGGGCTGGACCGGCACCACCACGCCGTTCGGGTGCTGCGGGCTGAGCAGTACGTTCGCCACGTCCGCCGCCCGGCCGGCAGCGTCGAGCTTGATGATCGCCACGTCCAGGTTCGGCGTCTGGTGCAGAGGTCTGCCGTCGGCGCGCGTGCGGGCCCGCTTCATCAGCTCGGCAGGTGAGGGGTCGTACATCTCCTGTTGCGCCAACGGTTGCGTGCCGGGCGGAGTCAGGTCGACGACGTCCTTGAAGTTCTGCGCCACGATCACCTCGCGCAGGCGCTCGGCCAGCGGCCGGCCATCCGCTGCGGCCACCGGCGTCGTGGAGGCGGCTGCCGCGAGCGCCGCGCACACCAGGCTGATCCACTTGAGCTTCATCCCGGTCCTCTACATCGGACGTCGATGGCTCGGTGAACCGGCCGGTTCGGGCGAACCGGCGGTGACGGTGCCGACCGCGGTTCGCACGTCGTCGGTCTCACCTGGCCACTGGGGCGCCGTCGCGTCTCTCGCGGGCGCGCCCACGTACTTGGCGTAGAGCTCGTCGAAGATCGGTGTCCTGGTCATGCGGACCATGGTGAACAGCAGAGATGACAGATCACGTGACAACCCGCCTAAACCGCTAGAAGAGGTGATGTGAGCGCTGCCGGCAAACCCTTGCGGCGCAACGACAACCGGATATGCGGTGAAGCGCCCGGCTGCTTGTCGCAGCCGGGCGCTTCACGGGAGAACACATCGCCACCACGCGCGCCGCGTCAGGCGTACCGGCCCCCGAAGTGATCAACCGGTAGGAGCCAGTACGTCGGCGACTTCACGTGATGTGCCGCGAGTCAGCGGTCCGAGTCGTCCTCGTGGTGGTGGTGGTGCACGTCCTCGATCTCGATGTCGGGGTTCGCGCACAATCCGCTGTCGTTGTTGGAGAGGATCGGCACCGCGATGACGTTCACGTCGACGTGGCAGACGTTGATGTCGCTGAGCAGCTCGGAGTCTTCCATGTTCACGAGGCCGACCTGGTGGTCGTGGTCGTACTTCGAAGCGAGATCCATCATGTCATCCATCGCGCCGCCCTGGGTCGCGAAAGCGGGCGTGCCCATCATCAGGAAACCCGCGCCCACAGCAGCCGCGGCGATAGCCTTCTTCAGCATGACGATTTTCTCCTACGAGGCAGTTGTTGATCCGCACGTGCAACAAGGAGAGGAACGGAACCGGCATCCCTGCCCGTTCCGCTCCTCTTGCGAAAGAACGGCGCGTCGCCTCAGAGGGGGCGCCGTCTCACGTCACTTGTCGTCAGGGTTGGCGCACAGGCCGCTGTCGTTGTCCGACAGCACCGGCACCGCGATGACGTTGACGTCGATGAAGCAGGCGTTCAGATCGCTGGCGACCTCGGAGTCGTCCAGGTCGACGAGGCCGACCTGGTCCGTGATGTCCAGCTCAGGGGCATCGGCCAGCGCCGTGGAACCAATACCGAGGAAAGCGCCCGCGATTGCGACGGCCGCCCCTGCCTTCTTCAGCACAGAAATCTCCTTGTTTGACCTGTCAAGAAAGGTTTGCGTCGGCAACGTGCCCGTCGCAAGTCCGACAGGACCGTATCCAAACAATCAAGAATAGTCCAAATGAGCAATCACGCGAAGGTGTGAACACAGCAGCCTCATGTCACACCATCGAGTGATGCTCGATTAGTTGTGTTTAGAGCGCTGTCAGCCGTTGAGCTGGGCAGAACACGCGTATTCCACGCTCGCATCCTGCTATCGGGTGAATGCCTGCCGCGTCAGCTCCCGAGTCTTGACCCGCGATGGCCCGACTCACTCGCCGAAGCTGCCCTGACCAGCGCATTCGTCTTGTTCCGACGAAATCTTCGCTGCGGCGGCACGCACTCGCCTTCCGGCCCCGGAGGTGGACGACGCCGGTTGCGCTCTCTTGTCGCCGCCGCCGGCAGGCAATACGGTCGATCTATTCACCACCGGAACTGGTCGAGTTGAGCCGGCAGCTCGGAGTCGCGCTAGACGTCGAGGATGCGGCGGGGCGAATGCGAATCGCGATGGTGTCGGTACAGGCAGGTCCACTCCCTGAAAACGGTGGACAGGGCGCGCACGTGGCGGAGCTGTGCGCGGGGTTGAGCGTTTCGGGGCACGAACCGGTCGTCTACACGCGGCGCGACGATTCCACGTCGCCGACGACTCTCCGAGCGGACGACGGTTACGACGTCGTGCATGTTCCCGCCGGACCCCCTCGCGCACTCGCGGAGAACGAGCTCGTGGAACATCTCGGTGATTTCACCGAGTTCCTCGCGGATCAGTGGCGGGAGCGGCCTCCGGACGTGGTGCACTCCCACCACTGGACGTCCGGGCTGGTATCGGTGATCGCCGCGCATCGCATCCGGATTCCGGTGGTGCACTCCTATCACGGCTTCGGCGAGACCGGGATGGATCAGCGCTCCGACGCCGAGGCGCTCATCGCGCGGCGAGCGGCGTGGATCACCGCGACCAGTTCGGCGGAAGCGGCACAGCTGTCACAACTGGGAGTGCGGCGCTCCCAGCTGTCCGTGGTGCCCAGTGGTGTGAACTCCGATTTCTTCACCCCGGACGGTCCGATCGCGGTCCACGATGGACGAATGCGCGTCGTGGTGACCGGAGAACTGGCTCACGGCACCAGCTCCGCGGCGGTCGATGCCGTCGTGTCCTCAATGGATCATGTCGAGCTGGTCGACGCGAACGCGGTTCCACGCACCGATCGGCCGGCATTGTTGAGATCAGCCGATGTCGCGGTGTGCGCACCGGCCGTCGAGAGGTACGGCAGCGCGGCACTCGAGGCGATGGCCTGCGGTGTCCCCGTGGTGGCCACGGCGGTCGGGGCGCTGAGCGACGTCGTGCTGCCGGACGTGACCGGCCTGCTGATCCCGCCGCGGGACGGCCGGCGGCTGGCGCAATGCCTGAAGGCGTTGCTGGCCGACGAGACGCGACGGGAGCAGTTCGGCATCGCCGCTCGCGACCGCGTTCTCGGCCGCTACTCGCGAAGCCGGCTCGCGAAGGAGGCGATGGCCGTGTACCAGCACGCCGCGACCGGAGGAGCGGTTCCGGCCCGTGGAGGACGCCGCGACGCCGAGGTGCGGACCTGATGTGAGGCCGGACGCGCGCCGGTGCCGCTGGCCGGTCAGGGAGGACGGCGCCGAGGCCCCGGCGCCGGTGACGCGCTGTGCGAGCGGCCGTCCACGGTGGCGGCGACCCGTGCGTTCGTCGAGGTCACCGCCCACCGTCACGAACGTGCGTGGACCGAAGCTCCGCGCACGCCGGAGCTCGAAACCGACGGAGTGCCGTCAGGCACCCGCGCCGCCGTCCACCGGCACGAGCGCGCCGTTCACCATCGACGCCCGGTCGCTCAGCAGCCACGCCGCCACCTCTGCGACCTCGCGCGGCTCGGCCATGCGCCCCGCCGGGCTCGTGGCGGTGATGTGCGCGCGGATGCCGGGGGTCGCGGCCTCCCACTGGTCGATCATCGCCGTCGCGGTGCCGCCGGGGGTGATGCCGTTGACCCTGATGCCGTCCTTGGCCCACGTCACGGCCGCGCTCTCGGTGAGGCTGTTGAGTGCGCGCTTCATGGCGCCGTACGCGGGCAGGACCGGGTTCGCGCGGCGGCTGCCGATGCTCGACGTGTTCACGATCGCGCCTCCGCCGTGCCGCCGCATGAGAGCGGCCTCGGCGGTCATGGCGGTCCAGTGGGCGCGGAAGTTCACTTCGAACTGCTCGTCGATCTCGTCGTCGCTGGTCGTGTCGAGCGGGCCGGGCTGCTGGACGACCGCGGCGTTGTTGAACGCTCCGTCGAGGCGTCCGTGCAGCTCCTCGACCTGGTCGATCGCGGTGCGGATGCCGGCGCGGTCGGTGAGGTCCAGCGTGATGGCGTCGGCGGTGCCGCCCTTGGCCCGGATCTCGGCGACGATGCGGGTCAGGGTGTCGGTGCTGCGGGCGGCCAGCACCACGGAGGCGCCTTCCTCGGCGAAGAGCCGGGCGGCGGCCTCCCCGATGCCCCGGCTGGCGCCGGTGATGAGCACGATCTTGCCGGTGAGAAGTCCGCTGGTGTTCGTCATGGCACCAGCGTCGGTCGTGCCCGGCGGCGGAGGCAGGCACAGGCTGTACCAGGCTGGGCCGCCACCCGCGGCCCATACTCGGGGTATGGACAAGCAGCAGCTCGGAGCGTTCCTGCGCAGCCGTCGTGAGCGGCTCCGGCCGGAGGACGTCGGGTTGACCGCGGGACCGCGGCGGCGGACGTCCGGGTTGCGGCGGGAGGAGGTGGCCGTGCTCGCGCACATCTCCACCGAGTACTACGTCCGGCTCGAACAGGGCCGGGCGCCGCGGCCGTCCGCCGAGGTGCTCGCCGGGATCTCCGCGGCGTTGCGGCTCACGGACGCCGAGTCCGACCACCTGCACGTGCTCGCGGGAACGGCGCCCAGCCGCAACGGCAGGGTTCGGCGCGATGTCCGGCCGAGCATCCTCGCGCTGCTCGAACGGCTGCCGCGGACGGCCGGGTTCGTCACCTCGGCGATGTTCGAAGTGCTGGCGTGCAACGATCTCACGGCCGCGTTGATGGAGGACTTCCGCGAGCTCGAACCGCGGGAGCGCAATCTCGCACGCCTGGCGTTCCTGCAACAGCGGCCGCTGTACGGCGTTTCGGATGCCGCGGAGTTCCGGCACCACGTCGTCATGCAGCTGCGCAGCACGCTCGCGCGGTACCCGGCCGATCCCGCGGTGTCGGAGCTGGTCGACGAACTGCGCGAAGGCAGTCCCGAGTTCGCCCGGCTCTGGGAGCGGCACGACGTGCAGGCAGCGGTGGTGCTCACGAAGACCTTCCAGCACCCGAGCGTCGGCGAGATCACCGTCGACTGCGACTCGCTCGCGCTCACGGACCGCGACCAGCACCTCGTGCTCTACAGCGCACCGCCGGGATCGCGTGACGCGGAGGCGTTGGCGCTGCTGGACGTGCTGGGGGCGGAGAAGTTCGCGACCGGACAGTCCTGAGAGGACCGAGGCGTTCCTCGGTCCTCTCAGGACCAAGTGGTCAGATCTTGCCCGCCGCCACGTCGGCGAGGTTCACGCGGGACGACTTGTAGTTCGCCACCGAGGGCTTGCTGTCCGATCCCGGCGCCGGGATGACCTCGGAACGGATCGGCAGGCCGTTGTCGGCGTAGACGGTCAGCACGTGCGTACCGGTTCCGCCCTGCAGGGCGGGGCCCGCGGTGAGGGTCAGCGCGGGCCGGCCCTCGGCGTCGGTCCTGCCGATGGTGACGTCCTTGATCGTGGCGAGCAGCTTCAGCACGCCCGCGCGGACCTCGGCGTTGGCCGCGCCGATGAACAACGCGTACGTGGTGTTGCTCCACAGGGCGTTGTTGACGCCGTCCTCCAGCTCCTTGCCGGTCGGGCGCGGCTTGGGCGGGGGCACCGGCAGGCCCTTCAGGCGGTAGACCTCGGCGGTCGCCTCCTGGCGCTGCGCCCACTCCTTCTCCTGCTCGGCGGTGCTCTTGCCGAGCGCCCAGCCGGGCGAGACGTTGACCATCGCGTTCTTGGCCTGCTCGAGGTCGCCGTTCGCGGCGAGACGGGCGGCCGCCATCACGGTCGCGTCGTACTCGGTCGCCTGGTTCTCGCCCTTGGCGACCGAGGCCGACAGGGTCTTCGCCGAGTCGCCGTGGAAGGTCTGCCCCTTGTCCGTGTAGACGGTGTAGACGACGTACGGCGAGTTGTCCGGCGCGATCGTCGAGCGGATGATCAGCGACGCGTCACCGGGCTGCGCACCCGCCTTGATGTCGGAGGCCAGCTTCACCAACGGGGAGTCGACCACCTGTGGGGCCGCGACCGGGGAGGCGGGCGGGACGGTACCGCCCGTCGTGCCCATCACCACCGCCGTCGCCACGGCTGCCGCGCCGACCGCGGCGATACCGGCCCTGGGCCAGGAGAACCAGCGCTTCGGCCGCACGACCGTGGCGGTGGGCTCGGCCATCGCGGTGCTCAGCGCCGTGCGAGCACGGTCGTACGCCTCTGGGCGTGGGGACGGCACGTCACGCATCTTCTTCATCAGATCCATCTCATCCATGGGGTGTCTTTTCACGTTGTCGGGACTTGCAGCAGCGCGACGACCTCGGGGGCGTCACGCAACGCGTTGCGCGCCTGGTGCAGCAGGCGACGGGCCGTGCCCGCCGGGATGTCGAGCACCCGTCCTGCTTCGGCGACCGTCAGGTCCTCCCAGGCGACCAGGCCCAGCACTTCGCGCTCGTCCGGCCTGAGCCGTGCCAGTGCCTGCCGCAGCAGTGCCTGCGTGTCCACGCGGGCGTCCACTTCGGGCCAGGGGTCCCATTCGTTCGCCAAGCGGGTGATGTCCGAGGCCGGCTCTTCCGCCGGTTCGGACCGCCAATGCCGCCGCAGCCTGTTCAGCGCGACGCCGTACAGCCAGGGCCGGGCCCCGGGATACGAGCGGTCGTAGCTCGCCCGGGACTCGAAGGCCGCCACCCACACCTCACCGAGCACGTCCTCGGCGGTCTGACGTCCTACTCGGCGCGCGAGGTAGTTCCCGATCGCGGTCTCGTGCCGGCTGACCACTTCGACGAAGGCATCGGTGTCTCCGCTCAGCGATCTGCCGATCAGTTCCGCGTCTGACGACGACATGAAGCTCCTCGGGTTCGCTTCGCCTTACACCCCGTCTTTGCCAACGCGCGCCGAAACCGTTCAGGTTGCTTCGGCCGCTGGCGAAGATCGCTGGTCAGCGCGTGGTGAGGAGCTGGGCGATGCGGCTAGCCGTGGGAGCGCATTCGCCTGAGCAGGTGCTGTTCGGCGATGTCGAAGTACTTCCGCAGCGCCTCTTCCGCCTCGCCGGCGGCACCACCGTCGGCGAGTTCGAGGATGTCGCGGTTGAGCTGCACGTAGTTCTCGTAGAACTCGCGCTCGTCGCCCATGTGGTGGAACACCAGGCGCATCTCCGCGAGCAGCCGCCGAACCTCCTCGTCGAGGCGCGCGCTGCCCACCAGGCCGGTGATCGCGAGGTGGAACCGCATGTTGCCGGTGGCGACGTCGCTCCAGCGTTCCGCCCGTGCGGATTCCTGCTGGAACCGCACGGCGTCGCGCACGGCCTGACGCTTCTCCTCCGGCGCTGTGGACCACGCGGCGAGCGCACCGCCCTCGATCACCCGCCGGGCGGCGTAGAGGTCCACGATGTCCGCCACGTCCGGCGTGCGCACGAAGACGCCTCGGCTGTGCTCGTGCACCAGCAAACGTTCGCGCGTGAGGAGCCTGAACGCTTCCCGCAGCGTGTTGCGCGCGACGCCCAGCGCGGTGCGCAGTGCCTCCTCGGACAGACGGGTGCCCGGCGGGAGATCGCCTTCCAGGACACGGGTCCGGACGAAGTCGGCGACACGCTCCGCTGTGCTGACCCGCCCGAGCTCGACGCCGTCAGCGGTCAGTGAGGCAAGCCAGTCCGTGCCCGTCATGCGATCACCTTATGGGCTCGGCGGTGCGGAAGCCCTTCGTCCAGTAGAACGCCGGCGTGGCAGCGGCGACGACGGCGAGCACCAGCATCGCCGGGGTCAGCCCCGCGGTCTCGGCGAGGACCGTGCCGGCGACGGCACCGAACGGCACGGTGGCGACGGTGACGGCGTTGATCAGCGCGCTCACCCGGCCGAGCATCGCGGGCTCGGTCCGGCGCTGCCGCAGGGACAGCAGGATCGTCGCCCACGCGGTGGCCGCGGCGCCGAAGAGGAACTGGTACGCCAGCAGGACTTCGAAGGGCCTGCCCAGAGCCGCCGCCGGGATGAGGAACAGCGCCGCGGCTGCCACGGAGGCGCACACCGCGCACGCGAGCCCGGTGCCGAGCCGCCGGGACGCCCAGGCCGAGCCTGCCGCACCCAGTACGGCGCCGAGGCTGAACGCGGACATCGTCAGGCCGACCTGACCGGGCCGCAGCAGGAGTTGCTGGTAGGCGTAGACGAAGAAGAGCGCGCCGATCCCGCTGCCCGCGAAGTTGAGCGTCGCGGTGCCGAGAAGGCTGCGGCGGAGCACCAGGTCCTTGCGCAGGTAGCCGATCGCGTCGCTCAACTGCCGATGTACAGGCCGCGCACCGTTCATCTGGGCTTTGGCGCGCAACGCGGGTGCGGTCGCGGCGGCGATGACGACGGCCGAGGAGAGGAACGTGACGGCGTTGAGCAGGAGCGCCAGTTGAGCCGACGCCGCCGCGATGATCAGGCCGCCCAGACCCGGCCCGGCGATGCGGACCAGGTTGAGCAGGCCGGAGCGGGTGGCGTTGGCCCGGTCGAGGTCCTGGACCAGCTGGGGTATCGCGGTCTCCGCGGCGGAGTCGAACACCGCCGACGCGACGCCCAGCACGGCCGCGAGGACGTACAGGATCCAGACCGACCGGACGCCCGACCCGATGGCGGAGGCCGCGGTGAGGAGCGCACAGGCCCGGACGAAGTCCATCGACACCAGCACGGAACGCAGCCGGGCCCGGTCGATCAGCACGCCGCCGAACGGGCCGAGCAACGCGGCGGGCAGGAACTCCGCCACCAGCAGGAGGGTCGCCGGGCCGATGCCGGAACCGAAGGCCAGGATGGCGACCGCGGGCAGCAGCACCACGGTGATCTGGGTGCCGGTGGTGCTGATCGCCTGTGCCACCAGCAGAAGCCACCAGTCGCGCGCGAACCTCCGCCGGGCGCCCATCTAGGCGATGACCACCTCGACGCCGCCCGCGCGCAACCGGTCCAGTTCCTCAGGGGGTGCCGAGGAGTCGGTGATCACGGCCTGGACGTGCTCCTGACGCATCCGCTCAACATAACGCACCGATCGCGCTGGACGTGACGAGTCCACTTCGGACCTTCGGATCGGCGGGTGGTCCGGCTCCACGGCGCCTTCTCGCTACAGTCGCTCATACCCAATCACCGTTCGTGAGCGATCAAGGAGTCAGGCGCTTATGACCTCCCCTGCGCGCGCCCTCACCGGGACCGCCCTCGCCGCACTCGCCCTCGCGGCCTGTGTCGCCGGGCCGCTGGCCTCGTCCAGTCAGGCCGGCGGCATCACGGCCGCGGCCGTCGAACTGCCGCCCGTGAACGCAGTGCTCGACTACCAGCTCGGTGCCGCGTACACGCCGCCACAGGGCGTGACCCTGGTGACCCGCGACAGCACCGCCTCACCCGCGGCCGGGCTCTACAACATCTGCTACGTCAACGGGTTCCAGTCGCAGCCCGCGGACCGCGACGTCTGGCTGAACCAGCGCGGCCACCTGGTGCTCAAGGACTCGTCCGGCAAGCCGATCATCGACCCGAACTGGCCCGACGAGTTCCTGCTCGACACGTCGACCGCCGCGAAGCGCACCGAGCTCGCCTCGATCATCGGCCGCACCCTCGACCAGTGCGCGGCCAAGGGCTTCAAGGCCGTCGAGGTGGACAACCTCGACTCGTACCTGCGTTCCCACGGCAGGCTGAGCGTGGACGACAACCTCGCCTACGCGAAGCTGCTCGCCGACCGCAGCCACGCCAAGGGCCTCGCGATCGGCCAGAAGAACTCCGCCGAGCAGGCCTCCCGCGGACGCTTCGAAGTCGGGTTCGACTTCGCGGTCTCCGAGGAGTGCCACCGGTGGGAGGAGTGTTCGTCCTATTCGGACGTGTACGACGCGCACGTGATGGACATCGAGTACACCGACGACCTGCGGGGCACGTTCGAGGACGTGTGCAACGACCCGGACACCCCGGCCACCACGACGTTGCGCGACCGCTACCTCGTCGGGCCCGGCCAGTCCGGGTACGCGTTCGACCACTGCTGACGGGACCGGGGTGGCGGTGCGCGCCGCCACCCCGGAGCTCAGCCGGTCAGCACTTCACCCAGTGGTTCGGTGAGGTCTGCCGGATCGTGCTGGTGGTGAAGGTGTTCCACAGCCCCAGCGGCTGATTGGAGCCCAGCGCGTAGGTCTGCCCCAGCGTGGCGTAGGCACGGCCGGCGACGGTGTGGGCGTAGTTGCTGGCGGTGACGCACTGAGAGGTCGGCGGTGTGGTGGTCGTGGTCGTTGTGGTGGGCGGTGGTCCTCCGGCGCTCAACGCCTTGACCATGTTCACGACGGCGGTCATCTGCGGACCGGTCTTCAGCGCGTACTGAGGCGACTGGTAACCCCACCAGTCCCAGCAGCCGCGCGGGTTTCCGGTCATCGTGGTGGCCTGCGGGTAGAGCACGATCATGTTGTTGGTGTCGGCGTACTCGTTGAGATATGCCTTGTCCAACAACGCGTTGCCGATCAGCCCGAAGTACTGGTAGCAACCGTGGAGCGTCACCATCAGCTTGCACGGCCCCGTTTCGCACGACCGTGGCACGTAAGCGAAACCCTCACGTCCCATGCTGATCGACGCCGCGTTGCCACCGGGGGCGTAGGTGTTCTGGTCGAACTGGACGAGCTTGCCGGACAACGCCGAGGCGGCCGCGTTCACGGGGCCGGTCAGGTGGGCCAGCATCTCCCTGACCACGTCGGTGCCGCACTTGTTGACGTACGGCGAAGCTGTGGCACCGCAGGCGTTCGGGCCGATCGGACTGACCCAGGCGTGCCCGGCCGCGGTGGTGTTGTTGTAGGCGACCCGTGCGCCGAAATCGCGGTAGTAGGTGGCGAGGTCGTCGTTCACCACGCGGGCGACGGTGTCGTCCGCGCTGCCGTGGAACAGCCAGACCGGGTCGCCCGAGAGGTTCTGCGGCGGATCGACGCTGCCCGCCGCCGCCCGGTTCCTGGTCAGCTGCTCCAGTTCCGCGGGTGTCTTGCGGGCCTGGAAGGTGTCCATGCACGCGTACAGCGCGGTGTTCACGTTGTTCTGCGCGCAGTCGTAGGCCCCAGCGGAGAAAATACCCGCGCCCTGGAAGACGCTCGAATACGCGACGTGGAGCTGGTTGGCGAGGTAGCCGCCGGACGACACGCCGCTGACGTAGGTACCGGTGATGTCGTACTTGGTGAGCGTGCCGGGCTGCGGTGGCGGGACCGCCGCGAGCGAGATCGACAGGGATGCCGCGGCCAGGCCGGTGGCCGCCGCGAGTGCCACGAGCGCGTTCCTCAATCGCATGTGTTCGCCTCCGTCATTGCAGGCAGGACATGTGATCGAGGTTAAGAGCCGGTAACTGGACGGCACCACGTGTGCGGTCACCACCTCATGCGCCCACCAGACGTAGGCCCGCCCCATTGACTAGTTTGGCCTCATGCGGACGTTCAGCCAGGTAGACGTGTTCACCGACGAGTTCACCAAGGGCAACGCGCTTGCGGTGGTGCACGACGCGGAAGGCCTGACCACCGAGCAAATGGCGGCGTTCGCGAACTGGACGAACCTCGCGGAGACGACGTTCCTGCTTCCTCCGGAAGACCCCGCCGCCGACTATCGGCTACGAATTTTCACGGTGAGCCGCGAGCTGCCTTTCGCGGGCCACCCGACGCTCGGATCAGCCCACGCGTGGCTGGCCGCCGGGCACACCCCGCGCGACCCGGACCGGCTGGTGCAGGAGTGCGGTGCGGGTCTGGTGGAGGTGCGCCGCGACGGTTCACGGCTGGCGTTCGCCGCCCCGCCGCTGCTGCGCGGCGGCCCGGTCGAGGACCACGTGGCCCTCGCCGCGGCGCTGGCCATCACGCCGGAGGAGATCGCCGGCGCGCAGTGGGCCGACAACGGGCCGGGCTGGGTCGCCGTGCTGCTGCACTCGGCCGCGGCCGTACTGGCTCTGCGGCCCGACTACCAGCGGTTCGGTGAGTTCACGGGCATCGGGGTGGTCGGGCCGCACCCGGACGGAGGCGAGGCGGCGTTCGAGGTGCGGGCGTTCATCAACGAGGGCGGCCGGTTCGAGGAGGATCCGGTGACGGGCAGCCTCAACGCCTCGATCGCGCAGTGGCTCATCCCGGCGGGGATCGCCCAGCAGCGCTACGTCGCGGCTCAGGGCACCGCGCTCGGCCGCCGGGGCCGGGTGCACCTCTCGCAGGAGCGCGGCGAGATCTGGGTGGGCGGGAACTCCGTGCTCGGGATCACCGGCCAGGTGGTGCTGTGATTGTCCTTTGAGGACTTCTACCCCCTCGGGCGGGTTTCAAACGTTGTTCTTGATCGGCTTTCGATGAGACAATTCGAGTGTGGTCACGGTTTCCAGCTGGTTGCGTGCGCCGTGCCCCGCGCTTGTAGTCGATGCCGTGGGTGCGGTGCACGGCATGAACGACGCCGCCAAGTCCCTCCTCCCCGAACAGGTCCTGCCGTCGCAATGGCGGCACGGCGAAACCGTGCACATCGCGGAGCGCACCTACACCACGCATCGGGTGGACAACGAGGACGACTCGGTCACCTGGTGGCTGCTCGACGAGACCGACCTGCTGCTGGAACGGGAACGGGCCGCGCTGCTCACACGGGTGTCCAGCGCCCTGATGACTTCCCTCAACCCCGAGCGGTGCATGACCGTCGTGGCCGAGATGGCCGCCGAGCACCTCGCGGACGAGGTCCTGGTGATCGCGCCGCGCTCGGGCGACGGGCATCCCGTCACGCGCTGCCGCCGGGGTGAGACGCCGACCTACGAACTGCGGCACGTCGACGTCGAGGCCGTGATCGGGCTCAGCGAGGCGCTGCGCGGGTTCCCGCCGGTGCCGTCGCGGTGGATCGACCCGGCCGCCGCGCCGCAGTGGCTGGCGCACGACGTGGCGTCGATCGTCGTGACGCCCCTGCCCGGTCACGGCGTGCCCGCCGGCGCGTTGATCCTCATGCGCCGCAGCGGGCACTTCAGCGAGGACGAGGAGGCGTTCGCGCGGCTGTTCGCCTCGCGGGCGGGGGTGGCGATCTCGGCGGCGAGCCTGTTCACCCAGCAGGCCGTGATCACCGACCGGCTGACCCGCGACCTGCTGCCGCCCGCGTTGCGCCGCTACGAGCACGTCGAACTGGCGGGCCGCTACCGCCCCGCGGCCGACACCGAACGCGTCGGAGGCGACTTCTACGACGTGCACGAGCTGCCGGACGACGAGCTGTTCGTCGTGCTCGGCGACGTCTGCGGCAAAGGCCTCGACGCGGCGGCGCAGACCGGCAAGGTCCGCACGGCCGTGCACGCGCTCCTGCAGGTCGTCACCGACCACGACAAGATGCTGCACGCCCTCAACCAGGCACTGCTCACGACGGACAGGTCCCGCTTCATCACCACCGTCGTCGGCACCGTGCGCCCGGTGAGCGACGGCCTGCGCGTGACGCTGACCTCGGGCGGGCACCTGCCGCCGCTGATCGTGCGGGCGAACGGCGAGATCGAGGCGGCCAGGACGAAGGGCACGCTCGTCGGCATCCTGCCGCGGATCATCACGTCGACCGACGAGGTGGTGCTGGCGCCCGGTGACTCGTGCCTGCTCTACACCGACGGCATCACCGAGGCCCACGGCGGCCCGCTGGGCGACGAGGAGTTCGGCGAGGACCGCCTGCGCCGCGCCCTGACGGCCTGCGGTGGCATGCCGGCCGAGGCGCTGGTCGAGCACGTGCACATGCTCGCCGCGCAGTGGGTCGGCCAGGGCGAGCACGACGACATGGCGGTTCTCTCGATCACCGCGCCGCGCAGGAGGACTCAGTGAGCACGGTGGAAACCGCGGTCGACTCCCTGTGGGAGGCCGCGTTCGCCGGCGACGAGCACCGCGCGACGGACGTGGTGCTCGAGGCCGCTGGCGAACTCGGCCACGAGACCGTGCTGCTCGAGGTGATCGCCGGGGTGCAGCACCGCGTCGGCCGGGAGTGGGCCGCGAACCGGATCAGCGTGGCGCAGGAGCACGCGATCACCGCCATCAACGACCGCGCGGTCACCGCGCTGTCGATCACCCGGCCGCGGCGGCGACCCGAACACGGCCGCGTGCTGGTGGCCTGCGTGGACGGCGAGTGGCACGCGCTGCCCGCGCGGTTGCTCGCGGAAGTGTTGTCGTTGCGCGGTTTCGCCATCGACTACCTGGGTGCGCAGGTGCCCACGCCGCACCTCATCACCTACCTGCACCGCACGGGCCCGGACGTGGTGGCGCTGTCGAGCTCGATCGCCACCCGGCTGCCGGTGGCGCACTCCACGATGACGGCGTGCCAGGCGACCGGCGTGCCGGTGATGGTGGGCGGCGCGGCGTTCGGCGCGGACGGTTCCTACGCGCGGCGGTTCGGCGCGAACGCCTGGGCGGCTGACGCCCGGTCCGCGGCGGACATGCTGCTGTCCCGGACGCTGACGGCGCCGGGCACACCGCACCAGCCCGTCGACGACCTGCCGCACCTGGCCGACCAGGAGTACACGCTGGTGTCCCGCAGCGCGCGCGACCTCGTGCGGTCGGTGTACCGCGGGCTCGAGGAACGCGTGCCGGCCATGCGGTCCTACAGCGACGTACAGCGGCAGCACACAGCTGAGGACTTGGCGCACATCGTGGACTACCTCGCGACCGCGCTGTACGTCGACGACGCCTCGTTGTTCCGCGACTTCCTCCTGTGGACCGGCGCCGTGCTCGACGCCCGCGGGGTGCCGGCGCAGGTGCTGGAACCCGCGCTGGAACTGTTCGCGGCTCAGCTGCGCGACTTCCCGCGTGCGCGGCGAATGCTCACCCAGCAGGCCAGTCCGCTGTCCGCATAGACCCACAGTAGTCCTTTGTGGACATATGTGGGGCACTGCGCGTACTCGGCCGATCGCCCTTCGTGTTGCTCGATTTCATTGTCCACAACAGCCTTGTGTCCGATAGATCTGAAATGTTTTCATCTCGCTCATGGACATGGGGACCTTCACGCCGATCGCCGCCTACGCCGTGGCGTTCCTCGGCTCCGTGCTGGGTCTCCTGTCCGCGGAACGAGCACGACACGCGACCAGGACGACGCGCAACTGGTGGATCGGCGTCGCCGCGGTGTCGATCGGCGGGCTCGGCATCTGGGGCATGCACTTCACCGCGATGCTCGGCACCTGGATGGGCGCGAACGTCGCCTACGACATCCCGATCACGTTGCTGAGCATGATCGTCGCCATCGTGGTGGTCGCCGCCGGCCTGTTCCTGGTGCGCCGCTACGGCGTCAACGGCGACACGCGCTTCTGGCCACTCGCCGCGGGCGGGCTCGTCACCGGGCTCGGCGTCGCCGCGATGCACTACACCGGCATGTCCGCGATCGTGATCAACGCCGACATCGGCTACAACCCCGGTCTCGTGGCGCTGTCCATCGTGATCGCCGTCGTCGCCTCGACCGTCGCGCTGTGGTTCACGCGGAAGGTCAGCGGCCTGTTCGCCGTCATCGGCGCCGCCCTGGTGATGGGAGTCGCCGTCACGGGCATGCACTACACCGGCATGTACGCCATGAGCATGGCCCACGACCACAGCGCGTCGATCGTCGTCGGCAACTCGCAGGAGCTGATCACGTCGCTGATCATCGGCGGGGCAGGCGTCAGTGTGATCATCATCTTCCTGCTCGCCCTCACCGCGTCCGGCGAGGAGAGCCACGAGGAGGCGGAACTGCTCGACCGCGTCATGCGGCGCACCAGCCGGGGCTGAGCCTCACCTGAGGTGCACCAGCACCATTCCGTCGTTGCCGGGCGCGACCTCCACCCTCCGGTAGAACTTCTTCACGTGCGGCTGCTTCAACATCGCGAGCACGCGGCTCTTGAGCTTGCCGGACCCCTTGCCCGTGATGATCTCGACCAGCGGCACCTTCTGCCCTGCCGCGCGGAACAGCGCGTTGCGGACGGCCTGGGCGATGTCCTGGTCGCTGCGGAAGATCGGGTGCAGGTCGACGGTCAGCTTCTCCAGGCTCACACCACGCATTCTGCCTGAGCCGCGCGGGGCATCAGCGCCAGTCCGGCCAGCGCGCCGCCCGCGGTGACCACGCAGGCGACCAGCACGGCGGCGGACAGCGACACCGTCTGCGCGAGCAGCGGTCCCGCCAGTGCGCCGATCAACGTCGCCAGCGCCTCCGCCGTCAGGAACACCGCGCTGATCCGGCCGAGCGCCTCGTTCGGCACTGCCCGCTGCAACGCCGTTTGCGGTGTCACGAGCGTCATCGAACCGAACACGCCGATGGCGACACCGGCGGGCAACGCGACGACCAACGAGGTGGAGCCGAAGAGCACGAGGAACGCGACGGCGGTGGCCAGCTGGCTCGCCGCGAGCAGGAACCGCGGCCGCACCCGGTCGACCAGCCCGCGGATCGCCACCGCGCCGAGCAGGAACCCGATGCCGAGTGCGGACACCACGAGCCCGATCTGTTCGCTGCCACCGAGTTGCCGGATGCCGAACGGCACGAGCAACGCGCTGAGCGCCGCGTTCGCCGCGAGGAACACCGCCGTCAACGGCAGCAGAGCCATCGCGATCGGCAAGCCCCGCAACACCTTCCAGCCACCGGCGAGATCGGCCGGCACCCGCTTGTCCGCCGCCTTCGCCGTGGTGCGCGTGGTCGAGGCGATCACGGCCGCCGAGACGAGGTAGCTCGCGACGTCGATCCAGATGAGCGCCTGGAAGCCGGCGAAGGTCAGGATCACCGCGCCCAGTGGTGGCGCGACGAGGCGGACCGTGCCGTCGACGGCGGCGTTCAGCGAGTTCGCGCTGCTCAAGCCGCTGCCGGTGCCGACGATGGCCGGGACGTGCGCCTGCGCTGCCGGGCGGAACAGCACGGCGCCGGTGCTCTCCGCGACCAGCGCGGCGTAGACCAGCCAGAGCGAGTGCCCGGCCGTCGCGCACAGCATCAGCGCGACCGCGGCGGCGCGGAACAGGTCCGCGGTGATCATCACCCGCCTGCGGTCCCAGCGGTCGGCCACCACGCCCGCGATCGGGCCGAGCAGCAACGGCGGCAGGTACTCGGCGACCAGCGTGAGACCGGTCGCGAGCAGGGAGCCGCTGAGCGCGTACACGTGGGCCGGGATCGCGATCACCAGCAGCCACGAGCCGAGCAGGCTCACCGTTCGCCCGGTCCACAGCAGCCGGAAATCGCGCACCTTCAGCGCTTCGAGCACCGCCCACCCCCAGGTAGTAGCCTGACAGAATAAGAGCGTCGATCGAAGTGTTCTGTCAAGATAGGAGTGTTCGTGCCGAACGAGCCCATCGGGCCGAGACTGCGCGCGCTGCGGCAGGCGTCGGGCCGTACCGTCGCCTCGGTCGCCGCCGACGCCGGGCTGTCCGTGCCCTACATCGCGAACCTGGAGAACGGCCGGGGGAATCCGACGACGAACGCGCTGGGCAGGCTCGCGTCCGCGCTCGGCACCGAGCTGTCGATCGGGTTCTCCTCAGATCCGCCGGTGACGGCCGCGCCCACGCCTCCGAGCGTGCTGAAGTTGAGCAGGAGCAAGCGTTTCCGGGCGACCGTCGCCGCTCTCGCCGAGAAGTCGGGTCAGGATCCGCAGGACGTGGCCGCGCGACTCATCAGCGCGTGCGTCCTGCTCACGGAGGCGCTCGGGCACGAGGCGAGCGAGCACGACTGGTGGCGGGTGCTCGACGCCTTGGTGCTCATCGCGGAGCACCCGGCGTGATCACTGGCTGCTGAGCTCGCGACCAGGTTGGTCGTCGTGGCCAGCACGCCGGTGCCGAACAGGTACGACAGCAGGGCGTGCTTCAGTGCCGTGCGGCGCATCTCGCGGCCGGACAGGCTCGTGTCGGACACCTGGAACGTCATGCCGATGCACGAGCCAGTACGAAGCCCCCACGGACACAAGGCTCGCCAACGCCCCCGCACTAGGTACACCAGGGTCGCGACGTCCCAGCCGACCAGCAGGCCGAACTCGCCGTGGCCGGTCAGGGTGACGGCGAGGCCGCAGACGAGGCCCGCCGCGAGCGCCGCCACGACCTTGGTGCGGTCCAGCACGAACCCGTCCGGTATCGGCCGGGCCGGCAGGTCAGCCGGCGCGCAACGCCGCGTCCAGGTCGAGGTACAGGTCGAGGGTCTCGTTCAGCGTGGTGGCCCGCAGTGCGCGCAGCACGCTGCCCCTGGGCGACACCAGGCGCAACGGGACGCCGCGGTCCTCGCCGAGCAGGTGGTACTCCACCAGCACCGAGAGGCCGGCGGACGCGAAGAACTCGACCGCGCTGAGATCCAGCACGACGGGAAGTCCCGCGCGGAACGCCTCGGAAAGCTTGTCGCGCAACAGTTCCGCGGAGTAGGAGTCGACCTCGCCCTCGGCGCGCAACACGACCGCGCCGGAGCGGTTCTCGGACTCGACCTTCAACGGCGTCTCTTCCACCTCACGCCTCCCAAGCCTGAGTCAACGCTCGCCCGAACAGTTCGGCCGGCTGCGCACCGGCCACCGCCAGACGTCCCGCGACGACCACGAACGGGACGCCGGAGACACCGATCTCCCGAGCGCGCTGCTCGTCGGCGCGCACCTCGTCGGCGTACATCGCGGGGTCTTCGAGAACGGTCTTCACGTCGGCGGCGTCGAGCCCGGCCCCGGTCGCGATCTCGGTCAGCGACTCGGGTGTGAACAGCGACCGCGCCTGCCCGAAGTTGGCGTGCAGCACGGCGTCGAGGACCTCGGCCTGGACGCCGCGCTCCCCCGCCAGGTGCAACAGCCGGTGCACGTCGAAGGTGTTGCCGACCTCGCGGTCCAGCCGGTATTCAAGGCCCTCGTCGCGCGCGAGCTGGGCGACGGAGTCCTCCATCTCGGCGGCGCGCGGGCCGAACTTGGCGGCGAGCATGGCCTGCACGGACTCGACGCCCTCCTTGTGCGGATCCAGCTCGAACGCGCGGTGCACCACGGTGACCTCGGCGCGGTGCTCGAACCCGGCCAGCGCCTTGTCGAAGCGCGCCTTGCCGATGTAGCACCACGGACAGATGACGTCAGCCCAGAACTCGACCTGCATCGTTCGATCATGTCACGCCCGCGCCACCCCGTCCGTTCAGAAACGATAATCGTTGTCATGTAGGGTGCGGGACATGGCAGCACGGGTCGTATTGGTAGCCGGGTTCACCCACTACGACGTGGCCGACGAACTCTGGCGGGCAGCACCGGAATCGTCGCTGGTCAGGCATGATCTGAGCAGCCTGGCCGACGGGGTGGTGCGGCGCTGGGCCGACGGCCGGCTCACGGTGCTGGAGCTCGCGCACGGGTGTGTCTCGTGCACGTTGCGCCTCGATCTCGTCCCCCTGCTCGAAGGGCTGGACGGCCGGGTGATCGTGCAGCTCGACCCGATGCTCGAACCGGAGGCCGTCTGCTTCGCGCTGAGCGAGACCGAGGTGGAGGTCGAGGCCGTGGTGACGGTGATCGACACCGCCACCTGGCTCGACGACGCGACCGGCGCCGACTCGCTGGCCGACCGCGGGATGCGCGCTGCCGAGGGCGACGAGCGGACCGTCGCGCAGGTCGTGGTGGGGCAGGCGGAGTTCGCCGACGCGCTGGTGCTGACCGGGCCGGCCGACCCGGTGCTCACCGCCGTGCTGGACCGGCTCACGCCCGGCGCCCCACGCCGGCAGCTGGACTCGCTCGACGTCGTCGACCTGCTGGCGGCGATTCCCGCCGGAGCGCGCCGGGGCGAGATCGACGACGGGTTCGGTTCGCTGCTGTTCGGGCGGCCGTCGCTGGAACCGGCGCACGGCGTGTCCGTCGTCCACTTCACCGACCGGCGCCCGTTCCACCCCATGCGGCTGCACGAGTGCATCGACGTGCTGCTCGACGGCGTGGTGCGCGTGCGCGGCCGGGTGTGGGTGGCGAGCCAGCCCGACGCGGCGCTGTGGCTGGAGTCCGCGGGCGGCGGGTTGCGCGTGGGCAACCTGGGGCCGTGGGAGGGCGAACGCGACCAGGAGCTCGTCGTGATCACCAGGTTCGCCGACGCCGCCGAGATCACCGCGGCGCTGCGGTCGGCCCTGGTCACCGACGAGGAGCTCGCGCTGGTCAGCGAGCTCGACTTCGCGGACCCGTTCACCGACTGGCACGAGGAGATGGAGCTCTGACACTCACCTCGTGACGGTGCTGTCCGCGGTCGACCGGCCTGAACGCCAGCGCTCCCAACGCGAGGACCGTCAGCCACACGTACGTGTCGAACTCGTGCAGACGGGTCACGAACACCAGGAACACGGCGGCGAAGGCGGGCCAGGCGTTGCCGCGCAGGGCGAGGAACACCAGCACCGGCACGCACCACACCCAGTGGTGCAGCCAGGAGACCGGTGAGGCCAGCAGCCCGGCACCCGCGATGACGAACAGTGCGACGAGGTCGTCGCGGGTCCGCCGGGCCACGAGCACCGCGACAGCCACGACGACCGCGGTGATTCCCGCCCACAGCAGCGTTTCGACGCCGGGCGCGAGGCCGAAGCCGCGCAGCAGGCCCCGGATCGACTGGTTGGTCGACAGCGACATGTCGCCGATGCGGTCCGGGTTCAGCAGCGAGTGCAGCCAGTACTGCAGCGAATCCCCTGGTGCGATCAGGAATCCCGCGACCGCCAGGCCCGCGAACGTGGCCGCCGTCGTCATCGCCGCCCGCCAGTCGCGCCGGGCGACGAAGTAGAGCACGAAGATCGCGGGCGTCAGCTTGATCGCCGCGGCGACGCCGATCAGCACACCCCGCCAGCGCCTGTCCTTCACCAGCACCACGTCGATCACGACCAGCGCCAGCAGGTACAGGTTGATCTGGCCGTAGCCGTACGTCGTCCACACCGGGTCCAGCGCCAGGGCGCCGATCGCCGCGAGCAGCCCGGCCGTCCACCGGAGATCGGGACGGACCCTGCCGGCGACCGCGACGCACACCGCGGTGAGCGCGAGGAAGCCGGAGACGACCATCAGCGGGTTCAGCAGCGCGCCCGGCACGAAGCTCAGGCCGCTGAACAGCATCGCCGCGATCGGCGGGTAGGTGAAGGGCAACTGCGGGTCGAGCGGCGGGCCGGTGAACCCGACGTACAGGGGGCGCCCTTCGAGCCAGGCGAGGCCGCCGAGCCGGTACACGTCCAGATCGATCGGGTAGTGACCGGACCACGTCACCAGCAGCCACGCCAAAGCGGCGAGCCAGAGGGCAGCGGCCAGTCGAGAAAGAAATCTTCGCGGAACCAGATCGGTTTTCCGCGTCAGGGAAGCGGTTGACACCTACTCGAAATTAGCGACGGCTCATGCCTTTCACCTTGCTGAACCACCGGCAGAACCACCGGCAGAAGTGCTCTTGCCAGCAACGACGAGCGTGCCCGGACGTCTATCAGGGCGGATGATGCGCAGGAACGAAGAGGGGGTGCGCAGTGAGCACATCAGCGTTCGGGGACTTTCTCCGCTTTTACCGATCGCGTGTTCCGCTGACGCAGGAAGAACTCGCGGAACAGACCGGCTTGAGCACACGGGCGATCAGCGACATGGAACGCGGCCGCACGCTCAGCCCGCAGTTCCGCACGGTGCAACTGCTCGTCAGCGGACTCGGGTTGCGCGACGAGGAGGCGACGGAGTTCACCGCGCTCGCCCGCGCCAGCCGGGTCGTCGCGGTGCGGGAACGGCCGGACGCGCCGTTCGTCGTGGCGTCCTCCTCGCTGCCGCCGGTGCTCCTCGAGCTCACCGGACGGGAGGCCGAGAAGGAGCTCCTGGACGGGTTCGCCGCGGACGCCGCGTCGTCGTCCCGGCTGCAGATCGCGGTGGTCCACGGCGCACCCGGTGCGGGCAAGACCGCGCTGGCCGTGGACGCGGGCCATCGGCTGGGCGCGCGGTTCCCGGACGGCTGCGTGTTCCTCGACCTGCGCGGCACCGACGCCGAACCGCTGACACCGGAGAAGGCCGCGCACCGGCTGCTGCGGTCGTTCGGATCCGACGATCGCCAGATCCCCGCCGACCCGGACGACAAGCTGTCGCTGTACCGGTCGCAGCTGCGCGACCGGACGGTGCTGCTGGTGCTCGACAACGCGGCGAACGAGGCGCAGGTGCGCCCGTTGCTGGCGTCCAGTCCCGGCACGCTCGTGCTGCTGACCAGCCGCCGCACCCTGACCGGCCTCGACGTCCGGCACCGCCTCGCCCTGGCGCTGCTGCCGCTGGACCGTTCCGTCGCACTGCTGCGGGCCGTGACGGGCCCCGAACGGGTCGACGCCGAACCCGGGGCGGCCGAGCGGGTCGCCGAGTTGTGCGGTGGCACGCCGCTGGCGTTGCTGATCGCGGGCAACCGCCTCACGAGCAGACCGCGGTGGACGATCAGCCACCTCGCCGAGCAGCTGGAGGACGAGGGCCGCCGCCTGTCCGTGCTGCGGGCGGGTGACCTGCAGGTGCGGGCGGCGTTCGAGATCTCCTACGACCAGCTCAGCGCGGGCGCCGCCACCCTGTTCCGCAGACTGGCTCTGCTGCCGAGCCCGGACACGAGCGCGGCCCTGGCCGGTGTCCTCGTCGACGACGCGGAGGAGGCACTGGAGGAACTGGCCGACGCGAGTCTGCTCGGCATCAGCGACACGCCCGGCCGCTATACCCGCCACGACCTGCTGCACGTCTTCGCGGCCGAACGGCTGGAACTGGACGACGACCCGGCTGCCGTGCTCGAGGCGCGCACGCGTTTGCGCCACTGGCTCCTCGACACCGCGACCAGGGCCGCGCTGTTCTTCGACCACGACGTGCCGGCCGAGCGGTCGGGTCCGGTGCGGGACAAGGAGTCCGCGTCCCGGTGGCTTGAACTCGAACTCGACAACTGGCGCACCGCGGTGAAAGCAGGCGTGGAAGCCGGCGAGTACGACCGCGTTCTGGCACTGGCACGGGCGATGCACTGGTACTCGGACATGCACGGTGTCGGCGAGCTGTGGCGTGAGGTCTTCTCCGCCGGGGCTCACTCGGCCCGTCGGCTCGGGGCCGCCAAGGACACCGCGGAGCAGCTGAACTACCTGTCGTGGGCGCTGTACGCGTTGTGCGGCCGGCCGCACGAAGCACTGTCCGTGCACGAGGAGGCCGCGGCGGTACCGGTCGGCGACACCCTCACCGAGGCGTGGACCTGCTACTACGGCTCGGCGATCCGGCGGCGGGTCGGCGAGCCGGACAAGGCGGTGTGGCTGGGCCGCCGAGCCGTCGGCCTGTTCGAGCAGGCGGGCTACCGGATCGGCGAGAACCTCGCGCTCTCCCTGCTGGGCGTCATGCTGCACACCGCCGGTGACCTCGCGGAAGCCGTCGAGGTGCAGCAACGCAGCGTCGATCGGCACCGCGAGACCGGTGGTGACGACGAACTGCTGTCGATGCTGCTGATCCGGCTGGCGACCACCCTGGCGGCCGCGGGCCAGGTGATCGCCGCGATGGACCTGCTCGACGAGGCGGAGTCGTTGTTCCGCAAGCACTCCAACACCGCCGGAACCGCCCGCGTGCAGCACAACCGCGGACTGGTGCTGATGGACGCGGGCCGGTTCGGCGAGGCACAGGAGCAACTGCTCGCGGCCCTCGACGAGGCGCGGCTGTCCGATCACCGGGTCGAGATCATGGCCCGGCTCGCCGAACTCGCCGACGCCGCGGGAGATGCGGCGCAGGCCCGCGAGTACCGGGTGCGGGCGCTGGCGGAGTGCGACCGCTACGACACACCGGCGGTGCGCGTCACTGCGGCGAAACTGGTGGCCGCACTGGGATGACGCCTGTGCCGTGTCATCGCCTCTTCGGCCAGGGGATCAGCAGCATGACACCCGCTCCGGCGCACAGCAGCCCGATGGTCGTCCACAGCTGCTGACCGGTCATGAAGCTGCCCTTGAGGTAGCCGAGGCCCTGTGCCGTCCACACACCACCGAGCAGGAGCAGCACGACGCCGAGCCCGACCAACAGTTTTCTGCTCATGCGGGCGCAGCCTACCGGCGGCGTTTTCGCTGGTCGTCCGGCCAGTCGCAGAGTCTGTTCCGCGCATCGAGAAAAGTCCGGCGAAGTTTCCGTTATCGCCGGACGCCCTGGGCATCTCCTGGTCAGAGGACCCCTGGACCGGCTGGTGAAGTGAACGCCGGTCCGGAGTCCTCCTCTCCCTGTGCCAGCTCTGCCCGAAAGGACCTCCATGCCTCACGTCCACAGTTCACGGTTGCGGCGGCGCGTGTGGATCGCCGCCCTCGCCGTGGCGGGCGTCGCGGCGTCCGCGGTGACCGCGAACGCGATGTTCTTCCACCCGCCCGCGCCGCCCAAGGCCAGCCAGACGTCCTCGCCCGCGGCCGCGGCCCCGGCGCCGGTGATCGCGGACACCACGACGCCACCGCCGGCCGGCACGACCACGCAGGCGGCCGAGACGACGAAGGCCGCCGTGGTCGCTCCGGCCAAGCCCCAGGAGCCGATCCCGCCGAACGCGGTGCGCGTCGCGGAGTTCGTCGCCGAGTGCCCGTTCACGCACCGGCTCCCGGACGACCCGATCGTCATGCCGAACCTCCCCGGCGCCTCGCACATGCACAGCTTCTTCGGCAACGCCTCCACGAACGCCCGTTCCGACGTCACGAGTCTGAGCAAGGCGACCAGCACGTGCAGCCCGAAGGTCGACCTGTCGTCGTACTGGGTGCCGACGCTGCTGGTCGACGGCCAGCCCGTCGAACCGACCGGCACGACGTTCTACTACCTCGGCGAGGGCGTGCGTGACGACGTGACCGCGCGGATCCAGCCGCTGCCGTACGGGCTGCGCATCGTCGCGGGCAACGCCAAGGCCACCGCTCCGGACAACACCACGATGTCGCGCTGGTCGTGCCTGCACGCCGGGCACGTCGGGGCGTCCAAGGACTTCGTGAACTGCCCGGCGGGCACGATGATCGAGTCCTATCTGGACTTCCCGCAGTGCTGGAACGGCAAGGACCTCGACTCCGCGGACCACAAGAGCCACATGTCCTACCCGGTCGCGGGCGACTGCCCGGCCACGCACCCCGTGCCCGTGCCGAAGCTGCGCCAGGTGCTGCGGTACCCCGCGAGCGGCGACCCGGCGCGGTTCAAGCTGTCGTCCGGTCCCGGGTTCACGATGCACGGCGACTTCTTCAACGTCTGGCCCGAAGCCGAGATGGCGCAGCGCGTGCACGACTGCATCAACCGGATCGTCAAGTGCGGACCGGACGGCCGCCCCTAGTGGTGCGCGCCCTCGTCCTCATCGCGGCCGTCCTGGTGGCGACGGGATGCGGGGCACCGGCCGGCGCTCCCCCGCCGGCCAGTGCCCCGCCGGCCGGCCTCAGCGCGACGGACCTGGCGTTCATGGATCTGGTGATCCCCCAGAACGAGTCCACGCTCGCCGCACTCGAGCTCACGGCCGGCCGGCCCGGCTCCGCGCTGCGTCCGGTGGCCGCTCGGCTGCAGGACCGCTACCGGGCCGAACTGGCGCAGGTGCGGGAGCTGCTCGCCCGGACCGGGAGGCAGGAGAGCGACCAGCACGACGGGCACGACATGCCCGGCATGATCACGGCCGCCGAACTCGCCGCCGTCGGGTACGCCGAGGGAACCGCCTTCGACCAGCAGTTGACGGCGTTGCTGCGCACTCAGCTCGAAGAGGCGCGCACCGTCGCCCGTGCGGAGCTGTCGTCGGGCACGAGCACACCGGTGGTGGAACTGAGCGCGCGCGTCGACAGCACGCGCGCGGAGTTCCTGACGCTTCTGGAAGACGCCTCTTGAGCGCGGTGCCGTCACCACCACCGGTGACGGCACCCGCCCCGCTCACTAGGCCTGCTCGGCCTCGGGCGTCGCCGCGGGCTGACCGGCGGGCGCCTGGCGGTTCTCCAGCTTGATCCCGCACTTGCCGACCAGCGCGAGACCGGCGCCGATCGTCGTGGCCACCGGAGCGGCGAACGCCGCGACCAGCCCGAGAGCGACCGGCACCTCGAGCACCACGTCGTCCCTGCTGTCACGCACGACAACGCGACGGTTCATGCCCTCGCTGACCAGGCCACGCACGGCGTCGACCATCGAGTCGACGGCGTTGCGGGCGGACTCGGACGTGGATTCGCTCATGACTCTCCTAGAACCGCGGATCTCCTTGACGACTCCAGCCTGCCCGCGGCCGGACGTCCTGCCATCAGGGTTTCCCCTGATCCCCACCTGATCTGCCCTCGGCAGGACAGGGTGGTCAGAGCTCGGTGTTGATGATGGCCTCCACGAGCACCTCTCCGTCCTCGGTCAGCGAGACTCCCCCGGCGTCGACGGAGACGAGGCCGCGCTCCGCCAGGGAGCCGAACTTCTCCCGCCACGGGCTGTCGTGCAGGGAGCGGCCGTACCGGGCGCGGTGCAGGTCCGAGCGCACCGGCTGCAGGGTCGACAGCGCCATCTTGACCGCCCTCGCCTCCTGCGCTCCCGCGTCGAACCCGGTGGCGGAGCCGAGCGGGATCCGGCCCGCCTCGACGGCCTGGGCGTAGTTCTTCCAGTTCACGTCGGTGATCGCCTCGGAGACGCGGCAGCTGGAACTGCCGCCCAGGCCGATCGCGACCTCGGCCTCCTGCTTGTCCTGGTCCACCATGATGGACTTCCACTTCTCCGGGCCGAGGCCGTCGCGGGCGAAGTACATCGTGGGGTGCTCGGTGTAGCCGGCGGCGCGCAGGCCGTCCGTCAGCACCTCGCGCATCCGGTACTGCTCCTGCAACGACGGCCAGAAGTGCCCGTCGCGCACGAGCTTCTCGCGGTACTGCGGCAGCTGCCACGGCGCGGGCTGCTCCCCCGCCACTCCCGTCCTGGTCTCGGCGTAGGACTTCAGGTGCAGCTTGGTGCACACCACGGCGGTGACCTCGTTCTCCAGCACCACGTCGAGGTCTCGCCTGACGCTGTCGACGGTCTGGTCCAGCAGGCCGTACATCAGGTCGATGCTGATCCACTCGAAGCCCGCGGCCTGGGCGTTGCGCACGAAGTCGACGCACATCTGCGCGCTGTGCTCACGACCGCACTCGCGCAGCACGTCGTCGTCGAACGACTGGACTCCGCTGGAGAGCTTGGTGCAGCCCAGCTCCCGCAGGGTCTCGAGCTTCGCCGGCGTGAACGTGCTCGGGTCGCCCTCGAAGCGGATCGTCGTCTCCTCGGTGAACCCGAAGTTCTCTCGGTAGAAGTCGAGCAACCGGCGGATGTCCTTCTCCGGCAACAACGACGGCGTGCCGCCGAAGACGTTGAACTCGCCGACCGGGGCGTGCGCGAGCTCCGGCACCCGGCGCAGCCAGAGTTCGGCCTCCCTGATGTTCCAGTCCACCCACCGCGACAGCTTCTCCTCGTTGCGGCCGCCTTTGACCAGCACGACCGGGTACTGGCAGAAGCGGCACTTGTAGGCGCACGTCGGGATGTAGGACCAGAGGTGGATCGGTGCCGTGCCGGTGAGCTGGTCGCTCAGATCGGCGAGGAAGTCGTCGACGCCGTAGCCGGGAACGTTGCCGGGGAACACGTGCGCGCCGAACGGGTCTTCGGTGACGTAGTCGAGCAGGTGCGCGTTGGCGGGGTCCTGCAGCGCCGCCCACACCCTGGGTTCGGAATCGGTCAGAACACGGTTCATCAGAACACGCCTCCATTGCCGAAGTAGTTGTGCGCCTCCCCCGACTCGCGGTCCTCGCAGTAGTACTTCACGAACTCCGCGAACCGGTCCTCCGGCACCGCGTCGAAGCACTCCGGCAGCGGCGGCGGGTAGCCGATGTCCTCGCCGGCGGTGGCGCGCAGCCGGGCGAAGATCTCGTCCCGGAACTCGAGGTAGAGCCGGTAGGACGGCGTCTTGTAAG
The DNA here is from genome assembly GCF_040682435.1 of Lentzea sp. NPDC051208. NCBI lineage: Bacteria > Bacillati > Actinomycetota > Actinomycetes > Pseudonocardiales > Pseudonocardiaceae > Lentzea > Lentzea sp. NPDC051208. Next base: position 13,615 of record NZ_JBFBAW010000022.1, on the reverse strand, counting down.
AGTGGATGGGGAGGAAGTCGACGACGCTCATCTCGGCCTTGATCTCCGCGATGCGCGTGGCGAGCCTGGCCGCCAGGTCCTCGCCGAAGAACGCGATCACGGCGTCCTCGTCCAGGAAGGACGGTGTCAGCAGTACGGGGAGGATGGTGTTCTTCGGGGTGAAGTCCTTGATCGAGAACTCCCAGGCCTGCAACGCCTCGGCTTCGGTGAGATCGGTGGTCTTCGCCGGGGCCTCCGGCCGGATGTCCCGCATGACGATGATGCCGTCGCTGCCGTACGCGCGCCCGGAGATGACCTCGTCGATGGCGTGGTCGACGCGCCGCGGGTTGATCTCGACCCGTGACTTCGGGGCGTAGGCGATGTCGTGGCCGGAGCCCGCGACCTTGATGCCGAAGTCCCAGTCGTCGGACAGGTGGTTGACGAACTTCCCGTGCTGCAGCTGGTAGAAGATCTCGATGCCGCCGACGTCCTCGTAGGCCTCGCGCTCGACCGCGAAGCCCTTGCCGTCGGGAAACCCGCCGAACAACGAGAACGTCACCACGCGGCACCGCAACGTGCGCTGGATGGCGTCCCAGAGCCGTGGCCTGCCGACGAAGTGCTCGGCGTTGTAGTAGTAGTCGCACACCCCGATCGCGGCCTTGTCCTTGTCCATCACCGCGAGCAGCTCGACCAGCCAGCGGCGGTCGACCCGGCAGTCCGCGTCGGCCGACACGAGGTAGAAGCGCTCGCCGGGGTCCTTGCGGTTGCGGCTGCGGCGCACCGCGAACTCCATGCCGGCTCTGCGCGCACACGCCACGCCCTGCTCGCGTTCGCTGATCACGTGGATGTCGACGGGCGAGGTCTCGGCGAACCGGCGGGCGATCTCGACCGTGTCGTCCGTGGAGTTGTTGTCCACCAGCACGATCTCGTACGTGCTGGGGTCGACGTCCTCCTGGTCGCGCAGGGACCTCAACACGGTCTCGATGTTCGCGGCCTCGTCGAACACCGGCAGCACCACGCTGAGCCGCACGTGCGGCCCCATCGCGGGCGGGAACAACGTGCTCACCAGATCGGTCGCGGCCTCGCGGGTGTGCGTGCCCAGTTTGCTGTTGTGCGCCACCACTTCCGCCCGCCTCGCCGCGTTCGTCATGAGTTCGTGCACCTGCCGGGCGAACTCGGGCGTCGGCAGGTCGTGCGCAAGAATGTCGAGCACCGGTGCCTCGTAGCCCGCGTACACCGTGTCGTACAGGGCGTAGCGGCTCGCGATGTACGGCACACCGGCCGCGATCGCCTCACCGATGGGGTTGCCGAAGCTCTCGTAGTCGTACGACGTCAGGAACGACACGACATCGGCGTGCGCGAGCAGGTCGCGCACCGAGAACCCCGGACCCGTCGACTCGCACGGCTCCAGGACGCCGCCGAAGACGACAGGCACTCGAAGCTCTTCCGCGAGCGCGCGGAGTTTCCTGGTCTCGGCCGGGTCCTCCTCGGTGTCACCGGCGACGAACAGGCAGGTGCCCGGTAACCGGGCCACCAGGTGCAGGTCGCGGTCGATGCGCTTCTGCGGGATGATCCTCGTGAACCTGGCGATGATCTTCGTGCCCGGCGCGATGCCGTGGTGGTGGAGGAAGTCGGGCCTGCCGGGGCGGTCCGGCTCGGTGAAGGTGTTCGGCAGCAGGTCGAGGTTGCGCAGCTGCGGCATCCACTCCAGCGTGCGCCGTCTTGCCTCGTCGTGCAGCGCGAAGTAGTGGATGTGCGGCGAGTTGACCATCGGAGGCGTTGCGGGATAGGGGAAGCTGCCGTACTTGGCCGGCTCGCTCTGCCACATCAGGTCGTGGTCGCGCCACAGCACGTACCGACCGAGGTCGTGCGCGGCGCCGTACCGGGCGATCGCCTGGTAGAGCGCTTTCGTGTAGGCGACGTTCTCCGGCAGCGTGCCGTTCTCGACCATGACGAGCGCGACCTCGCGGTCTTCCCAGGTGCGCACGATCGCAGCGGCGAGAGCCTCGGTGACGTGATCGGTGTCCGGCACCTCGTCGCGGCGCACGGATTCCAACGTCGCCGCCACGAATTCGCTGTCGTACCCCGCAATGCGCGCAATGCCGTCGACGCGGTCGAGTTCCACCCAGTCCGGCACTCTTTCGTGCCGGTAGTCCTGGAAGAATCGGCCTTTGTCGGCCTTGATGTCGTAACCGAGGTCGAGATGAACGCGATAGCCCTGGTCAGCGAAGGATCTGGCGGTCTTGAGAAACTCGACCACCACGCCGGACATGGCCGTGGCATCGAACGAGACACCCCAAAGAGCCGGCATAGGCTGCTCCGTTTCGAGTGATTCACTCTCACTCGAACCTAGCATGAAAGCGCTCTCCCGCCAGGTCGCGTCTCAATCGGCTACAGCACCGTCCACTGAGGACTCTTCGGTCGATCAGCGACGTCGAAGGCGTCCGGTCGACGCGCGTCTCCGCCGTCGCGAGGTCGGCGAATCCGGCCCTGACCAGCGCGCCCGTCTGGCACAATCCGCGACTCAGCGCCGCGGCGAGCAGCGCCGAACGACCAGGGGGACTTCCGCCATGCACGTTCGAACACGAAGAGCCGCGCTCGGCGTCCTGCTGACGGCGGGCCTGATCGCGTCGGCCTCCACCTCGGCGGCCGCCCAGCCCACCGGCATCAGCGTCGGGGACAACCCGATCGCGATCGAGATCAGCCCCGACGGAACCCGTGCGTACGTCAGCAACGCGGCCGATCGCACGGTGTCGGTCATCAGCACCGCGAGCCGGACGGTCACCGCCACCGTCGGCGTCGGCACGCAGCCGGAGGGCATCGCCTTCAGCCCGGACAGCCGCACCGCCTACGTCACGAACGCCGGCGACCACAACACCGACTGGGGCTCGGTCTCGGTGATCGACACCGCGACCAGCGCGGTCGTCCGGACCGTGTCGGTCGATCCGCTCAAGTCTCCGAAGGCCATCGCCGTGGCGCCGGACGGCGGCAAGGCCTACGCCGTCGGGTCCAACCACCTGGCGGTGATCAACACGGCGACCGGTGTCTCCCACCCGGTCCACATCGGCGGCAACGCGACGGACGTGCAGATCACCCCGGACGGTTCCCGCCTCTACGTCGCGGACTTCTACAACAGTCGCGTCGTGGTGGTGAACACCGCGACCGAGAGCGTGATCGCCACCGTGCCGCTGCCCACCGCGCCCAACCACATCGCCATCACGCCGAACGGCACGCGCGCGTACGTCACCAGCTACTCGAGCAACAAGGTCTACCTGATCACCACCGCGGACAACCAGATCGGCGCCACCGTGGACGTGCCGGGAGGCCCGCTGGGCGTGACCGCCGCACCGAACGGCGGCCAGATCTACCTCACCGGGCACCAGGCGCACACCCTCATGACGTTGAGCGTGAACACCAACACGATCATCCAGACCAGGCCGGGCGGCTGGTACCCGCGATCCGTGGCCATCACACCGAACGGCTCCGAGGCCTACGCGCTCCAGGCCTACTACGTCTCGATCGCCGACATCTCCAGCGTGAACGAGCCCGGCCCCGACCGGCTGGTACGCGGTGAGAGCCTCACCGCGTACCAGTCCCGGACCTCACCGGACGGCAAGTACCGGCTGCTCATGCAGGCCGACGGCAACCTGGTGCTCTACGTCGCGGCGACCAACCAGGCGTTGTGGGCCACCCACACCCACGGCTCCGGCGCCACCCGCGTGACGCTGCAGCACGACGGCAACCTCGTCCTGTACGCCCCGAACAACGTGCCGAAGTGGAGCACCCACACCTGGAACACCGCGGCCGACCGCCTGCTCGTGCAGAACGACTCCGGCCTCGCCCTCTACGGCCCCGGCGGCACCCGCTTCTGGACGCGCTAGCAACTATTTCGTCGATCCGGCCAGCACGCCCTGCACGAAGTACTTCTGGAACACCAGGAACACGCCGAGCGGCACGACCATCGACAGGAACGCGCCCGTCGAGAGCATGTCGATGTTCGTGCCGAACTGGCGCAGCTGGGCCCGCAGCGCCACCGTGATCGGCGCCGAGTCCTGGTCCGCGAACACCAGAGCCACCAGCAGGTCGTTCCACACCCAGAGGAACTGGAAGATCGTCAGCGAGGCGATCGCCGGCTTCGCCACCGGCAGGATCACCCGCTTGAAGATCACCCACTCCGTCGCGCCGTCCATCCGCGCGGCCTCGATGAGGTCGCGCGGGATGCCGGTGAAGAAGTTGCGCAGCAGGAAGATGGCGAACGGCAGCCCGAACGCGACGTGGAACAGCACCACGCCGGTGATCGTGCCGAACAGCCCCAGGGCGCCGAACAGCTTCGCCACCGGGATCAGCGCGACCTGGATCGGCATGACCAGCAACCCGACGACGACCACGGTCAGCGTCTCGCGGCCGGGGAACTCGATCCACGCCAGCGCGTACGAGGCCAGCGACGCCATCACGACGACCAGCACCGTGGCGGGGACGGCGATGTAGAAGGTGTTCAGGAACGACTGCCACACCGCCTGGTTCGCGACGAGATCGGCGTAGTTGGCCAGCGTCAGCTCGGCGGGCTTGGTGAACACCGTCCACCAGCCGTTCGCGGTGTTGGCCGACTCGTCGCGCAACGACGCGATCAGCAGGCCGAACACCGGCACCAGCCAGAACACCGCCACGAGGGCGAGCACGACCTGCACGAAACCGTTGCCGAGCCGGGCGACGAGCCGCGTCAGCACACTCCGCTTCGGCGCGCCGGACACCGGCACGTCGATGCGGACCTCTTCGGCCACCAGGGTCATGACCGCTCCCGTCGGAATCGGCGGATGTTGAACAGCATCGCCGGGGCCACCAGCAGGAACAGGATCACCGCGAGCGCGCTGCCCGCCCCCTGGTCGCCGCCCGTGCCGAAGGACACCTGCCACATCTGCAGGGCCAGCACGTTGGCCTCGGACTGCACCGAGCCCGGCGCGATGACGAACACCAGCTCGAAGATCTTCAGCACGTTGATCACGAGCGTCACGAACACCACCAGCAGCACCGGGGAGAGCAGCGGGATGGTGACGCGCTTGAACACCTGCCACTCGGTCGCGCCGTCGACCCGCGCGGCCTCCAGCGCGTCCCGCGGGATCGCCGAGAGGCCCGCCGCGATGAACGTGATCGCGAACCCGGTCATGATCCAGATCCAGGACGAGATGATCACCGGGGTGATCAGCGACGCCCCGAGCCAGGTGAGGCCGCGGAACGGCAGAGTGAAGTTCTCCGCGGGCAGCCGCACGGTCACGTCGCCCGCTCCGAGGTCGGGGAACGTGAACCTGCCGTCGTCCCCGGTCGTCGTGCGGGCGACGACCTGGCCGTCCCGCACGGCCTCCACCGCGACGCCGGGCAGTCCGCGCTCGGCCGGGTCGACCGATCCGGCCCTGCCGCCGACCGACACGTCGAGCCACAGCACACCGCGCAGCTCACCGGTGCCCGCGGTCGGCGGAGAGGCCGCGAGCGCCTGCGGGGGCACGTCCTGCGGCGAGTACCCGATGAGCGGCAACGAGATCGTGTCACCCGCCCGGGACGGCCTGATCGAGGCGAAGCCCGCTTCCGTTGCGGCGTAACCGTCACGAGGCCGCGCACCGGGGTACTGCGACGCAGGGCTGAACATGTCGTGCACGCCGACGACGACCGCGTTCACGACGCCCTGGTTCGGCGCCTCGTCGTACACGAGCCGGAAGATGATGCCCGAGGCGAACAGCGAGATCGCCATCGGCATGAACAGCACCAGCCGGAACGCGGTCGCCCACCTGATGCGCTCGGTCAGCACCGCGAGGATCAGGCCGATGCCGGTGACGGCCGCCGGGGCGACCACCACCCAGATCACGTTGTTGCGGAACGCGGTCAGCGTCCGCGGGTCGGTGAAGGTGTCGACGTAGTTGCGCAGGCCGACGAACTCGTCCCCGCTCGCGTCGAAGAAGCTGCGGATGAGCGAGAACACCAGCGGGTAGAGCACCAGCGCCGCGAGCAGCACCAGCGCGGGGAGCAGGAACGGGATCGCCTGCCGGGGCGAGCGCCCCGGCGCGGCGTCCACGTTCACCCGAAGCCTCATTTGCCGTAGGCCTTCGCCGCGTTGGCTTCCAGCCGTTGCATGATCCCGTCGACGTTCTTCGGGTCGGCCAGGAAGTCCTGCAGGTCCTTCCACTCCCCCGCGCCCTTCGTGCCGCCGAACGCGGCCGGCGCGAGGTCGGACATGTCGAACCGCACGTTGTCCCCGGCGTCGACGATCCGCTTGGCGAGCTCCTGGGTCACGGCGTCGGGGTACGCGGACTCCGGGATGTCCTTGTTGGGCGACAGGAACCCGCCCAGCCCGGCCCAGACCTTGCCGGACTCGGGCGAGGCCAGGAACTTCATCAGCTCGGTGGTCGCCTTGTCGTCCTTGAACTGCACGGCCATGTCGCCACCGGCGACCACGGCGTCCTTGCTGCCCGCGACCGACGGGAACGGGAAGAACTTGGCGTCCTCGCCGACCTTCGCCTTGGTGTTCGTGGTGATGATGCTGGCGACGAAATCCGCCTCGAACACCATCGCGGCCGTGGAGGGCTCGCCGAAGACGTTGGTCACGGACTTCGGGAACTCGGTCTGCAACGCGCCGCCCGCGATCAGCGTCGGGTCGCCCCAGAGCTTCGCCAGTTCCTCCAGCGCCTTGCGCACGGTCGGGTCGGTCCACGGGATCTCGTGCTTCGCGAGCTTGTCGTAGTTGTCCGGGCCCGCGGTGCGCAGGTAGACGTTCTCGAACCAGTCGGTGAGCGTCCAGCCGTCCGCGCCGCCGACCGACACCGCGGCGAGCCCGGTCTCGGAGATCGCCTTGCTGGTCTTGATCAGGTCGTCCCACGTCGCCGGCGGCGTGGCACCGACCTGCTGGAAGGCCTTCTCGCTGTACCAGAACGCGGACTTGTTGGCGGCCTTGAAGGTGAAGCCGTAGAGCTTGCCGTCGACGCTGCCGAGCTTTCTCCACACCGCCGCGTTGTGGTCGGTGACGGCCTTCTCGACGTCGGCGTTCACCGGCTTCAGCGCACCCGCCGCGGCGAACTGGGCGACGAGACCGGGCTGGGCGATGAGGGCGACGTTCGGTGGTGTGCCGCCCGAGATTCTGGTCTGCACCACCGTCGGCAGCTCGTCACCGGCGGGTGTGTACTTGACCTCGGCGCCCGTCTTGTCGGTGAACACCTTCAGCACCTGCTCGAAGCTCTTCTGCTCGTCGCCGGTCCACGGGCCGACGACCTCGACGGTCTGGCCCTTGAGGTCCTCGGTGGTCCCGGTTCCCGCCGCGCCGCCGGAGCACGCGGCGGCGGTGAGCGCGAGCAGCGCGATCCATTGCTTCCTCATTGAAGCTCTCCTCTACTTCCAGATCGAGGACCCGGTGGCCGGGTCGAAGAAGTGCAGCCGGGAGGTGTCCACCCAGGCGGCGACGGGTTGTCCTTCGTAGATGCGGGTGCGCGGGCTGAACCGTCCGACGAGGACGGTCCCCTTGCTCGCCCTGGGCAGGTCGTCGGTGCCGGTGTCCTTCGCGAGCTCCCGCGTGTCGTCGGTGACGACCGGCGGGACGTCGACCGGGAAGTGCACGAGGACGTCCGAGCCCATGGCCTCGACCAGGTCCGCGACGGAGTGCAGGATCTCGCCTTCGCGGGCGTCGGCCAGAGCCGTGTCCTCCATGTCCTCCGGGCGGATGCCGACCACGACGTCGCGGCCGACGTACTGCTTGAGCGCGGGCCGTTGCTGCGGGACGGACTCCGGCAGCAGCAGCGCGTCGGAGCCCAGCGAGAGCCAGAAGCGGCCGTCGGGGTCCTCGTCGAGCTTCGCGGACACGAGGTTCATGCCCGGCGAGCCGATGAACCCGGCGACGAACAGGTTGACCGGGCGGTCGTAGAGCTCCTGCGGCGGCCCGACCTGCTGCAGCACACCGCGGCGCATCACGGCCACGCGGTCGCCGAGCGTCATGGCCTCGGTCTGGTCGTGCGTGACGTACACGGTCGTCACGCCGATCTCGCGCTGGATCCGCGCGATCTGCGCCCGCATCTGCACGCGCAGCTTGGCGTCCAGATTGGACAGCGGCTCGTCCATCAGGAACGCCCGCGGGGCCCGCACGATCGCCCGGCCCATCGCGACGCGCTGGCGTTGCCCGCCGGAGAGGTTGCGGGGCTTGCGGTCGAGGTGCTCGGTCAGTTCGAGGACCTCGGCGACCTCGCGGACGCGGTGGTCGATCTCCTTCTTGGGGAGCTTGCGGAGCGTGAGGCCGAACGCGATGTTGTCGTAGACGTTCAGGTGCGGGTAGAGCGCGTACGACTGGAACACCATCGCCACGTCGCGGTCACGTGACGGCACGTCGTTGACGACGTTCTCCCCGATGTGGATCGTGCCCTCGGTGATCTGCTCGAGCCCGGCGATCATCCGCAGCGCCGTCGTCTTGCCGCAGCCCGACGGGCCCACGAGCACCAGGAACTCGCCGTCGCGGATCTCCAGGTTGAGGTCGGTGACCGCACGGGTGCCGTCACCGTAGGCCTTGCCCAGCCCCGTCAGAACGACTTCTGCCACGCCAACTCCCTGGTTCGGTGTGGTGCAGACCGTAGGCCCGCCATCCCTAAGGGAGATTTAAGGACGAAACACGATCTCGATAAGCTCGTGACATCTCTCCCCATCGGCGGGTTCGCTCCTTACGCTGCGTGTATGTCGAAGGTGCTGGTGGTCGAGGACGACCCGGTGGTCCAGGCGGCGCTCGTGCACGCGCTGACCGACCTCGGGCACGTCGTGCACGCCGTCGGCACCGCCGTGGCCGCCCTGCGCGAGGCGGGGACCTCCGAGCTGGACCTGGTGATACTCGACCTCGGACTGCCGGACCTGGACGGCGTCGCGGCGCTGCGGATGCTGCGCGGGGTGAGCAACGTGCCGGTCATCGTGGCGACCGCGCGGGGTGCCGAGGCCTCGGTCGTGAGCACGTTGAACGCGGGTGCGGACGACTACATCGTGAAGCCGTTCTCGGCCGAGCACCTGGCCGCGCGGATCAACGCGTTGCTGCGGCGCACGGGTGGTTCCTCGGCGCCGTCCGAGGTCGTGGAACTCGGCGGGCTGCGCATCGACCTCGCCCAGCGGGCGGCGACGCTCGGCGACTCCGCTCTCGCGCTGAGCAGGCGGGAGTTCGACATGCTGGCCTATCTGGCGCAGCGGCCGGGCCGGGTGATCTCACGGCGAGAGCTCATCCAGGCCGTGTGGGGCAACCCGTACGTGGGCGACGACAAGACGATCGACGTCCACGCGTCCTGGTTGCGGCGCAAGCTCGGCGAGACCGCGGCGCATCCCCGTTACCTGCACACGGTCCGGGGAGTCGGGTTCAAGCTGGCGGCGCCCGAATGAGGGCTGTGATCACCCGCGCCCTGTTGCTCGCCGCCGGTCTGGTCGCCCTGGTTTTCGTGGTCACAGCCGGGTTTCTGGCCTACTCGCACGCCGCGGCCACCGCCGCCGAGGCCGATCGACGCGACGCGGCCGTCGTCACCGGGGTGCTGGCGGTGTCCGCGGATCCCGACGCCGTCCGGGGAACGATCGCGCGCACCGCCGCCGGTGCCGAGGGGCGGTTGTCCGTGGTGCTGGAGGACGGCACGCGGCTCGGCGCCGGCGGTGGCGCGCCGGTCGCTTCCGTTGCCGGGGCGGTGGTTTCGGTGGTGCCCGCCGCCGTGCCGTTCCCGTTCTTCCCGGTGTTCCTGGTCATCGGGGTCGCGCTGGTGGCCTTGGGCGCGGCGGTGTGGCTGGGGCACAGGCCTTTCACGCCCGTGCTGGCGGCACTGCGGGAGTTGACCACGTCGGTCGGGCGGCGGGTGCGGCTGCGCGGGCCGCGCGAACTGGAGGCGCTGGCGGCGTCGATCGACGAGGCCTCGTCGCGGACGTCGCAGCTGCTCGCGAAGGAACGCGAGATGATCGCGGACGTGTCGCACCGGCTGCGGACCCCGCTGGCGGCCCTGCGGCTGGACGCCGACGCGGTGGGGTCCGGGCCCGTCGCCGACCGGATCCGCAGCGCCGTAAGCACGCTGGGGCACGACGTCGACCGGATCATCCAGTCCCTGCAGCCCACCGAGGGCGAGCAGGCCGGCACGTGCGACGTGGCGTCGGTCGTGCGGACGCGGATGGTGTTCTGGTCCGCGCACGCCGCCGATCAGGGCCGGATGTGCGAGATCGACGTGGGCGAGCCCTGCTGGGTGCCGCTGGCGCCCGACGCGCTGGGCGCCGTGGTGGACACGTTGCTGGAGAACGTCTTCCGGCACACGCCTCCCGCCGCTCCGGTCGGGGTGTCGGTGGTGCGGCACGGCGGGTGGGTGACGCTGGTGGTCGAGGACGGCGGCACCGGCGTGGCCGACCCGTCCTCGGCGTTGCACCGCGGCAGCAGCGGCGGCGGGTCGACCGGGCTGGGCCTGGACATCGCCCGTGCCGCCGCGGAGGCGACCGGCGGGACCATCCACCTGGAGCGCGGACGGCTCGGCGGTGCCCGCGTGCGCCTGCGGTTCGGGGAGGCCGACAGCCACCACGAGCCGGCGAGCCCTCGCGCGTGGCGGCTGTGGCAGGGCCACCCCTGACGCCTCCGGTCAGGGCACGTCGATCTTGAACGGGTCGTGGTCGGTGAGCAGCTTGTCCAGCCGGGCTCTGTCCACCCGGCTGGTGATGTAGGTGTCCTCCTGGCGGTCCCTGAGCACCTTCGCCAGCGTGAACGCCGAGGTGACGGTGTAGAGCATCGCGATGCCCAGGAACGCGCGCACCCACCCGTCGACGGGCAGGAACACGACTCCGATGCCGACGGCGGTCAGCGAGAGCCCGAACGAGAGGACCGCCTGCACGTAGAAGGCGGCGGTCGTCGGTGTGTGCGAGGGCGTGGCAGTGGTCATGATCCGAGAGTCCTGCGTCACACCCCGGCTGTCATGAGTACGGCTACTCATGTCCAGGTCACGGTCCGTGCAGCAGCAGGGCGCAGCGGATCAGGCCCGGTCCGCCAACCCCGCCAGTCCTCTGTGGACGCCGGGCGGTGCGGTTCGTGCCCGCCACGCGCAGACCGCCGGCGGCGGGTTCCGACTGGACAACTTTCTGGTCGAAATCCGAATGGGACGCGAACTCCAGCACCGCGGGCTCACGCCCTTCGACCGAACGCACCAATCCACCGGCCGAGCTGTCGGTAACCTGAAGACCCGTCCAGCGGGTTCGCACGAACTCCGTACCGGATGCGTACCGTTGGCCCAGCGGAAGCTGGTTCCTCCGGGGCCGCACCGGAAATGCCCGGCACCACCCGGAACCGGCCGGGTCAGGAAGTCCACGCAGGTCAGGTGAGCAGGCGCTAGGGCCATCAGTCCTGTGTTGGACGGGATTCACACGAGTCCTGAACCTTTTTATTACATCGGATTCGGATGCGTGGATTGTTCGCGTTGAGCCATGTCGATAGGGTCCGCGTATCACCACAGGGCATCAGGTTAAGAGGGCTTTCTTTGATCGGGCAGCGTGGACGACCGTCGTCGGATGCCGACCTGATCGATGCCGTGAGAGACGGCAAGGTCGAGGAGTACGGCAAGCTCTACGAACGGCACGTGCGCTCGGCGACCATCCTGGCGATGCAGCTGTCCACCTCGTCCTCGGACGCCGACGACCTGGTGGCGGAGGCGTTCGCCAAGGTCCTCGCCGCGTTGCGCGGCGGTGGCGGTCCCGGCACCGCTTTCCGGCCGTACCTGCTGACGGCCGTGCGGCACGCGGCGTACGACCGCACCCGCAAGGAGAAGCGGCTCGAGCTCGCGGGTGACATCGAAGAGGTTCCGGGCGCCACCAAGGCGACCAGCGTGCCGTTCCGCGACAAGGCGGTCGAGGACCTCGACCAGGCGCTGGCCGCGACGGCGTTCGCGACGCTGCCCGAACGGTGGCAGACGGTCCTGTGGCACACCGCGATCGAGGGCCAGTCGCCCGGCGAGATCGCGCCGCTGCTCGGCCTGACCGCGAACGGCGTCTCCGCGATGGCGTTCCGCGCGCGGGAAGGCCTGCGCAAGGCGTTCCTGCAGGCGCACATCAACCAGGAGCCGACCGAGAAGTGCCGCGCCACGGTGACGAAGCTCGGCGCCTGGACCCGCGGCGGGCTCAAGGGCCGTGACGCCGTCCAGCTCGACGCGCACATGGACGACTGCGCCGAATGCCGCAAGCTCGCCAGCGAGCTGTCCGACGTCAACGGCGCGCTGCGCGGGCTCGTCGCCCCCATCGTGCTCGGCACGGGCACCGCGGGCTACCTCGCCGCCGCCGCGACCGCGGGCAAGGGCGCCGCGGTGACCGTCAGCCTGACCTCGTGGCTGGGTGTCGCGGCCTCCGCCGCGGCCGTCGTGGTCGTCGCCGCCTCCGGAGTCGTCGGCTCCGACGGCGGGCCGTCCTCGACGATCCCCGGCGCCGCCCCGGCGACCGGCACGAGCAGCTCGGAGGGCGTGTCGCAGACCAGCCAGCCGGGTCAGCCCGGCTCGAAGCAGAACTCGGGCAGCGCGCCGGCGGGCACCTCCGCCGGTTCGGCGGCGCCGGGAGTGGGGACGAGCGGCGCCGCCGGACCGGCGACCACGACGAACAACACGGTCGCTCCCGCGGCGGCCAGCCTGTCCGGGTCGGCGCCTGCCGGTGTCGCCATGACCACCGACGGCCCGCCCAACGAGATGAACATCAGCATCACCAACAACGGTACGGCGCCGACCACGGTGCCAACGTTGACGCTGACCATGCCCGACAAGATCAAGACGGTGGGACCGGGCAAGACCTCGGCGGGCGTCATCGCGTGCCCGGCCGCCAAGGGCACCGTGACGTGCGAGGGCGGCCAGACGCTGGCGCCCGGCGAGACGATCACGTTCCGGGCCCGGCTGCAGGCGGGTCCCAAGGCCGGGGACGGGGTCATCACCGGGGTCGCGGGGCCGGTGCAGGTCAGCATCCCGATCACGATCGCCCAGGCGCAGGCCTGAGTCCACTTCGGACAGCGGGATCGGCGCGGGCACCGCACCATGGGCGGGTGGAGGAGCTCACGGCGGCGTTGACCGAGCTGGAAGCACCGTTCCGCACGCTCGTCGACGACTCGGAGTGGGCGCACGCGAGCGTGGAGGGCCTGGTGCTCGACCTGGGCACGTGGTGGTCCGCCGACGCCCTGACCAGGCTGCAGCCGCAGGTGACGTTCAGCGACGCCTTCACCGAGGCGAGCCGCCACAACGGCGGGACGTACGTCGAGGGGTACGTCTGGGCGGACGGGTTGGCCGTCGCGGCCGCGTGGTGCGGGCTCGGCGGCGCGGTCGTCTACGGGCCCCGTGCCGACGCCTACCTCGGGGTGGCGTTGTCCCCGCACTTCTGCCGCCGGATCCAGCAGCGCAACGGCACAGCCGCGGTGCTCATGAGCAAGCACCCCAGGCTGTTGCCGTTGCTGCGGGACGGACTGCCGCGTGGCGCGGTGCTGCCCGGCGGGAGGCCGGGCCCCCGCTCACTCGACGCCTAGCTTGAGTTTTAACCTCTGAGTGGCTGGGTGAGACCCCGGGTGATCATGGGTGAAGCCCTTGGTCGATTCTTCTTCTTGCGACAGACGAAGATCGAGACCAAGGGCTTCAGTTGATCAGTGTGCACCATGTTCGTG
>NZ_JBFBAW010000021.1:0-138234 GCF_040682435.1 Lentzea sp. NPDC051208 | reverse complement strand
GGCTCCACACCTACAATCACCACCGCGGTCACACCGCACTCAAAGGCCAACCACCCGCCAGCCGCGTTCCGAACCTCTCAGGGCAATACAGCTAGGCCGCGCTCACAGGACACGACCTAACGCGTGGCGGCGCCCCACTCGTGTGCGAGCGCGGCGGCCTCGCCGCGCGAGCCGACGCCCAGCTTGTCCAGGATCTTCGCGACGTGGAACTTCACCGTGGACTCGCTGATGTGCAGCTCACCGGCGATGTCGCGGTTGCGCCGCCCACGGGCGAGGCGGCCCAGCACCTCGAGCTCCCGCGCGCCCAGCACGGTCAGCGGGTCCTCGCGCGGGCTCTCCGGCGGCCCGAGCGGCACCTCGATCGTCACGGTCGCGCCCCAGCCCGGCACCGCGTCGACCTCGACCTTCCCGCCGAGCGGCCCGAGGCGTTCCGGCACCCGGCGCCGGTCGAGACTGGCGCAGGACAGGGTGCCGGGACCGTCGTCCCGCACGGTCGCCCGCAGCACCGCCCCGACGATCTTCCAGCCGATGTGGACGCGGCCGACCCCGCCCTGGTCGTCCAGCATCGCGTGCACGGCCGACCTGACCACCGCGGCGGCCGTGGCGGAGATCCCGGTCGGCACGATCCGGTCCGCGCCCTCCTCCGCGCCGGGCGTGCCGAGGTCCAGGCGCACGTCGCGGCCGCGCATCACCCGGCGCAACGACTCGGCGAGCCGTTCGAAGGCCTCCCCCGCCCGTTCCTCGGTCTGCGCCCGGTCCAGCTCGGCCCGCGACCGCAGTTCGACCAGCGCGGTGACGGCGAGGTCGACGGACCGCGAACGGGCGGTCGCGTCGTCCACGTTGTGGTCACGCAACACGCCGAGCAGCGCGGTCAGCGAGGCGCCGTACGCGTCGCCGAGGTCGGAGATGGTGACGGCACGCGCCGCGGCTGCCGCCCGGGACACCGCGAGCGTCGCGGGCACCGCCTCGTTGCGCATGCCCTCCATGTACGCCGTCACCACGTTCCACAACGCGACAGCGGGCTCCAGCACCTCTTCGGCCACCGGGGTGTCGTCGGCTCGCAGCAGCACGAGCAACGCGCTCGGTTCGGACACGTCGCTCACCAGCACGACGACCGGCACGTCCGCCCCGGCCATGACCGCCCGCCCCTGCCAGGCTCCGCTGTCCGGCAGCAGAGGACGCAACGCGGCGATGTCGGTGATCGTCACCGGCGTCTCGCCGCGGAACTTGAACGGCGCGAACGAGCAGTTGGACAGCTCGGCCACGGCCTCGTGCGGAATGGCGCCGGCGATCGCCGCCGACAGCCGCGACAGCGTCTCGCTCAGCGGTGCCCGGATCACGTCGGAGGCGGCCAGCAGGTCCATGGTTGTGAGCGTAGTCCGCCCAGACGAGCACCCGGCTGGTCTTTCGGCCAGGTGGGACTAGCCGAAGTGATGGGGCGGGAAGACCATCGCCCTCGCTAGGGTTGACATGTCAACCAAACGACCAGCACCTGGAGACAGAGATGAAGGCGATCACCTACACCACGTTCGGCGGCCCGGAAGTGCTGAGCCTGACCGAGGTCGAGGAGCCGCACGCCGGACCGGGACAGGTCCGGTTGAAAGTCGTCGCCGCGGCGGTCAACCCGCTGGACCACAAGATCCGCAACGGGTGGATGCCGCCGCAGATGACGCCCCCGTTCCCGGTGACCCCCGGTCTGGAGGCGGCCGGCATCGTCGACGAGGTCGGCGAGGGCGTCACCGGCGTCGCGGTGGGCGACGCGGTCCTGGGCTGGACCGTCACCGGCGCCTACGCCGAGTACGCGCTGGCCTCCGACTTCGCCCTCAAGCCCGCCGACCTCGACTGGGACACGGCCGCCGCGCTGCCCGTGGCCGTCGAGACGTCGGTCCGCGTGCTCGACGAGCTGAAGGTCGGCGAGGGCGACACGCTGCTGATCCACGGAGCCTCGGGCGTGGTCGGCGCCGCCGGCGTCCAGCTCGCGGTGGCCCGCGGTGCCACGGTCATCGGCACCGCCTCCCCCGGCAACCACGACTACCTGCGGTCGCTCGGCGCCACCCCGGTCGCTCACGGCGAGGGGCTCGCCGACCGGATCCGCGCCGCCGCGCCGCAGGGCGTCGACGCCGTGTATGACGCCGCGGGCCACGGCGACCTGCCGTTGTCGATCGAGCTGCGCGGCGGCACCGGCCGGATCGTCACCATCGCCGACCCCCAGGCCGCCGAGCTGGGCGTCACGTTCTCCGGTGGTGGCGGCCCGTTCGGCGCGCGGCTCGGCGAGTACGCCCAGCTCGTGGTGGACGGCAAGCTCACCGTGCGCGTCGCGCAGAGCCTGCCGCTGGCCGACGCCGCTCAGGCGCAGGAACTGGTCGCGACCGGTCACGCACCCGGCAAGGTGGTGCTGCGCCCCGCCGGCTGAGCGGGCACGGCCGGCGCCGGGACGCACCGGGCTGTCGTGACCTCCCTGGCGAGCGAGGACAGCTCCTCCGCCGCCCGCGCCCCCGGACCACTCCGCCGCAGGTGGTTCAGGGCGCGGGCGAGCAGCAGTCCGGCCTGCTGCTCGCACCACTTCCGGCCGCCGCCGACGGTCATGCCGGCTATGGCCGCCGCCACGACCGGGAGCGTGCGGCGGCCGTGTGCGAGGTCGTCGTGCAGAGTCAGGACGTCGTCGACGTGCTTGCGCGCCAGGCCCAGGTCGTCACCGAACTGCCTGAGGTGGTTCGCCTGGCTCGCGCTCGCACCGGCGGCCAGCGCGCCGAGCTCGCACGCCGCAGCCGGGAGCGAGCTGTGCTTGGCCGCCGCCACGCCGAGGTGCCGGGCCATGTCGGCGCCGGTCTCCTCGTCCATGGCGATCTCCTGGACGTAACCGTCCACAACGGACATCAACGCCGCGTTGAGGATCATCACCCCGGGCTTGGCGAGCCGCGCGACGGCGAGTGGGAGAAGAGCGTCCGCCGCCGAGACGACCCTGTCCGCGCCGAACACCTCCCACGCGCCCCTGCGGCTCATGAGATCCGCGTGCAGTTGTTCGTGCAGCTGCGCGAACTCCAGCGCGAGGGCCGCCCCGGTCGCGTCGGCGTCACCGAACGCCTCGGCGGAGAGCAGCACGAGCGCGGCCGTCGAGAAGTCCTGCCGCGCGAGACCGAACTCGACCACCTCGCGTGTCTCGCCCGGAAGTTCCGCCAACGCCGCCAGCAGCAACGTCCCGACCGCGCAACGGGTGCGCTCCAGCACGTGCTGCGGTGGCGCGACCAGGTCGATGCTCGTCATGGCGCTTTCCTCTCAGAGACCGGGAAAACGACGCTAAACCCGCTGGTCAGACAATCAGGCCCGATAGCCACTGACGTGTCGAACAGAGGCACGATCCAGCGAACCGGACTACGTTGATGTTGAACGGGTTGTCGTCACCATCACCCGACCGTGATCATCGTTTTCCTGAGGGGCTGACCATGCGCTACACCAAGCTCGCCGGCATGGACGTGTCCGAGATCTGTCTCGGCATGATGAGCTACGGAGACCCGAAGCGGGGCGGCCACCCGTGGTCGTTGCCGGAGGAGGAGTCCCGGCCGTTCATCAAGGCCGCGCTCGACGCCGGCATCAACTTCTTCGACACCGCGAACATGTACTCGGCCGGTTCCTCGGAGGAGATCACCGGCGCCGCGCTGCGCGACTTCGCACGGCGCGAGGAGATCGTGCTGGCCACCAAGGTGCACCACCGGATGCACGAGGGCCCCAACGGCTTCGGGCTGTCCCGGAAGTCGATCTTCGCCGAGATCGACAACTCGTTGCGCCGGCTCGGCACGGACTACGTGGACCTGTACCAGATCCACCGCTTCGACAGCACCGTCCCTCTCGAAGAGACGCTGGAGGCGCTGCACGACGTCGTG
Organism: Lentzea sp. NPDC051208; assembly: GCF_040682435.1. Classification (NCBI taxonomy): domain Bacteria; kingdom Bacillati; phylum Actinomycetota; class Actinomycetes; order Pseudonocardiales; family Pseudonocardiaceae; genus Lentzea; species Lentzea sp. NPDC051208. The sequence continues at coordinate 134,353 of NZ_JBFBAW010000021.1, read as the reverse complement.
AAGTCCGGCAAGGCGCGCTACATCGGTGCGTCGTCCATGTACGCGTGGCAGTTCGCCAAGGCGTTGTTCACGCAACGGCAGAACGGCTGGACGAAGTTCGTGTCGATGCAGAACCACTACAACCTCCTCTACCGCGAGGAGGAGCGCGAGATGCTGCCGTTGTGCGCGGACCAGGGCATCGCCGTGATCCCGTGGAGCCCGCTGGCCCGCGGCCGCCTGGTCCGCGACTGGGACGCGACGACCGCGCGCACGGAGACCGACGAGTTCGGGTCCACCCTGTACCTGGAGTCGGACCGGGCGATCGTCGACCAGGTCGCCGCCATCGCCGCCGCCCGCGGGGTGTCGCGGGCGCAGGTCGCGCTGGCCTGGTTGCGTCGCAATCCCGTTGTCACGGCACCGATCGTCGGCATCACCAAGCCCGCGCAGCTCGACGACGCGGTGGCGGCACTGGACTTCGAGCTGACCGACGACGAGGCGGCGCAACTGGAGGCGGGCTACCAGCCGCACCGCATCGCCGGGCACTCCTGACTCCGCGAACGCGGATATACACTTCCGTTCGTGCCGAACCTGCGGATCAGCGAGGCCGCCGCGCTGCTCGGTGTCAGTGACGACACCCTGCGCCGGTGGATCGACCAGGGCCGCCTCGCGTCCGTCGTCCTGGACAACGGGCGCAAGGGCGTCAGCGGGACCGAGCTCGCCGCGTTCGCGCAGAAGATGACCGACGTGGCCGAGCCCGGTGCGACCGTGGCGGCTTCGGCGCGCAACCGCATGAAGGGCATCGTCACGCGCGTCGCCAAGGACGGCGTGATGGCCCAGGTCGACATGCAGGCCGGGCCCTTCCGCATCACGTCTCTGATGAGCCGTGAGTCCGCGGACGAGCTCGGCCTGGAGGTCGGCAGCGTCGCCGTGGCCTCGATCAAGTCGACGCACGTGGTCGTCGAGATCCCCGAAGCCTAGGTTCTAGACGAAGGCGCTCTGTCCCGTGATCGCCTTGCCGACGATCAGCGTGTTCATCTCGCGCGTGCCCTCGAACGAGTAGATCGCCTCGGCGTCGGCGAAGAAGCGCGCCACGTCGTAGTCGAGCACGATGCCGTTGCCACCGAAGATCTCCCGCGCCCAGGCGACGACCTCGCGCATCCGGGAGGTGACGAACGCCTTCGCGAGCGACGAGTGCTCGTCCTGGAAGATGCCCGCGTCCTGCAGCTTCGCGAGCTGCACGAGCATGCCCCACGACGCGGTGATGTTGCCGAGCGACTGCACCAGCTTGTCCTGCACCATCTGGAAACGGGCGATCGGGCGGCCGAACTGCTCGCGCTCCTTCGAGTAGGCGAGCGCGGCCTCGTACGCGCCGATCATGACGCCGAGCGCCTGCCAGGCGACGCCGCCGCGGGTGGCGCGCAGGATCTCCGCGACGTCGCGGAACGAGTCGATGCGCTGCAACCGGTTCGCCTCCAGCACGCGGACGCCGGTGAGGGTGATCTCGGCGTTCTCGACGATCCGGAACGCGATCTTGCCCTCGATCTTCTCGGCGACGAAGCCGGGCGTGCCCTTCTCCACGACGAAACCCTTGACCTGGTTGTCGGCGAGGTCGCGGGCCCACACGATCACGTAGTCGGCGAAGGTGGCGTTGCCGATCCACTTCTTGGCGCCGTTCAGCACCCACGTGTCGCCATCGCGCTCGGCGGTGGTGCGCATGCCGCCCGCCACGTCGGAACCGCCGAGCGGTTCGGTCATCGCGAACGCGCCGATCTTGTCCATCGCGGCCATGGCGGGCAGCCAGCGGTCGCGCTGTTCCTGGTCGCCGCCCGCGTAGATCGAGTACATCGCGAGTCCGTTGTGGACGCCGAAGAACGTGGCGACCGACGCGTCGGTGCGGGTCATCTCCATCGCCAGCATGCCGGTGAGCAGGTTGCTGACGGCGGCGGGGTGCTCGCCGTAGCCCTCGTAGGACAGCGCGGTGAGGCCGGCGCCGCGGAACTTGCCGATCAGCTCCCGCGGGAACTCGCCCTTGGCCCAGTACTCGTTCACGAGAGGCTTGATCTCGGTGGTCATGAACTCGCGGGCGCTCAGCAGGATCTTGCGCTCCTCGTCGCCCAGCAGCGCCTCGTAGTTGTAGAAGTCGGCGGTCAGCTGGTCTTCCAGGCGGTTCATCAGTTCTCCTCCAATGCCGTCAGAACGGCGAGCTGCTTGCGGTCGCGCGTCTCGGCCAGCGCCGAGTACGTGGAGGAGCCGTAAGCGTCTTCGACGGCTCGGATCAGCCGTTCGGGATCTTGCGACGGGGTGCCCAGGGACAGCCCCTGCATGGACTTGCCGACGTGCTCGGCGAGGTGCCGGTAGCCGCCGGGGCCGCCACCGAGGTGGGCGCCGAGGAACGGGCCGACGGTCGCCCAGCGCAGGCCGAGCGAGTTCGTGACGACGGTGTCGAGGTCGGCGGGCGTCACGACGCCCTGTTCGACCAGGTAGGCGGCTTCGCGGGAGAGCGCGGCCTGCAGCCGGTTGCCGACGAAGCCGGGGATCTCCTTGCGTTCGACGACCGGTGTGCGGCCGAGCGAACGGTAGAACTCCACCGCCCTGGTCACGGACTCCTCGCTCGTCTGCTCCCCCGGCACGACCTCGACCAGCGGGATCACGTGCGGCGGGTTGAACGGGTGTCCGATGAGGACGCGCGAGCCGTCGATGCCCTCGGTGAACGCGGTCGAGGGGATCGCCGACGACGAGCTGAGCAGCAGGGCGTGCTCCGGCGCCTCCAGGACCAGCTCGGCGAACAGGGTCTTCTTGAACTCCAGGTCCTCCGGGCCGTTCTCCTGCACGAAGTCCGCGTCCCGCACGGCCTCCGCGACGTTCCGCGCGATCTGCACGCCGTCGGGAACGACCAGGTCCGGGCGGGGATCGGCGACGCGGACGGTCAGGCCGTGCTCCGCGAAGAGCCTGGCCCACGAGAGACCGATGACACCTGCCCCGACGACCGCGACGGTCTTGAACTCCCTCTCGGGCTTCATGCTTCCTCCAAGTAGTCGTGAACCGGCTTGGCGGGAGCGAGCGTCAGGTCGGTGATGACGTGGCTGGCGGAGACGACCTCCAGCACGGGGAGATCGGCGAGCGGCGCGAGGACGTGCTGGAACAGCTGCAGGCGCGCCGGGCCGGTGTACGCGGCCTTGACGACGACGTCGGTGATCTCCGTGCGCACGAGCTCCTGCACCCGCAGCGTTCCGTCATAGTCAGGGATGGTCTTCAGCATGAAGGTCGGAACCGTGATCTCCGCCTCAGCCGTGCGGCGGTCCAGTTCGTGGTGCTTGTAGCCCATGGTCGCGGTGGCCACCCGCAGCGTGCCGTAGTCGAGCGTGCCGACCAGCGCGCCGTTGTCGGCGTAGAGGTTCGGCGCGGCCATGACCTTCGGGTAGGCGCTGACCTCGCGGCCGGACGCCGTGGCGGCGAAGCTGTCGAGGTACATCGCGTGCAGGTACTCGCCGCGTTCGCCGTCGAAGACGACCTGGATCGCCTGGCCGGCCTCGGTGTACGGGCCGTAGCCCGTCACGTCGTTCATCTTCATGACCTCGAACCGGACGAGCGGCTCGTCGATCTCCAGCGGCGCCGGGACGACGGCCCGCAACGCCTCCGGATCGGTCCGGTAGACGATGTTCAGGTACTCGCGGTCGAAGAAACGGGGCTGCACGGTGGGAAACGCCGGAGCGGTCAGAGGTGTGATGCCCAGCATGATCAGCGTCCTGTCCACTGCGGAGCGCGACGCTCGGCGAACGCGGTCATGCCCTCGCGGACGTCGGCCGTGGTCATCAGCTTCGTGCTCTCGGTGCGTTGCGCGGCCCAGGGATCGGCGGACCGCACGACCTTCTTGACGGCGGCGAGCGCCAGCGGGGCGTTCAGGGCGATCTGTTCCGCCAGCTGGAGCGCGATCGCGGCGGCCTCGCCGTTCGGCACGACCCGGTTGGCGATGCCGAGCGTGCCCGCGCGGCGGCCGTCGATCGGCTCACCGGTCAGCAGGATCTCCATCGCGAGGTGGTGCGGGATCCGTTGCGGCAGGCGGACGACTCCCCCGGCCGCGGCGATCAGGCCGCGCTTCACCTCGGGCAGACCGAACCTCGCGTCCTCGGCGGCGACGATCAGGTCGCAGCCCAGCGCCAGCTCGAACCCGCCGCCGAGCGCGAAGCCCTCGACCGCCGCGATCAACGGCTTGGTCAGCTCGGCTTCGGTGAGACCGCCGAGGCCGCGGTCACCGACCACCGACGACTCGCCCTTCAGTGCGGCCTTGAGGTCCATGCCCGCGCTGAACGAGCCGCCTGCTCCGGTGAGCACGCCCACGCGCAGTTCCGGTGTGGCCTCCAGTTCGTCCAGTGCTGCGGAGAGCTTCGTCGCGACGGCCGCGTTGACGGCGTTGCGGGCCTCCGGCCGGTCGATCGTGATCAGCAATGCCGAACCGATTCGTTCGGTGCGCACCTCGCTCATGCCAGCACTCCCTTTTCCAGTTCGGCGAACACTTCGGCGGTGTCCTGCCCCGGCAGCGGGGCGAGACGGCGGACGGTGGCGGGCGTGGCGGAGAACCGGACGGGGATGCCGATCGAGCGGATGGCGCCCTCGCTCGGGTGCTGCACGACGTCGAGCAGGTGGCCGTCGCGGACGTACGGGTCCTCGTGCGCCTTGTCGAGCTCCAGCACCGGCCCGAACGGGATGCTGTGCTCGGCGCACACCTCCGCCCACTCCTCAGTGGACAGTGCGGGCGCGCACTCGTCGACCAGTCCCATCAGGTCGTCGCTGTCGCCGGGGTCGATCCGCTCACCGGCGACGCGCGGGTCCCCGGCCAGGTCGGGACGGCCCGCGGCGGCGAAGAAGTCGCGGAAGTTCTGCGGGTTGTAGGGGACGACGCAGGCGAGGCCGTCCCTGGTGTGCACGGCGTGGTGGCCCTTGGCCATCGACAGGCCGAAGCCCGTCGGCCCTTCCTCCGGTACGAACGCGTGGCCCGCGAGGTGCTCGACCAGGTTGAACGCGATCATCGTGTCGGCCATGGGGATCTCGACGCGCTGGCCCTGCCCGGTGTTGTTCCGGTGCACCAGCGCGGCGAGCACGCTGTAGGCGATGGTCAGCGACGACACCTTGTCGCCGATGATCGTCGGCAGGTAGACGGGCCGGCCGAGGGCGCGGTTCGCGATGTCGACCAGGCCGGACGCGCCCTGGACGGTCTCGTCGTAGGCGGCGACGCCGGCGCGGTCGGAGTCGCCGCGGAAGCCCTGTGCGTGGGCGTAGACCAGGCCGGGGTTGCGTTCGGCGACGTCCGCGTAGTTCAGGCCGAGCCTGCTCAGCGCGCTCGGTCGCATGTTGGTGATCAGCACGTCGGCCGTGTCGATCAGCTTGAGGGCGGTCTCGCGGTCGTCCTCGTCCTTCAGGTTCAGCGCGATGCTGCGCTTGTTCCGGTTGACGTTGAGGCTCAACGGGGTCATGCCCGGCGTGGTGCGGTAGCGGCCGTTGCGGACGGTGTCCACAGGCGACTCGATCTTGATCACGTCGGCGCCGAGGTCTCCGAGGATCTGGGCCGCGTACGGGCCCATCACCACGGTCGAGAGGTCGATCACGCGCACGCCGTCCAGCGGACCGGCGGTGATGTCCTTCATCGTTCGTCCTTTCGCACCTGTTCGTCCTTGCACCACCGAAGTTAGTGACGAACCGCGAGAAAGGGAACGATCAAGTCGCGAACAATGGTATGACCACAGCGGTCACACCATTGTTCATTTGACTATCGGCTCCGCGAAAACTTCTTTCGCAATCGCGACGAGCTCCTCGATGTCGCCGCCGCTCGCCCGGTCGTGGCGCCACAGCAGTCCGGTGTCGAGCTGCGCGCGGAAGTCCTCGAACGGCAGGACCGCCATGTTGTCCAGCTGGTAGCCGCGCATGGAGCTGTCCTCGTCGAGCATCGAGACGGAGAACCCGAGCCCACCCGAGACGATCTCCGAGGTGCCCTGGTAGCCGGTGTTGCTCAGCTGGATGCGCTTTTTGATGCCCAGCTCGTGCAATTGCCGGTCGAGCTGCTCGAAATACGCGGGCATGATTTCCTCTGGCGACTTCGCGTACGCCAGATCAGCGAGATCGGCCAGTTTGACCGATTTCCGGCCTTTGAACCTGTCGGCAGGCACGACGGCGCCGAGGCGTTCCGACATGACGTGCAGCGTGTCGAGGGAGGCCTCCTGCACGGGCAGCCGCGCCAGCGTGAGCGCGAGCCTGCCGTCCTTCACCGCCGCGACGAGGTCCGTGGTCGTGCCCGGCCAGCGCTTGACCTCGAACCGCCCCGCGACCCGGTCCGCCAGCAGGGACAGCCGTTCCCGCAACGCCGGGTGGATGCCCGCGGGCATGCCGACGAACACCGTCGACCGGACAGGTCTCGTGGCCTGGTCGAGGCGCCAGCGGATGGACCCGACCCGGTCGAGGACGTCCCGCGCGATCGGCAGCAGGGCGGTGCCGGCGTCGGTCAGCGCCACGTGGTGGGTGCTGCGGTCGAACAGCGGGCGGCCCAGCTCGTGTTCGAGGTCCTTGATGCGCTGGCTCAGCGGGGAGGCGGCCATGTGCAGCTTCCGCGCGGCCGCCGAGAAGTTCAGTTCCTCGGCGACCGCGACGAAGTAGCGCAGGTGCAGCAGTTCCACGTGATCCAGACTAGGCCTTTCGGAGTACGAACTCGTCGCTGCGGCTACCGGCTTCCGTCGCCACCTGTCACCGGTTCGAGTAGTCCTCCCGCGCACGGGGACTTCGCGCCGCTCGGTCCGCCTATCGTGCGCGACGTGCCATTCGACCAGCCAGCCGCCTTCCGCCCGCGAACGATCGCCGAGGTCCTCCGTCCGAAGACGGCGGACGAGGTCGTCGAGATCGTCCGCTCCGGCAGGCGGCCACTGCACCCGATCAGCAAGGGCTACAACTGGGGCCTGGGTTCGGGACTGCCGGTCGGTGACGGTGCCGCTGTCCTCGACCTGTCGGGCCTGGACCGCGTTCGCGCGCTCGACGTCGAACGCGGCTACGCCGTGGTGGAACCGGGCGTGAGCCAGGGTGCGCTCGCGGAGTTGTTGCGGGGCACGCCGAGGATCTTCAACCTCACCACCTCCTCGTTGCGCACCAGCATCATCGGCAACGCACTGGAGCGCGGCGTCGGCGTGCACCGCGCCCGAGCCGAGGACCTGGTCGGGCTGGAGGTGGTGCTCGCCGACGGCCGGCGCGAGCAGGTCGGCTGGTGGCCGGGAGTGTCGGCCGTCCCGCGCCCGCACGGCCCCGGGCCGACGCTCACCCACCTGTTCACGCAGTCGTCGTTCGCGGTCGTCACCGCCGCCGTGGTCCGGCTGCTGCCCAGGCCGGAGGAGGTGCGGATGCTGCCGTTCACCTTCGCGTCCGACGACCTCGCCGACGCGGTGAACGCGCTGCGGTCGTGGACGGACCAGCGGCTGATCCCGCCGACCACCAAGATCTACAACCCGGTCGCGGCCCAGCTGGACGGCTACCTCGCACACGTCTGCCTCAGCGGTGCGGGCGAGGCCGTGGAGGCGCTCAGCTCGGTTCTCCTCAGTGCCGCACGGAAATCACCGCTCGTCGCGGCACCGTCCTCCACCGCGGACGAGGTGGTGCGCGCGACGTACGCGGGTGATCCCGAACCGGCCGACACGTGGTTCCTGCGCAGGACCATGGGACGTCCGGCCGAGCGGGTCGACGCCGAACTCGGGTTGCTGATGTTCCTGCCGCTCGTCCCGTTCTCGGGGGAGGCGATCGCGCTCGCCGAGAAGCTGATCCGCGACTGCTGCGCGTCGACGCCCGTCGTCACCGTGAACGTCCACGACAACGAAGCCGTCGACCACGTCATCGGCATCGGCTTCCCGGCGGACGATCCCGCGGCCGCCGCGGAGGCACGGCAGACGCTGGACCGGTTGCACCAAGCTTTTGCGGCACATGGGTTTCTGCCCTACCGGCGGGATGTCGACAGGCCGGGGACGGCGACGGCGTTGCAGGCCAGGATCGGGCAGGCCCTCGATCCGGAGGGGGTGTTCGCGCCCGGACGGTATTCAGCTGGCTAGGGCCTGTGTCGAAGTCTGGTTCGATGAGAGGCGCGCTTGAGGTGGTTCCTGGTGGTGCGGCCGGATGGCCCGCGTACCGGTGTTGTACGTGGGTCGTCCGGCCGTGCCGCCAGGGGCCGCCTCGGGCCCGGCTATCGCGGATCAGACTTCGACACAGGCCCTAGTTCCGCCAGCTTCCGCGACGCCTCCGCCTCGCCCCACCGGAACCCGATGCGGCGCGACAGCTGCACCGCCTCGGCGTAGGAGGCACGCGCCTGCTCACCGCGGCCGGCCAGCTCGTGCACGATGCCGCGGTCCAGCAGGACGCCCGCCTCGATCTGCCTGTCCCCCACCGATCGCGCGAGCCGCAACGCCTCCTCCGCCAGTTCCAGCGCCCGGTCCAGGGAACCGAGCTGGCGGTGGGCGTCGGCCATGTTCGCCAGCGCGTGCAGCTCGCCGGACCTGTCGCCGCACGCGCGCAACGTCGTCAGCGTCTCCTCGTAGCAGACCAGCGCGGCGGGGAGGTCGCCCAGCGCGGCGTGCACCAGGCCCAGGTTGGTGCGCACGTAGGCCGCGCCCTGCGAGTCGTCCAGTTCCTCGCGCAACGTCAGCGAGGCCTCCAGCGAGGTCAGCGCGGCGGGCAGGTCGCGGCGGCGCCAGTGGGTGATGCCGAGGTTGTTGAGCGTCACGGCTTCGAGCTGGCGGTCGTGCAGTGCGCGGGCCAGGGCCAGTGCCGCCGTCCAGTGCCGCTGGGCCTCGCCGAACTTGAAGCCGCGCTCGCAGGCGGCGCCGAGTTCCTTCAACGCCAGCGCTTCCGCGCGGAGGTCGCCCAGTGAGCGGGCGGCCTCCAGGGCGAGCGTGTTCAGCGCGGCCCAGTCCGCCACCTCGGAACGGCGGCGGAAGTACCAGGACAGGCCCGCGGCGAACGCGATCGCGTCGGCCGGTGAGGCCTGTTGTGCGGCGGCGATCAGGTTGTCGCGCTCTTCGGCCAGCCAGAGGTCGGCCGGGTTGTCCGCCAGCGCTTCCAGGTAGTGCTTGTGCAGGCGTTCCAGCGCTAGTGAGCGTTCCTCGGCCGACTCCGAGGCGCGGCAGCGTTCGCGGGCGAAGAGGCGCAGCAGGTCGTGCAACGCGAACCGGCCCGGCACCGGTTCCTCGACCAGGTGCGCGTCGGCGAGTTCGGCGAGCAGGTCCTCGACGTCCGGCACGTCGGTCAGCGCCCGTGCCGCGGCGACCGAGAAGTCGGGGCCGTCGAGGAGTCCGATCAACCGGAAGACCCTGGCCACGTCGGGAGATCCGAGCTCGGCGTAGCTGACCTCGAACGCCGAGCGCACCGCGACGTCGCCGAGCCTCAGCTCGTCGAGGCGGCGCGCCTCGTCCGCCAGCCGCGCCGCCAGCAGCGGTGCGGTCCACTGTGGACGAGCGGCGAGCCGGGCGCCCGCGATGCGCAGGGCCAGGGGCAGTCCCCCGCACCAGCGCACGAGTTCCGCCGCGTCCGCGACCTCCCCGGCGACGCCCTCCAGCAGCCGGTACGCGTCCTCCAGTTGCAGCGCGCCGAGTTTCACGTACGAGGCACCGTGCAGCGAGGTGAGCGGGCGGCGGGACGTGATCAGCACGGCCGAGCCGGGACCGGTCGGCAGCAGGCGGGTGACCTGGCCCGCGGTGGCGACGTTGTCCAGCACCACGAGCAGCCGGCGCGACGCGGTGAGAGAGCGGTAGCGCAGGGCCTCCTCGTCGCCGGGCCGTTCGCCGAGCGCGCGCAGGAACTGGCTCAGGATCCGGTCCGAGGCACCGTCGGAGAGGTCGGCGTAGAGCTGGCCGTCCGGGAACCTCGCCGCGATCTCGTGCGCCGCCCGCACCGCGAGCGCCGACTTGCCGATGCCCGCCTGCCCGGTGATCACGCACACCGCGACCCGGTCCTGCCGCGGCTGCGCCTTGATCAGGTTCAGCTCGCGGCCGCGGCCGGCGAAGGTGACCACGTCCGGCGGCAACTGCCGGATCGCCGCCGCCCCAACGGGTTTCGCGCGCAGGATCTCCGCCTGCAACCGCCTCAGCGACTCCCCCGGCTCGACGCCGAGCTCGTCCGTGAGCACCCGGCGGCACTCCTGGTAGGCGGCCAGCGCCTCGGCCGGACGCCCCGCGCGGTGCAGCGCGACCATCTGCTGCTCGCGCAGGCGTTCGTTCAACGGGTGCTCGCGCACCCATTCGTTCAGGTCCGCGACGATCTCGACGTGGCGGCCGAGGTCGAGTTCCGCGTCGGCGCACTCGACCCGCGCGGCCAGCCGCAGCTCCTCCAGCTGGGCGACGACCCCGCGCAGCAACCCGGACGCGGCGAGATCGGCGAGGGCGGGCCCGCGCCACAACGCGAGCGCCTCGCGGTAGCCGCGCGGAGTGCGTTCCCTGCGGGCGGCCTCGAGCAGCTCGGTGAACCGGGTGAGGTCGAGCTCGGCCGGGTCGATCGACATCAGGTAGCCGGGCGCCCGCGAGAGCAGTCGCGAGCCGACGATCTTGCGCAGCTGGTAGACGTAGACCTGGAGGTTCTTCAGCGCCGTCTTGGGCGGCGAGTCGTCCCACAGCACGCTGATCAGCCGGTCGACCGACAGCACCCGGCCGGGCTGCGCGAGGAGCAACGCGAGCACCGCTCGCTGTTTGGGCGGCCCGAGGCTCAGCCGCACGCCGTCGTCGGCGTAACACTCGACCGGCCCGAGCACCCGGAACTCCACAGCTCCCGATCGTAACCACCAACCGCATACCGGACGCATGCCACGCGCCAGGACGTTTGATCGATGACGAAAACCTCACTGGCACTGGTGGTGGCACTCGGCACCGTGGCTGCCGCCATGTCCCCCGCTCAGGCCGCCGAGCCCTACTCCGAAAGCCCGTCCCGGTCGCACGCCGTCCGTGCGGGCAACGGCTACGACGTGATCGTCGGTGGCGTCAAGAGAGCCACCTTCACCGTCAGCGATCCCGCCTTCACGATCCGGTCCTCCTCGTCCGCGGACGGCGCGCTGGCCGCCGTGATCTCCGACTTCGACGGCACGAGCGGCAGCGTCCTGCACACGGTCGACCGCTACGGCAAGTCCCGTGCCGTGGCACGCGGGGCGATCACCTCCGCCGCCTTCCACGGCTCGGTGCTGGCCTACGTGGACGGCGAGAACGTCGTGGTGGACGGCGTTCCCGCCGGCAAGCTCAAGGGCCGCGCGCCCCGGCTGCTCGGGTTCACCTCCGACGGCACCGGCCTGCTCGCCGTGCAGCACCCGGACGTCGCCGACGACAGCACGTACGTGGGCTCGCTCGTGCGGTTCGACCTGAAGTCCGGCGCCGCCAAGCCGTTGATCACCTCCGGCTCGACGTCGCTGTACCGCGACTTCAAGCTCGTCGACGTCAAGGGCGAGCGGCACGTCAGCTTCATCAAGCACAACGAGATCTACCGCTGCGGTGGTGCCGACCCGCAGTGGCTGGGGCTGGCGTCGGAGCACGGCGAGGTCCGGTCGCTGGTCGGCGAGACCCGGCACCACTACCGCAGCGCGGTGTGGAGCGCCGACGGCGCGCGGGTGGCGTACGAGGTCATGGGGTGCGTGGCGGACAAGAAGCTCGGCCCCGGCCAGTTCGACGCGTTCAACGGCGTCTACGTGCAGGACCTGGCTTCGCGCAAGGCTTCGCGAGTCGTCGAGGGCCTGTCGTTCAACTACGCGCTGACCGGGATCGACGGCGCCGAGGCCGTGATCGGCAGCCCCGCCAAGGGGTACGTGAAGGCGTCGGGTCTTCGTGCCGCCTCGCTCGACGGCGAGGTCACCACGATGGGCCGGCTGAACCGCGCCGAGTACATCCACCAGCTGTGGGACACGCGCAACGAGTTCAACGGCAACTCCTCCTGCGGCCCGACCAGCGCGGTCATCGACCTCGTGACCTACCAGCTGCCCGCCGAGTTCGGCGTGCAGGTCTCGCAGCCGTTCTCGCACTACTCGAAGTGGGCCCGCTACATCACCGACGAGTTCAGCAACCGCGGCACGACCTTCAACCGCACGATGAACGACTGGTCGCGCACCGGCAGCTGGAAGGGCGCGCACGGCTGGATCACCGGCTACTACTGCGGCGGCAACCCGGCCCGTCCCTGCGCCTCCTGGGAGTCCGAGCGCGACTTCCTGGCCCGCAACGGCGCCGCGGTCCAGCAGGGCAACTTCACCCCGGCGCAGGTCCGCGCGTTCCTCGACCAGGGCAAGTTCGTGATCATGAGCGGCACGTGGGGCTCGACCGCCGGCCACCTGTCCGTCGTCATCGGCTACCACGACAACGGCCAGTTCTACGTCCACGACACCTATGGCGCGGGCACGGACGGCAGCTACGACGGGGCGAACCAGCTCTACAGCTGGAACTACATCGCACCCGTGCAGATGTGGGCCGCCTGACGCGCTGAAGCGACCCTCCTGCTCACGCGGCAGGAGGGTCGCCTGGTGAGGGCGCCTGCGGGGTGCGCCGGGCCTGCGCGTGGACCTCGACGTTCGTCCTGTGCGCCACCGGATCCCAGATCTCCTCGAACGGCGCCATGAGCGACTGCCCGCTGCCGGTGCGGCGGGCCCGCATGGCGTACCAGGTGAACCCGGCCAAGATGAGCGGCACGCTCGCCACCGCGGCCACGCCGAACAGGAGGTCCATGCGGCCGACTGTACAGTGACACGACGTTTCCAGAAACGCTGTGTTACTGAATGGGCGAGTGATGGTCAGGCTGACACGGGCCGAACAGCAGGTACGCACCCACGAGCACCTGTTGCGCGCCGGCCACCGGGTGTTCTTGCGCCGTGGCTTCCTCGGGGCGACGGTCGAGGAGATCGCCGCCGAGGCCGGCTACACCCGCGGCGCTGTCTACAAGCACTTCGGTGGCAAGGAGGGACTGTGGCTGGCGATCGTCGAGGCCGACGCGGGAACCCATCTGCAGGGCCTGCGCAACGCACTCGAACAGGCAAGCTGCCGTGACGACGTGATCGCGATCCTCAGCGGCGTGGCGGACGAGGAGGCGGCGAAGTGGACGTCGGTCGCCGCCGAGGTGCTCGCCGCGACGGCACAGCAACCCGAGATCGCGGCCCGGATCGCCGCCCTCCAGCAAACCCACGACGACCAGGTCGTCGCCCTGCTCGCCGAACACCTGCTGCGCCTGGGACTCGAACCCGCGATGCCGTTGCCACAACTGGTCGTCCTGCTCGGAGCGCTGGGAATCGGGCTGGCCCTGCGCCAGGTGGTCGTCAAGGGCGCCAACACGCACGCCGTTCTCGTCCAGGTGCTGGAGACGATGCTGCCGACTGCTTGACAGTAGACGTCAAGTACTTGCTATCGTCTGTCAAGTGGCGACCACCACCTCGGAACACGTGGACCTGCGCGACGACCTGATCCGGCTCGTCACTAGCCGGCTGCTCGACCCGCTGGAAATCCTTCTGCCGCAGGCCGATCTGGCCGGCCTGCGGTCCTCCGCGGAGGCCGACGCGGAGATGTGGGCAGCGCAGCTGCTCGGGCCGGACGACGACCTCGCCCGGCAGGTGGCCATCCGCCTGCTGGCGGTGCTGTACCCCGGCGACACCCCGTTCGACCCGCCCGAGAACTGGTGGGCGACCCCGCTGGGCCGCGTCGCCGCACGCCGCGCCGGCCACCCGAGCAAGGACCACGTCTCCCTGGGAGTGGCCGGGGCGATGCTCGGCATCACCCGCCAAGGCGTGCACGACCTCGTGAACCGCAACAAGCTGCTGCGCCATCCGGACGGCGGCGTGACCGTCGACTCGATCCGCGCCCGTCTCGGCCTGAGGAGAGAACAGTGAAGCTCGCGGCGACTGATTTCGGCGGCGACGGCCGGCCGTTCCTGCTCCTGCACGGCCTGGGTGGTGACCGGTCCGCCTGGGACGTGCTCGCACCGCGGCTGGACGGGCGCGCGGTGGCGGTCGACCTGCGCGGGCACGGCGAGTCCGGCGACGGCCCGTGGAACTGGGAGGCCGTGCTCGACGACCTCGCCACCACCGCCGTCCACTTCGGACTCGGCAACCCCGTCGTCGTCGGGCATTCGCTGGGCGGCGTCCTCGCTGGCCTGTGGGCGTCGCGGCACCCGGCGTGCCCGGCGGCGGTCAGCCTGGACGGGCACCGTTCCGCCACAACGCATCCGGAGAACTACGCGGGACTGCCCGCCGACGAGGTCACGTCCGGCCTGGCGAAGCTGAACGCCCTGTTCACCGCGCAGCTGGAGATGGTCACCCGTCCGGACCGCTCGATCACGTCCGTGCTGCGCACGTCACCGGAGTTCCTGGACGCCCTGCCGGTGTTCGCCGAGGTCTCCTGCCCGTTCCTGCTGGTGCTCGCCACGCGCAACCTGCCGGTGCCGCCCGATCTCCTGCCGTTGATGGACGCTCATCGCGCGGGACTGCGCCGCGATCTGCCCCCGAACGTGCGGGTGCACGAGATCGACGCGACGCACGGCTTGGTGTCCGAGCGACCGGCGGAGGTCGCCGAGATCGTGAATCACTTCGTGAGCAGTCGCTTCAGCGCCTGACGGGCCCGGCGCGGCGCCGCGCTGTCGTGCTCCAGCTGCAGGAAGTGGTTGAGCGCCAGCATGACCCCGAGGATCTCGTAGATCAGCTGCTCGACGTCCGTGTCCGGCTTCAGGTCGCCGTCGCTCACCGCGCGCCGGATGTGGATCCGCAGATCCCTGCGCCACAACGCGTTCATGCCCGCCAGCGCGTCCCGCACCCGTCCGCTGCGCCCGTCGAACTCGGCCGTGGCGGCGGTGAAGAAGCACCCGCCGGGCAGCACCTCGCGTTCGAGGTAGGACACCCAGGCCTCGCAGACGTCGATCAGGCGCGGCAGCCCGGACGGCATCTGCTTCACCTTGCGCGGCACCTCCCGCAGGAAGACCTCCGCGGCCTGGTCGACCACCGCGAGCTGCAGGGCCTCCTTGGTGCCGAAGTGGCCCAGCAGCCCGGCCTTGCTCATCCCCAGCTCGGTCGCCAGCCGGCCGATCGTCAGCCCTTCGAGCCCCTCCGCGGAGGCGATGGCGAGGCTCCGGTCGAGGATGCGCTGCCGTGTCTCCAGGGTGTCGGCGACAGATCTGCGCGGGCTCATCTTTGTAGTTTACGTCTCTTTAGCTACCGACCGATCGGTTGCTATATTCGCGGCGTCGCCCTGCCCGAAGGAGAGTTCACCTTGTCCGGTTCCCGTGTCGTCGCGCTCGGCCACCACCAGCCCGAACGAGTGCTGACCAACGCCGACCTGGAAAAGATGGTGGACACCAACGACGAGTGGATCCGCCAGCGCACCGGCATCTCCACCCGCCGCATCGCGGCCTCCACGGAAACCGTGGCGGACATGGCCTCCGTGGCGGGCGCGAAGGCACTGGCCGCGTCCGGCCTGGCTCCGTCCGACATCGGCCAGGTCATCGTCGCGACCTGCTCGGCCATCGACCGCAGCCCGTCGACCGCGGCCCAGGTGGCGGCGCGCCTGTCGATCCCGTCCGCGGTCGTCTTCGACATGAACAACGCCTGCGCGGGCTTCTGCACCGCCCTCGCCACCGCCGACCACACCATCAGGGCAGGCGCGGCCCAGCACGCCCTGGTGATCGGTGCCGAGAAGATGTCCGACCTCGTCGACTGGACCGACCGCTCCTCCTGCATCCTGCTCGGCGACGGCGCGGGAGCGGCCGTGGTCAGCGCCTCCCCGGACGCCCAGATCGGCCCGGCGACCTGGGGCTCGGACCCGACGCGCGCCAACGCCGTCCGCCTCGTCGACGAGTGGCAGCCGCGCTTCGCCCAGGAGGGCCAGGCCGTCTTCCGCTGGGCCACCAGCGAACTCCCCGCCATCGCCGCACAGGCCTGCGCCAAGGCGGGCATCGAGGTCACCGACCTCGCCGCCGTCGTCACCCACCAGGCCAACCTGCGGATCATCGAGGCGATGACGAAGCGCCTCGGCCTGCGCGACGACGTGGTGATCGCCCGCGACGTCGTGGAGTCCGGCAACACCTCCGCCGCCTCCGTGCCGCTCGCGCTGTCGAAGATGGCCGAGCGCGGGGAACTCCCGTCCGGCCGGCCCGTCCTGCTGTTCGCCTTCGGTGGCGGGCTGTCGTGGGCGGGCCAGGTGATCACCGCCCCGTAGGCCTGTCTTCTGCCGTCGCGCGGCAGCGGCGAGCCACCCTGGCAAGACAGCCCCTCATCAACCTTCAGAACAGGCCGGTGTGGCGACTCGGGAGCCCTCCGAGCCGCCACACCGCTGGTAACGCGCGAGAGGGAGGTTCAGGCCGCCGGCGCGGGAACGAGCGCATCGCCGCGTGACGTCATCGGTCCGCCACCTGGCCACGCGGGCGACGTCGGAGTTCGCCGTTCCCGCTTGCCCTGTACCGACGACCTGAAAGTCTCCACCACCTGGTTAGGGCCTCGCGCGTCCTCCGCCCACTCGCACCATCTCCGGCCTCGAACGCGAATGCCTCCGCCGCTGCAATGGCGGCGACATCGACGACGAGACGGACGGGGGAACGGATGATGCGTGGGCGGCGACCGGTTCGGGAACGGGGATCATGGCGGTCGGGAGGACTTCCGGTGCCTCGGCCGCAGCGGGTTCCGGCTGCGTCCACACCGGAACGTTCGTCTCGACCGTGTTCTGCCGGAAGAGTTCCGGGGTCTCGGTGATGATCTTGCCCGGTGATTCCAGACCCACGATGCCGACGAGCTTGCCGTTGGCGATGAAGCCGGTGAGTCCGTTCACGTCGGTGGTGTCGGTGCCGAGGACGGGCAGGCCGGCGCCCTGCACGCGCATGCCGTACTGCTCGGTCCAGAAGCGCGGGACCGGGGTGTAGGTCTTGGCGTGGTTGCGGCCGACCAGGAGGTTCTCGGCCGCGGCGCGGCCGCCCTCGACGGCGTTGAGCCAGTGCTCGACCCGTCGCACGACGCCGTTGAAGCGCATGTTGGGCCAGCGGGCCACGTCACCGCAGGCGACGAGGTTCTCGGCGCCGACCACGTGGTTCGTGGAGTCGCACAGCACGCCGTCGGAGATGTCGAGGCCGGAGCCGCGCAGCCAGTCGACGGCCGGGGAGGCGCCGACGGCCAGCACGACGCAGGAGGCGAAGAAGACCTGGCCGTCCGAGAGGTGGATGCCGATGCCGCCGGGCTGGCGCACCCAGTGCTTGATGCCGACGCCGGTGGCCAGGCGCACGCCGTGCTCGACGTGCGCCTCGGTGATCTTCTTGCCGATGTCGTCACCGACTACACCGCCCAGCAACGCGGGCGAGCGCACGATCAGGGCGACGTCGCGGCCCATGTGACGGACCGAACAGGCGAGCTCGCAGCCGATGAACCCGCCGCCGATGACGGCGACGAGGCCCTGCGACTGACGGATGTTCCTGCGGATCGCGACCGCGTCGTCAAGCGTCCGCAGCACGTGCACCCGCGGGTCGTGGCGCGGAGCGCCGCCCATCGCCCTGGCGTCGACGCCGGTGGCGATGATCATGCCGTCGTACTTGATCTCCTCGCCGCCGGGCACCCAGACGGACTGCTTCTTGGGGTCCAGGTGCAGGGCCGGGGAGTTCAGCCGCCACTCGGCGTCGAGGTCGCCCGAGAACGACAGCAACGCGTCGTCCGGGGTCCACTCACCGGTGATGATCTGCTTCGACAGGCACGGGCGGTGGTACGGGAGGTGCCGCTCGGCGGACAGGATGGTGATCTGCCCGTCGAAACCCATCTCCCGCAGCCGTTCCGCGGAACGGACTCCACCGAGCCCGCCGCCGACGACCACGATCCGTTCGCTCACTTCACTCGCTCCCTGATCTCGATCGCGCGCATCGGGCACGCGCGGGCTGCCGACCGGGCCTGAGCGAAGTGCTCCTCCGGCGGACGGCGGTTGTAGGTCAGGCGGTTGTCCTCGATTAGCTGGAAAACATCGGGGGCCTCCGCCTGGCACGTGCCGTAGCGGTGGCATTTCTCGTTGTTGACGCTCACGTCCATCGCGTCGCCCTCGCCGACACCGGGTTCCTTGCCGCGTTCGGCGTCGAGCATGCCGATGCGCATCAGCACCTCGGGCGGGAGGAACCGGGCCAGGGCCAGGGTCGCGGTGGGGACGAGAACGGTGAGGCCGGCCAGCCAGAGAACGGACAGGTTGCCGTTGGCGATGGCGCCGAACCAGGAGTGCACCACGGTGATCGTCACCGCGATGTACGCCGTTTGGTGGAACCTCAACCACTTGCGGTAGAAGACTTTGTGCCTCATCGAGGCGAGCACGGCGATCGCGAGCATGACCTCCAGGCCGAGGATGCCCAGCGCGTGCCGGAACAGACCGCCGTCGACGAACGGCAGGACGAGCTTGATGAAGCTGAACGTACCGGTCTGGATCAGCGTGAAGGCGAACGCGTGGATGCAGCCGAACGCGATCGCCAGCGAGGCGAGCACCATGTGCCCGTTCTTCAGTCCTTCACGTCCGGTGAGCTTCTCGGCCCACCCGGTCGCGATGAGCACACCCCAGGACAAGGTGGCGCACATCATGACGTAAGCCAGCCTGGCAGACAGCTGAGCCATCTTCTTGACGCCCGCGTCGAACTCGGCCGACTGGGCCACCAGGAGCGGAATCTGGCTGGACAACAACACTTCCTCCGATAGAACTCTCGCGGGAACCCGCCCGGTCCTGGGTGCAGGAGTGGACACATCAGGGCCGGGCGGGTGGGAACAGGTCCGCGTTGGAGTGCCTCTGACCTTGGGACACCACCTCCGTTTCCCGTACTGCAACGGGGTCTTGCGCAATCACCGCACCGGTCGTCGCGGGCGGAGTACTCGGAGCAGGAGCACGGTGAGAACGGCTCCCGCGGCGGTGACCGTGAGGATCACCCACATGTTCGGCCCCTCACCGGAGGCCAGGGTCGCGTTGATGATGTTGCCCGCGGGCTGCGGTTCGGCGAACGACGAGTCGCCCGCGAGACCGGTGCTCTCCAGCAACGTCATGTGCTTCATCACCACGTCGATGCCGGCCTGGGCGAACCCGCGGATGACGTCGTTGCGGGTCCCCGAGCGCACCTTCGCGATGAAGGGGAAGATCTGGCCGTGCGCGGCGCGCAACCGGGCGACGAACGCCTGGTCGAACGCGTCGCCTTCGAGCGCGTTGATCTCTTCCATCCACGACTGCTGCGTCGGGTTCGGCACGTCGGGCGTGGTCAGCCCGAACCCGGCGGCCGTCTTCTTCGTCAGCGCGTCCAGCATCATGTGGTCGAGCATGATCATCTTGCCGATCTGCTTGACCCTGGCGTTGGACGCCTTGGTGGCCGTGAGCTCGCCCATGGGCATCTCCCACAGGCCTGCGAGGCGCACCCTGTTGAGCAGTTCGCGGTCGTTCGCCGTCAGCGGGCCCGACGGGGTGTCCATCACTCCCCCGGTGTCCGCGGGCTGCGCTGCAGCCGTGGCGGTCAGACCGGAGAAGAGGAACAACATCGCAAAGACGGTGGCGAGGGCTCTGGTCATCGTCTTGTTGTCCTCGTTGTCCAAAGGAAGTCGATAGGAGATGGATGCATGGCGTGGAGCAGTGGGCTCAGTAGCCGGGCGCCGCGGGAGGGGGCGCTGACTGCGGCGTCCGCGCCGACCCGGAACTGGGGGACGTGCTCGGCGCACTGCTGCTCTTGCTGTTGTTCTGGGCCTTCCCGCCGGTGATCTTGGCGCCGTTGGGCGCGGTGACCCACCACACACCACCCTTGCCCTGGCCCTTCATGTCGCCGGCGACCTTGTCCTCGGCGAACGTGTACTGCGGCCAGCCCTGGATGGTGAGCTGCTTCGTGCCGTCGGGCCTGGTCAAGACCCCCATGGAGATCGGGTCCACGCCCGTCGCCATCGGCGTCTTGTCCGCGAGGACCGGCTTCCAGGCCTTCGCGCACTCACCCTCGCAGTTCGACTTGGACGGCTTGGGGACGTCCTTGTCGTAGCGGTACATGGGCAGGCCCTCGGCGTCGATCACGAACCACCCCATCTGCTCGGTGTTCGCGATGAAGTAGTTGTTGTGACCTTCCAGATCAGCGTTCTTGGCCTGCAGGCCACCGGCGGCGGCCGCCCCTCCGGGAGGGGTCTGGGCACTGCCGCACGCGGTGAGGGAGAGGGCCAGTACCGCCAGGGCGGTGATGGCTGGTCCACGTCGCATCGGCAGGTCCTTTCTCAGCGGGGGTACCGAGGAGTACGGACACGATCCGGCAACGGTTCACGAACTTCGTGAGGAATATTTGCCTCTCGACTTGAGACGGTTGATGGGGCAAGGATGTCCCCCGTGGCGCGGCATAGACGTCAACGCGAGTTAGACGAACAATCACCAAGACCGGGGTCTCTCGAAGAAGAGTTGATCCGTCGGCTGTACGAGGAATTCGGGAGTGCCCTGCTGGGACACTGCATGAGGTTGACGGGCCATGATCGTCAGTGGGCCGAGGACATCGTGCAGGAGACCCTGGTCAGGGCATGGCGCAACGCCGAGAAACTCGAGCGTGACCCCGTGCTCTTGCGGTCGTGGTTGTTCACGGTGGCAAGGCGGTTGGTCATTGACGACAGGCGTAAGAGAAGCGTCCGTCCGCAGGAGTTCGAACTGACCCCTTCGGACGAGTCGCCCTCCCGCGGCGAAGAGGATCGCACCCTCGCGGCGATCGTCGTGGCGGAGGCGATGAACGGTCTCTCCGAGGAACACAGGGAGGCTATTCTCGAAACATATTTGCGGGACCGCACCGTCGGTGAGGCCGCGGCTGCACTGGGTGTGCCGCCGGGAACGGTCAAGTCGAGGGTGTACTACGCGCTCCGTGCGTTGCGGCGTGCGTTGCACGATCGGGGAGAGACGCGGTGACAACGGCACCAGATCACCTCGACGTAGCCGCCTACGTGCTCGGCATCCTCGATGCCGATGAGGTGGAGGCGTTCGAGAACCACCTGACCGAGTGTCGGCGGTGTGCTCTTGACCTGCGCGACTTCGCGGTGGTGCCGGACCTCATCGACGAGGCCGACGCCGGCGGGATGCTGCGCGGGACGGCTCCGGAACGCCCCGACGGCAAGTCGGTGCGGGTCATGCTCGACGCCGTCGCGGCGCGCAGGAAGCGCCGACGGTGGTTCGTCGCCCAGGGCGTCGCGGCCGCCGCCGCCGGCGTCGTGGCGGTGACGGCCGTGGTCACGACCCTGGTCGTGCGCGGCGGCAACGACGGTTCGAACCAGGCAGCGCCCCAGAACCCCGGCACCTCGACGTCGCAGACGAGGGTGGCGAACAACTCCAACGACACGTCGATGGAGGTGAAGCACCAGGACCCGAACAGCGGCGTCGGCACGAAGATCAGCGCGTCCGACACCCCGTCGGGGACCGCGATGGACATCGAGGTCACCGGCATGTCCGGCCCCAGCAGGGGTTCGCTCGTCGCTGTGGGCCGCGCGGGCCGTGTCGCGCAGGTCACGTCCTGGTACGCCCCGGAACCGGTGGCGGGCGACAAGAAGACCATCAAGCTGGCCGCGAACGTGGCCATGCGGTGGCACGAGATCGCGACGTTCCGCATCGTCGACGAGAACGGGAAGACGCTGCTCGAAGTCGTGGCTTCCTGACGTTTCGCGACACCAGCCCACTGCCCCCGCGGGATCCGTGAGATCCTGTGGGGGCAGTTGTCGTTTCGCAGGAATTTTCGCAGAAGTTCGGGAAGGCTGGCTACGTGGCGATAGGCCCGTCAGCGGTCGAGCGCTGGCTCGATCTGTCCACAGAGGAGCTGCGCGCTCAGGTCACGCGGCTCGTGTCCGCCCGGCTACCGGGTGATCACGCGGTGTGGCAGGCGATCCGGCGTCATCCGTCTCTGGTTCCGCGCATCCGCGGTGTCCTCTCCGGACTCGCGGCCACCGCGACCGGCAGCAAGGACGAGGCCATGCAGAGGGTCTGGATCTCCAACGCGCGCGCCGCACTGGACCAGGTCGTTCCGCCTCCGGTGAAGGCCGTGAAAAAGCCAGTGGTTGAAGAGGTTCCCGCCGAGGAACCCGAACGTGCGATCGAGCTCAGGGAACCCGAGCCCGCTCAGCAGAGGCAGCCGCACAAGGTCATTCCGTCGATGCTCTTCCAGGAGCCGAGCTAGGGAGCCGGATGGTCGTCTTCGGATCGTTCATCTCGCTGTCAGGTCTGCTGATCCTGCTGCTGCGCAACGCCCCGATGGGCGGGCTCAGCCCGGCGGTCGTCGGGTGGGTGCTGATCCCGCTCGGCCTGGTGTTCGCGGGGCTCGGCGTGCTGCGCAACCGCCGCAAGCGCGCGCAGAACGGTCCCGGCCCGGTCGGGAACCCGATCGCGCGCCTCAAGGCGTTGCCGCGGCTGTGGAAGACCTGGCGCGGCGGCAAGTACCCGGAGCTGCCGCGCAGCCAGGTCATGATGTGGGCGGTGGCGCTGGTCTACCTCGTGTCGCCGATCGACGTCCTGCCGGAGTTCCTGCCGGTGATCGGTGTCACGGACGACGCGGGTGTGCTCGTCTGGCTGCTCAGCAGCCTTTCGGTGGCCTCAGGCTCGTACCTGCGCTGGGAGAAGGATCATCGCGACACGGGTCGCGGGATCGAGGCCCCGTGAGGCCTCCTCGCGCATGATCCCGGCCAGGCCGGGCGAGGTGTCCGCCACGGCGCGGAACCCGAGGCGTTCGTAGTACGGCGCGTTCCACGGCACGTCGCGGAACGTCGTCAGCGTCACAGCGCGCTCGGAGCGGGTGACGTGCTCGATCAGCGCGGCGCCGATGCCCTGGCGGGCGTGCGAGGGATGCACGCTGACCTGGTGGACGTGCGTCGCACCGTCGACGTCACCGACCGCGATGAACGCGACGGGCACGCCTTCCGCGCCGATGGCGACCCAGACCTCGTGCTCAGCGAGGTCTGCCAGGGCCATCGGGTCGTCGTCGGCGATCTCGGGCATCCCGATGTCGCGAAACGGCTCTCCGGAGGCGATTTCGATCTCCTGGAGGTACGGGAGTTCGGCTGGTTGGGCGAGACGGATCAACACGCCCGCGATCCTGGTAGGTCGGACGCGAGCGGCGCACCCGAATAACGTTAAAGTTCCTTCCTGATGCGAACGAAGACAGTGCGCGTCCTCCTGGTCGAGGACGACGATGGCGACGCCCTCCTGGTCGAGGCGCTGCTCGAAGAAGCGAGCGCCCCGTTCATCCTGGCGCGCGCCCACACGCTCGCGGAGGCGGAACGGCTGCTCCCCGACGCCGAGTGCGTGCTGCTCGACCTGGGACTACCCGACTCACAGGGGCTCGACGGCCTGCACCGGCTGCTGGCCAAACCGGACGCGCCGGCGATCCTGGTGCTGACCGGGCTCGACGACGAACGCGAGGGCATCTCGGCGGTCGCCGCCGGTGCCGAGGACTTCCTGATCAAGGGCAAGGTCGACGGCGAACTGCTGCTGCGCGGCGTCCGGTACGCGGTCGAACGCCGCCGCGCCGACGACGCCCAGTTCCAGCTGCGCGAGGCCAAGCTGCTGGCGGCCGAACGGAGCAGGCTCGAACGCGGCCTGCTCCCTCCCCCGCTGCTGCAGAACTCGGACGTGAACCTCGAGGTCCGCTACCAGCCCGGCGGCCAGCGGTTGCTGCTCGGCGGCGACTTCTACGACGCGGTCGGCCTGCCGGACGGCACCGTGCACGCGATCATCGGCGACGTCTGCGGCCACGGCCCGGACGAGGCCGCGCTGGGCGTCTGCCTGCGGATAGCGTGGCGCGCGCTGGTCCTCGCCGGCGAACCCGCGGAGAAGGTGCTGCACACGCTCGACCAGGTGCTGGTCGCGGAACGGCACGGTGAGGGCATCTTCACCACGGCGTGCATGGTGACCGTGGCGCCGGACCGCCGTTCGGCGCGCTACTTCCTCGCCGGGCACCCCGAGCCGCTGATGATGGTCGGCGGGCAGATCGTCGACCTGCCGCAGTCGAAGATCGGTGTGCCGCTCGGCGTGCTGCCCGACTACGCGTGGACCGGGGTGGACGTGCCGCTGCCGTCCGGCTGGTCTCTTGCCTGCTACACGGATGGACTGATCGAGGGCCGGGTACCTGACGACGTCGACCGGCTCGGTGTCGAGCGCCTCTGCGAGATCCTGGCGAGACATCTGCGGAACGGTCCCGACTGGATGGACTCGGTCATCGCGGAGGTGACGGAGCTCAACGGCGGGACGCTCGACGACGACGTGGCCATCCTGCTGCTGAAGGACGGAAAGTGAACCTGCCGCACAGGCTTCCGGCGAGCCGCCTGCTGGGCGCCATCGTGGCGATCCTGCTGGCCATGACCGCGGTGGCGATCTCGTCCACGGTCGTCGCCCTCGACTCGCTGAGCAACGCGCGGGCGCGGTCGGTCGACCAGGTCGAACCCGCCGGGCGCCGCGTGAACGAACTGAACCGCGCGCTGCTCGACCAGGAGACCGGGGTGCGCGGTTTCGTCCTCACCGGCCAGGACGACTTCCTCGCGCCCTACCTGGACGGCCAGAAGGCCGAGATCGAGACGGCCGCGAGCCTGCGCGAGCTCGTCGGCGACGTCAACGGCCGGGTGAGCCGCATCGAGGACCTCGCGCGGCAGTGGCGCTCGGAGTACGCGGAGTCCACGGTGGCCGGGATCAAGCAGTCCGGCGCCGGCGGCAGCACAGCGGGGGACATCGAGCGCGGCAAGGTGCTGTTCGACCAGCTCCGTGCCGAGGTGTCGGCGCTGCGCACCGACATCGGTGGGTTCGCCCAGCAGGCTCGCGAGGACCTGGAAGAAGTGGCGCAGGTCGTGCTGTGGCTGGTGATCGGCATGGGCGTGCTGCTGGTGGTGGTGATCTGCGGGCTGTCGGTGCTGTTGCACCGCCTGCTGGTCGCGCCGCTGGCGAACCTCGCCGCGCACACCCGGCAGGTGGCGTCCGGCGACTTCGAGCACGAGATCGACGCGGACGGTCCACTGGAGACCGTGATGCTCGGCGAGGACGTGAACGGCATGCGCCGCCGGATCGTGCAGGAGCTCGAGGCGCTGGACCAGAGATCCGCCGAGCTGCAGCGCTCGAACGCCGAGCTGGAGCAGTTCGCCTACGTGGCCTCGCACGACCTGCAGGAACCGCTGCGCAAGGTCGCGTCGTTCTGCCAGCTGCTGCAACGGCGGTACGGCGGCCAGCTCGACGAGCGCGCCGACCAGTACATCGATTTCGCCGTGGACGGGGCGAAACGCATGCAGGGCCTGATCAACGACCTGCTGGCGTTCTCCCGCGTGGGCCGGATCACCCGCGAGCGGACCATGATCGACCTGGACGAGCTGGTCAGCCAGGTGGTGGAGAACTTCTCCGACCGCATCGAGGAGACCGGCGCCACCATCGTCGTGGGCGATCTGCCCTCCGTGCGAGGTGAGGCGACTCTGCTCAGCGCGGTGTTCCAGAACCTGATAAGCAATGCGTTGAAGTTCAGGGGGTCGTCGGCTCCGGAGGTCACGATCGAAGCTGAGCGCGACGGCGAGGTGTGGAAGTTCTCCGTTCGCGACAACGGCATCGGGATCGAGCCGGAGTACAGTGATCGAATCTTCGTCATCTTCCAGCGCCTGCACCCCAAGGACGCCTATCCGGGCACCGGGATCGGCCTGGCGATGTGCCGCAAGATCGTCGAGTACCACGGCGGCACCATCTGGCTGAAGACCGATGTGGACTCGGGTACCCAGTTCGAGTTCACCCTGCCCGTGGCCGCAGAAGACCTGGTTGAGGTAACCGCATGACTGAAGCACCCCTGAACGTGATCGACGTCCTGCTCGTGGAGGACGACCCGGGCGACGCCCTCATGACCCAGGAGGCGTTCGAGCACCACAAGATCCGCAACGTCCTGCACGTGGTGAAGGACGGTGTGGAGGCGCTGGAGTTCCTGCGCCGCGAAGGCCAGTACCAGGACGCACCGCGGCCGGGCCTGATCCTGCTCGACCTCAACCTGCCCCGCAAGGACGGCCGCGAGGTGCTGGGCGAGGTGAAGAACGACCCCGAGCTGCGCTCGATCCCCGTCGTCGTGCTGACGACCTCGGAGGCCGAGGAGGACATCCTGCGCAGCTACAGCCTCTACGCCAACGCGTACGTGACCAAGCCGGTGGACTTCGACAGGTTCATCGAGGTCGTCCGCCAGATCGATGATTTCTTCGTCACCGTGGTGAAGCTGCCCCGCTGATCACGGCCGGTTCGGCCATCAGCTTGTCGACGCCGGCGGCGCCGCGCTCGCAGGACCAGCACCGCTCGATCTCTGACGTGAGCGCGTTTCGTATTCGGTCACCGCACGCAGGGAGCTTTCGTGCGGTTGGAAGGCACGCGGGGACCCCGCGTGCGGTAGGAGGGCACGCGGGATCCCCGCGTGGCGGCCGGGGCGGCTAGAAAAGCCAAGGCTGTTGGCTCATCCACGACCTCCGACCAGGTGCTTGGACGCGTCTGTGGCGTCTGGACGCTCAGTCGACGCTGCGCACGATCACGGGTTCCTCGTCGGCCTGCACGACCCATTCCTGGGGCTCGCGCGGCTCAGGGATGACCGGCGCCCACATCCCCGTGCCACCCGGACGACGCTGCCTGCGTAACTCGAATTCCTCTCGCGTGCTCATGCACTCTGGCTACCCGCATCAGCCGAACGTATGCCTGACAGCATGGTCGTGATGGCCGCCATGACCCGCCGGGTGGCCTCTGCCAGCACTTCCGCGGTGAGTTCGAGGTCGTAGAGGTCGGACAGGTCGACCGGAGCCCCCGCGACCACCTCGATCCGCTTGCGCGGCAACAGCCTCGGCAGGATCCTGCCCCTGGGCAGCAGGTCCTGCGTGCCCCACTCGGCGACCGGGACGACCGGCACGCGCGACTCCAGCGCCATCCGCGCGACGCCGGACTTGCCCTTCATCGGCCAGTTCTCCGGGTCGTCGGTGAAGGTGCCCTCGGGGAACACCATCACGCACTCACCGCCGCGCAACGCCTCCACAGCGGGCCTGAGCGCCTCCGAGGCCTTCACCGTGCCGCGTTCGACCGGGATGTGACCTCCGGAGCGCATGACCCGGCCGAAGACCGGCAGGCGCCACAGGGAGGCCTTCGCGAGCACGCGCGGCACCCGGTTCGACATCAGCGCGAACACCACGGCCGCCACCGTGTCCGCGTTGGACAGGTGGTTGAACGCGAGGATCACGCCGCCGTTGCCCGGCACGTGCTGCTTGCCGCGCACCTTGAGCCGCACGAACAGCACGACCACGGGCCACAGGACGTCGATCGCCAGCGAGAACCAGAAGCCTCTGCCCCTGCGGGGCATCTTCCAGGTCCAGGCGGCCAGCTCCAGCGGTGTCACACGTGGTATTCGAGCACGCCGGCGTTCGGAGTTCGGGTCAATTCGCCACGTTCGACCAGAACGTCGAGGTGCGCGGCCGTCTCACCGATGGCCAGCACCTGGTTGAACATGTCGAGATCGTCGAACCGGCGCTGGCGGCGGGTCCAGCCGATCTTGCGGGCGGTCTCGAACGCGCTGCCCGCGACGGCCTTGAGGATCTCCTCCAGGCGCTGCTCGTGGAACTGCAGCAGCTCGTCGACGCGGGCGTGCGAGCTGTCGGTCACCGGGCCGTGCGCGGGCAGCAGCTTCAGGTCCGGCAGCTCGCGGGTGAGCCGCAGCGACGTCATGTAGTCGCCCAGCGGCAGTTCGGGCCGCAACGGCTCGAAGCCGATCGACGGCGTGATGTGCGGGAGCACGTGGTCGCCGGAGAACAACACCTTCGCGGTGTGGTCGACGAACACGACGTGACCGCGGGTGTGACCGGGCGTCGGGACGATCTCCAGCTCGCGGTGCTCGAGGCCGACGGTGCTGCGGACGAGCCACTCGTCAGGCTCCTCGTAGTCGCGCAGCGCCTCACCGCGGTCGACGTGGTGCATGATCTTGATCCACGTCTCGGCCAGCTCGCTGGCACCCCACTTGCGCAGGTCGTCGACGTGCTGGTCGTCCTGGCCGTGCAGCATGTGCCGCAGCGAGGGCTGCTCGCCGAGACCGAGCCCGATCCTGCTGCCGAACGTCCTGCGCAGCGACACCGCCATCGTGAAGTGGTCGCGGTGGACGTGCGTGATGAGGAACCTCTTGATGTCCTCGAAGCCCTTGTTCAGGGTGCCCAGCGCCGCTTCGAGCTGGTCGCGCGCCTCGTCCAGCGCCCAGCCGGAGTCGACCATGACCAGGCCGTCGCCGTCCTCGATCGCGTAGACGTTGACCGCGCGCAGGCCGTCGTTCGGCAGCGGCAGCGGAATCCGGTGCACTCCTGGTGCGACCTCGAACGCGCCCGGCTCACTCCACACGCTACGCCCACCTCATTGTTAGCGCTCGCAACTATCTACCGGACGGTAACACGGTATTCCGGGTGCTTGTCGATGTACTTCGCGACGAACGGGCACAACGGGGAGATCTTGACATCCCGCGCCATGACGTCGTCCAGCGCGTACTTCGCGAGCTGGGCGCCGAGGCCCTGACCGGCGTACGCCTCGTCGACCTCGGTGTGCACGAACGCGAGGACGCCGGCGACGTCGCGGTACTCCAGGAAGCCGGCGAGCTCGCCGTCGACGTGCACCTCGTAGCGGCTCTCGGCCTTGTTATTGGTGACCACGTCAACCATCTTGCCTCGGAAGAGGGAAAATGGCCCGCATGGACGTCTACCTCCTGATCCTGGGTGACCACCTGCCCAACCCGTGCACCGGGCAGGAGGTCCCCCAGGCCGACCGGCTGCGCGCGATGGTCGAGCAGGCGGTGGTGGCCGAGGAGGCGGGGTTCGCGGGCGTCGCGATCGGTGAGCACCACTTCACCCGCTACATCGTGTCCGCGCCCGAGCTGCTGCTGGCGGCGGTGGCGGCGCGGACGAGCACGCTGCGGCTCTCGACCGGCGTGACGCTGCTGGCCCACCGCGACCCGGTGCTGGTGGCCGAGGCGCTGGGGACGCTGGACGTGCTGTCGAACGGGCGGGCCGAGCTCATCGTGGCCCGCGGGGTCGACCAGCAGACCGACGCGGCGTTCGGCGTGCAGCCGGGTGAGTTGCGGGCGCGGTTCGAGGAGCACCTGCGGTTGCTGCTCAAGCTGCTGGAAGAGCCGTCGGTGAGCTGGGACGGGAGGTTCCGCGGCCAGCTGAGCGACGTCACGACGACGCCGCGGCCCGTGCAGACGCCGCGGCCGACGGTGTGGATCGGATCGGGGTCGGCGGTGTCGGCGGACCTGGGCGCCGAGCTGGAGATGCCGCTGATGCTGCCGTCGACGTTGCGGGATCCGTCGATCTACCTGGAGGTGGTCCAGCGGTACCGGGAGCGCTTCCCCGCCGGACGCGTCGGCGTGCCCAGTCACGTGTTCGTGGCGCGGGAGGACGCGCGGGAGCGCTGGCGGCCGCACCTCGCCGAGTACGCGCGGTTCGCGGACCCGTGGCGCGGGGACGGCGACATCGACGTCGACGCGATCATGGACGGCGCGGCGGTGTGCGGGACGCCGGACGAGGTGGCGGCACGGCTGAACGAACTGGCGGAGCACCTGTCGATCGACACGCACCTGGTGATGGTGGACATCGGTGGCATGCCGCACGAATCGGTCGTCGAGACGATCCGCCTGTTCGGCACCGAGGTGCTTCCGAAACTTGTTTAACGCAAGCGCCGCAACGGGTTAACACTCGGCGAGCAGAATGGACCGCGTGGGCATCACCGTCATCGGCATCACGCATCCTGGGCAGGTCGGGGCGCTCCCCGACGGCACGAACGTGCTGGTGCTGGCCGACGACGGCACGTACGCCGACGAGTTCCTCGACACCGACTTCCGTGCGCACCAGCTGGTGGTGCGCGCTCACGGGCGCGGGTCGGCGTTCTTCGGGGTGGCGGACAAAGCCCGTGAGCTGGGAGCGGATCGGATCCTCTTCGGTGGCACGTACGACATCGCCGCCTCTCTCGCCACCGGAGAGGACCCCGTGCTCGTCCTCGGCGTGCGGCCGCCGGGCGGCCCGATCGCGTTCAACGCGGCGTTCGGCGAGTGGCTGGCGCGCTGGCCGAGGCCCGCGAGCGCCTATCGCGGCGACGTCGATCACTGGCTGGCCGAGAACGCGTTGCGCGAAGGCCTCCGCGTGGAATTGGTTTCATGGCTGATGGAACCGACCGTCCCCATGCGACGGAAGTTGAAGGCGTAGTTCTCCGAAGTCTGAAGACATTGCCGCAGCAGTGAAATATCGTCTCCTCCTGCGACCATCCGCACACGCGGTGCAGCTGAGGGTTCTCTCAGCGTGGCGGCTCGGGGCGGGGGCACCGGGGTTAATCTCAGGGTCGATCTCAGTGGAAGGCCTGACCCTTCGGTGTGCCCGTGTCGCCGAAGATGGTGCGCACGAAGCCCATAGGAGGGGACTGAGAAGTGAGCGCGTCCGATGGAGTCGCGGCGAGAGCCGTCGACGTTTGGAAGTCTTACGGGTCCGGCGACGCTGCCGTGACCGCGCTCGCGGGGGTGAGCGTCGACCTGGAGAAGTCCAGGTTCACCGCGATCATGGGCCCGTCGGGGTCGGGCAAGTCGACGTTGATGCACTGCCTGGCAGGGCTCGACGACGTCACCAGCGGTGAGGTGTGGGTCGGTGACACGTTGGTCACCGGGTTGAAGGACCGCGGGCTCACGGAGCTGCGGCGGGACAAGGTCGGCTTCATCTTCCAGCAGTTCAACCTGCTGCCGACGCTGACCGCCGAGGAGAACATCACGCTGCCGCTCGCGATCGGCGGCAAGAAGGTCGACAAGGCCTGGTTCGACGTCGTGGTCGACACGGTGGGTCTGAGGGACAGGCTGACCCACCGGCCGACGCAGCTGTCGGGCGGCCAGCAGCAGCGCGTCGCTTGCGCGCGTGCGCTGGTGTCGCGCCCTGACGTCGTGTTCGCGGACGAGCCGACCGGCAACCTGGACTCGCAGTCCGGTGCCGAGGTGCTCGGGTTCCTGCAGCGGTCCGCCCGCGAGTTCGGGCAGACGATCGTGATGGTCACGCACGACCCGAACGCCGCTTCGTACGCCGACCGCGTCATTTTCCTCAAGGACGGCCACATCGTCCGCGAGCTGCTGTCGCCGTCGGCCGAGGAGGTCCTCGACACGATGAAGCACCTCGACTCAGTTGTCGCGGTGCCGCATGTTTAAGGCGACTCTCAAGAGCCTGCTGTCGCGCAAGCTCCGGCTGGTGCTGTCCGCGCTCGCGGTGGTGCTGGGCGTGATGTTCGTGTCCGGTTCGTTCGTGCTGACCGACACGCTCCAGCGGTCGTTCACCGACCTGTTCTCGTCGGCCTTCGCCAACGTGGACGTCTCGGTGACGCCGAAGGCGGAGAAGGGCAAGCAGCCCGAACCGCTGACGCCGCAGGCGATCGCGGACGTGAAGTCGGTGGCGGGCGTGGCGTCGGCCGTCGGTGACGTGCAGGGGTCCGCACGGCCGATCGGCAAGAACGGCAAGGTCATCACCACGTCGGGCTCGCCGCGGTTCGGTTTCAACTGGACCGGCACCGGCCAGGAGAAGATACGCGACGGCAAGGCCCCCGCCACCGAGAACGAGGTCGCCGTCGGCGGGTCCCTCGCGACGGCCGGTGGTTTCAAGGTGGGCGACGACATCGCGTTGCTGACGCTGGAGCCGAAGAAGACCTTCAAGATCACCGGCATCTACGAGTACGCGGGCGGCCGCGACTCGCTGGGCGGCGAGCTGTCGGTGGCGTTCACCGAGCCGGTCGCGCAGCAGTTGTTGCTGGGCAAGAAGGACGTGTTCTCCGGCATCACCGTCACGGCGGCCCAGGGCACCACGGACGACGCGCTGCGCGACGCCGTGGCGGCGAAGCTGGGCTCCGGCTACGACGTCAAGACCGGTGCGGTGCTGGCGAAGGAGCAGGCCGACCAGATCAACGAGGGCCTGAAGTTCTTCAACTACGTGCTGCTCGGGTTTGCCGGCATCGCGTTGTTCGTCGGCATCTTCATCATCCTCAACACGTTCTCCATCATCGTCGCCCAGCGCACCAGGGAACTGGCGCTGCTGCGGTCGATGGGTGCCTCACGCGGCCAGGTCATCGGGTCCGTGGTGCTGGAGGCGCTGGTGATCGGCCTGATCGCGTCGATCGTCGGCCTCGGGGCGGGCATCGGCATCGGCGCGCTGCTGGCGAAGATCTTCAGTTCGGTGGGCGGTACCGACCTGCAGCTCGCGAGCATCGGCGTGCCGATGACGGCGGTCATCTCGGCGTTCGCGGTGGGCATGATCGTCACGGTGGTCGCGGCCGTTATGCCGGCGCTACGGGCGTCGCGGATCGCGCCGGTCGCGGCGATGCGCGAGGCGGCCACGCCGGACCGTCCGCTCACGAAGATCACGATCACCGGTGCCCTGGTGGCGGCCGCGGGTGGCACGTCGCTGGCGTTCGGCTTCAACCAGGCCTCGCTGCCGTTGATCTTCGGCGGCATCCTGGTGGCGTTCGTCGGTGTCGCGCTGCTGACGCCGATCCTCTCCAAGCCGATGGTGTCGCTGATCGGCCGGCTGCTGTCGTGGTCGATGCCCGGCCTGCTGGGCCGCCGCAACTCCGCGCGCAACCCGCGCCGCACCGCGATCACCGCGGCCGCGCTGATGGTCGGCATCTCGCTGATCACCGGCGTGAGCGTGGTGCTGACGTCGGCGACCAAGTCGATCGAGAAGCTGGCCTCCGGTCAGCTGCAGACCGACCTGATCGTCTCCGGCGAGGGCCAGATGGAGGGCGAGCCCGCGACGTTCAGGCGGGACGTCCTGACGAAGATCGAGAAGACCGACGGCGTCAAGTCGGCGGTCGGCTGGTCGCAGGACGGCGTGCTCGAGGGTGAGAACCAGCTGTTCGCCGTCGGCGTCACGGACGTGCCCGCGATGGCGTCGATGTTCGGGCTGAAGCCGAAGTCCGGCACCATCGCGCCGCTCAAGGACGACCAGCTCGCGCTGCCGGAGGAGATGGCGGCCGAGAAGGGCTGGTCGGTGGGCAGCAAGGTCACGCTGCAACTGGCCAAGGGCGAGCCGAAGACCTACGCGGTCGGCTTCATCTGGGTGAAGTCGCAGGTGTTGCAGGGCGCGCTGGTGCTGCCGGAGTCGGCGAGCAAGGACTTCCGGTCCGACCAGATCGCCCAGGCGTTCGTGCAGGTCGCGCCGGGCGTGTCCGCGGCGGACGTGCAGAAGCGCGTCGAGCCGCTGTTCGCGGACAACCCGGAGATCACCGTCCAGGACCGCAGCGCGTTCGTGAAGCAGACGACCTCGCAGTTCGACACGGTCCTGCTGATGATCCAGATCCTGCTGGCGCTGGCGATCCTGATCGCCGTCCTCGGCGTCATCAACACCCTGGCGCTGTCGGTGATCGAGCGGACCCGCGAACTGGGTCTGCTGCGGGCCATCGGCATGCGGCGGGCGCAGGTGATGCGGATGATCACCGTCGAGTCGGTGGTGATCTCGGTGTTCGGCGCGGTGCTCGGCCTCGCGGTCGGTCTCGCGCTGGGAGTCGCGACCGTGCAGGCGTTGAAGGACCAGGGCATCTCCGAGATCGGCCTGCCCTGGATGACCATGGTCCAGTACCTGGTGGTGGCGGCGTTCGTCGGCGTGATCGCGGCGATCCTGCCCGCGATCCGGGCCGCGCGTCTGAACGTGCTGGACGCGATCGCTTACGAGTAGGCAGAGAAGGGGGTGCTGTGCCAGGCCGTCGCGCTTCTGGCACAGCACCCCTTTTTCACGCGTGCGGGCAGGTGTCCCGGTAGGCCGAGATGAGCGTGTTCGGCGCCGGGGGCGGGCACAGGAACTGGTCGTAGCGCACGTCGTCGTCCACGAAGCGCTTGAGCCACGACAGCGTGTACTTGCGCACCGTCACGTTGTCACTGCGAGGTGCCGAGTGGTCGCCGCCGCGCAGTTCGAGGAACGCCTTGTCCGGTGCGGCCGTGATCGAGTTGTAGAACGGCGTGGAGTGCTGCGAGTTGGGCGCGGTGGGGTCGTTCTGGCCGCCGAGCACCAGGGTCGGCACCTGGACCGTCGACCAGCTCTTGGTGGTGTGCCAGCCGGCCATCGGGATCGAGGCCTGCAGGGCGGGACGGTTCGCGGAGGCGCGCAACGCTCCCCCGCCGCCCATGGAGTGGCCCATCACGGCGAGGCGCGAGGCGTCGACGCGGGGGTTTGTGCGGACCACGTAGTCCAGTGCCGCGAGCAGCTGACGGCCACGGCTGTCCGGGTCGTCGAAGCCGGACAGGGTGTTGATGGTGATCACCACGAAGCCGTAGGACGCCAGGCGCGGGCCGAAGTGCGCGACCGAGGTCTGGGTGGCGGTGAAGCCGGGTGAGACGGCGATGGCGCCGAACGTGAGATCGCTGGTCGGGGTGTAGACCGTGCCGCCGCCGAAGTTCGACTGGCGGGCGACTGCCGCGGACGTCACGGCGAACGTGCCTCGGGAGGCCTCGACCGACGCGGCGGTGGGTGCGGGGCCGCGTTCGTAGGGGTTGGCCGCCGCTGTGGCGACGGCGGGGGCGGTGGCTGGGATGAGCGCCAGGACCAGCGCCGCAAGCATGGTTTTGATGCGCACGACGAAGACACCTCGAATGGTTGCAGGGGAACCAAAAGCGACGGCGAGCCACACGCTACCGCCCAGTAGCCTCGTTGGGATTCGGCCACATGGATGGTTACGGGGACGTTTCGACACTGTTCGACAGAATGTTTCCCGGGACCGGCTCGTCACCCACCGCAGCGGACCGGGACGTTGTCGTCCTGTCCGGTCACCGCAGCGGCGGTATGCGGCGATTCGGACGGCCCACGAAGGTGATCTCGTGCCCACCCGGAGACAGTTCCTCGTTCTGAGCTCCACAGCAGCACTCACCGGTCTGCTGTCCGAGACTCCCGCGTCCGCTGCCGACACCGCGCAGCCGTACGCGTCCTACTGGCACCCGGCGACGATCCTCGACTGGGATCCGTCGACCGACCGGGACGCGAAGTACAACCGCAGCACGGTGCCGCTCGCGAGACGCGTCGTCCCGGCCGGACCGGCCAACGCGCACGCCCGCCCGAACGAGGCCCGTGTCCAGGCGCTGGTGGCCTACGCGCCGACGAGCGGCAACCCCGCGCAGGGCTCGCTCGACATGAACTACTACGCCACGAACTACTGGCAGTACATCGACGAGCTGGTGTTCTGGGGCGGGTCGGCGTCCGAGGGGCTGATCCTCGCGCCGAACCCGACCGTCACCGACGCCGCGCACCGCAACGGCGTGCGCGTGATCGGCAACGTGTTCCTCCCGCCCACGGCGTACGGCGGCCAGATCCAGTGGGTCCGCGACTTCGTCCGGCGCGAGGGCGACAGGTTCCCCGTGGCGGACAAAATGGTCCAGGTCGCGCGCCACTACGGCTTCGACGGCTGGTTCCTCAACCAGGAGACCGCCGGCGGCAACACCCAGCTCGCGAACGACATGCGCGACTTCATCGTCTACATGAAGAAGTCCGGGCTGCGGGTCGTCTGGTACGACGCGATGACCGACAGCGGCAGCGTCAGCTGGCAGAACGCCCTGACCGCGCGCAACCGGATGTTCTTCGAGCAGTCCGACGAGATGTTCCTGAACTTCTGGTGGAGCACGCAGGGCCTCGCGAACTCCGCCGCGCTCGCCCGGCAGACGGGCCGCAGCCCGTACGACCTGGCGTCCGGTGTGGACGTCGAGGCGAGCGGCTACAACACCAGCGTCGGCTGGGCCTCGATCTTCCCCGAGGGCAGGCCGCACGTGACGTCGCTCGGCTTCTACCGTCCGGAGTGGACCTTCAAGTCGGCCACGGGCCCCGCTGACTTCTACGCCCGCGACAACAGGTTCTGGGTCGGCCCGAACGGTGATCCGTCGAACACCACCACGACGGCGAACTGGAAGGGCGTGGCCCACTACGTCACCGAGCTGACCCCGATCACGACGCTCCCGTTCGTCACGAACTTCAACACCGGTCACGGCAGGAAGTTCGCCGTCAACGGCACCGTCCGGTCGGCGCAGGCCTGGAACAACCTGTCGTTGCAGGACGTCCTTCCGACCTGGCGGTGGAGCGTCACGGGAACCGGCACGAAGGTCACCCCGTCGCTCGACTGGGACGACCCGTACGACGGCGGCACCGCGCTGAAGATCACCGGCACGCCGCAGTCCGCCAACGACGTCCGGCTGTTCGCGACGTCGCTGGAGCTGACCGGCGCCAGCCAGTTCGAGATCGTGCATCGCACCGGCACCGGTCCGTCGCGCCTGCAGGCGGTCCTGCGGTTCGGCGCGACCGAACGCGTCCTGGACCTCGGCGGCGTCAGCGGGGCGTGGCGGCGCAGCGTGTTCCCGCTGGGCGAGCACTCCGGCGCGACGCTCACGGAGATCTCCCTGCGGGTCCTGCCGGGAGCCGCGATCACCGCGTTCATCGGCCGGATCGGTGTCACGAACCCGGTCATGACTCCCCCGGCGGCGCCGTCCGGCGTCCGGGTCGAGCAGGTGAGCCGCACCAACGCCACCACGGCGTCGGCACGGCTCACCTGGACGCGCTCACCCGGCGCGATCCGGCAGTACCGGGTCTACAAGTGGACCGGTTCCGGGCGGATCTTCCTGGGCGGCACGGCGAACGACGCGTACTTCGTGCCGGCGATCCCGCTGAACAGCGGCGAGACCGCGCAGATCGAGGTCGAGGCGGTCAGCGAGGCGTTCGACGTCTCACCGCCCGCCAGGACCTCCGTCACTGGTACACCCTGACGTAGTCCAGCACCATGTCCTGCGGCAGCTGCGTCCCGGCCCCCGGCGGGCCGGGCCAGTCGCCGCCGACGGCGTTGTTGATGATCAGGAAGAACGGGTGGTCGTAGACCCACGGCCCGCGCGTGGTCTCCAGCTGTTCCCGGTCGACGGTGAAGAACCTGTTGCCGTCCACGCTGAACGTCATGTGGCTGGAGTCCCACTCGACCGCGAACGTCCGGAAGGCGCTGGACGCGGGCTGGCCGAGTTCCAGCGGTGACCCGTACCCGCCCGCACCGAAGTACTGGGGCGCGTGCAGCGTCGAGTACACCCGGTTCGGTTCCTTGCCGACGTGCTCCATGATGTCGATCTCGCCGCACGCGGGCCACGGCCTGCGCTGGTCGAAGAAGTCCGCGCCCAGCATCCAGAACGCGGGCCACAACCCCTGGGTCGACGACACCTTGATGCGCGCCTCGACCCGGCCGTAGGTGAAGGTGAACTTGCCGTAGGTGTTCAGCCGTGCCGACGTGTACTGGCAGGTCGTGCTGCCGCTGACCGGGTCCACCGGGCACGCGCTGCCGGGCGTGACCTCACGCCGGGCCTGCAGCACCAGGTTGCCGTTGCCGTCGTGCCGGGCGTTGTTGTTGTTCGTGTAGTACTGCAGCTCGTTGTTCACACCGGGACCGATCTCCGGCTGCCACTTCGAGGCGTCCGGCCCGGTGCCCGCGGGCGCGTTGAACTCGTCGCCCCACACCAGCCGGCCGGGGAACGACGGGTTCGGCGGCAGCGGCGGTGGCGTGATCGGAGCGCCGCCGCTGCCGTGGACCTGGAACTCCCACAGCGAGTAGCCGTAGCCGTTCGACCTGGCCGTGCCGTACATGCGCACGTAACGGCCGGTGCCGCTGACCGTCAGCGTCTCCTTGAACCCGCGGCCGGCCGTGGTCGAGTAGATCTCGCGCCAGCTGGTGTTGTTGTCGGAGACCTCGATCCGGTACGCCGTGGCGAACGCGGGATCCCACTGCAGCACGACCTTCGAGATCGTGGCGGTGGCACCGAGGTCGACGGAGATCCAGCCGGGGTCGACCCAGCCGTTCGTCGCGCTGGTCGCCCAGCGGGTGGCCGGGTCGCGGTCGAAGGCCTTGGCCGGGGTGCACTGGCCGCAGTTCGCGTCGTCCTGGAACGTCGACGCGGCACCGGACCTGCCGTACGAGAGCAGGGTTTCCGCGGTCCCGGTGCCCGGGGTGCCGAACACCTGGAACTCCCACAGCGAGTAACCCCACTGCGTGGCCCGCTGGGTGAGGTCGAGGCGCACGTACCTGCCGGTGCCGGTGACCGGAAGCGTCTCGGTGCCGCCGGGCCCTGTCGTCGTTCGACGAAGTTCCTGCCAGGTGGTGCCGTCGGCGGAGATGCTGAGCGTGTAGGCCCGCGCGCTCGCGGTCTCCCAGGCCAGCACCACCTGGTCGACCCGCGCGGACGAGCCGAGGTCGATCTGGATCCACTGCGGATCACCGAACGAACTGGACCAGCGCGTGCCGAGATCGCCGTCCACCGCCGCGGCGGCGCCGAACGCGACGTTCTCGCTGCTGGAGGCGGTGACCGGGCGGTTCTGCGAGATCAGCGGACCGGCGGCGGACGCCTGTACCGGAACGAGCAGAGCGGCCGCGACCACGGCCGCGGCGAACAGGGGGAGTCTTCCGCGTTGAAGCCTTCCTGACATGGGTGCTCCTGAGGCCGGAGAACGAGAGGAGGACGGCGAGAGAGCGCTCTCTGCGACAGGAGTTCAGAGCCGAGAGTCAGGGCATCGGGCCCGCCCTGTCAAGAAAACCGGGACTTCTGAACGTTTCTTGCGGATTGACGGCCGATTACGGGCTGCGCCATGCTCGAAGGGCGTGAGAGCGCTCTCCCAATCCTGCTGCGGAGAGGAAAGCTTCAATGAGGAAGCCCTTGTTCCACATCGCCGCCGTCATCGAGCTGATAGCCACCGCACTCAGCATTCCCGTTGCGGCACAAGGAGAACCAGTCCGCGTGGCCGAGTTCCTCGCGGAGTGCCCGATCAGCCACCGGCTGGCGGACGACCCGATCGTCCTGCCGAACCTGGCCGGTGCCTCGCACTTCCACGACTTCTTCGGCAACCACTCGACGAACGCCCGTTCCACCCTGCAGTCGATGGAGGGCCAGACGGGCAACTGCAACCCGGC
The DNA here is from genome assembly GCF_040682435.1 of Lentzea sp. NPDC051208. Taxonomy (NCBI): domain Bacteria; kingdom Bacillati; phylum Actinomycetota; class Actinomycetes; order Pseudonocardiales; family Pseudonocardiaceae; genus Lentzea; species Lentzea sp. NPDC051208. The sequence goes on along the minus strand of NZ_JBFBAW010000021.1, from coordinate 95,489 downwards.
CTCGGACATCTCGTCGTACTGGGTGCCGACGCTGTACCGGGACAACACCGCGATCGCCCCCACCGGCGTCACCTTCTACTACCTCGGTGAGGGCGTGAACAACCCGGCGGCGATCCAGCCCACGCCGTACGGGCTGAAGATCGTGGCGGGCAACGCGAAGGCCACCGGCGATGCCGACAGCATCGCGCGCTGGTCCTGCCTGCACGCCGGGCACGTCAACCCGTCCAAGAACTTCGTGACCTGCCCGGCGGGCACGATGCTCGAGACCTACCTGGACTTCCCGCAGTGCTGGGACGGCCGCAACCTCGACTCGGCCGACCACAAGTCCCACATGTCGTACCCGGTCGCCGGCGGCTGCCCGTCGAGCCACCCCGTCCCGGTGCCGAAGCTGCGCATGGTGCTGCGGTATCCGGTCAACGGCAGCACGGCCGGGCTGCGACTCGCTTCCGGCACAGGGCAGACGATGCACGGTGACTTCTTCAACGTGTGGCCGCGCGCGGAAATGGAGCGCCGCGTCCGCAACTGCATCAACGTGGTGATCAAGTGCGACCACAACGGCAACCACGGATGACAATGCTCCTGCTGGCAGGCCTTCTCGTGGCCTGCCAGCAGGCTCCATCCCCGCCCTCTCCCCCACCGGCTCCGCAGAACGGTTACGGCGCAACGGAACGAGCGTTCGTCGAGCTCGCCATCGCGACCGACGAGCAGGCCCTCAAGCTGCTCGAGCTCACGGACTCCGCCGAGCTCAAGCAGAACCGCAACATCGAGCTCACCGAACTGAGGAAGCTGCTCGACGGGCCGTACGTGAACAACCACGCCGGGCACGACATGCCGGGCATGCCGACGGACGCCGAGATCCAGCTCGCGTCCACGAACCCGGACGCGCTGAAGCAGTTCGTGCGCGCGCACCTCACCGAGTCGCTGGAGGTGCTGAAGTCGGCAGGACCGGCCATCACCCACCCGCCGACCGCCGAGGTGGTCAAGCTGATGGAACGCCACCGCACGGCGGAACTGGCGGCCGGGTGAAGCGCGTGACGCTGGAGGAGGTGGCTCGCGTGGCCGGGGTGTCGCGCGCGACCGCGTCGAGAGTCGTCAACGGCGCGTCCAGCGTCGACGAGTCACTCCGGCACGCCGTGCAGAGAGCCATCTCCAGCACCGGCTACCTGCCGAACATCGCCGCGCGCTCGCTCGTCACGCGCCGGGCCGACGCGATCGGGCTGCTGCTGCCCGACGAACGCCGCATGGACGGCGACCCGCACCTCGCGAGCGTCGTCAGCGGCGTGACCCGCGTCGTCCGGCCGCTGGGCGTGCACCTGGTGCTGATGATGACCGGTCCGGGCACGCGCGAGCGGGCGTTGAGCGACCTGCGGTGCGGCCGGCTGGACGGCGTGATCCTCGTGCACACCGACCCGGCGGATCCGGTGCCGGGTCAGCTGATCGAGGCCGGACTCCCCGTCGTGCTCGCCGGTCGTCCGCTCGAACCGATGCCGATCACCTACGTCGACGTGAACCAGACGGCCGGGGCCGCCCTGGCCGCACGCCGCCTCAAGTCGTTGCAGTGCACCAGGATCGCGACGATCACCGGCCCGCAGGACACCCCGGCGGGCCAGGACCGGCTCGCCGGGTTCCTCGCCGAGGTCCCCGGCGCCGTGGTGGTGCACGGGGACTTCACCCGGCAGTCCGGCGTGGCCGCGATGGAGAAGCTGCTCCGCTGCTGCCCGGACGTCGACGGCGTGTTCGTCGCCTCGGACCTGATGGCGAACGGCGCGATCCCTGTGCTGCACCGCAGTGGCCGCAAGGTTCCCGACGACGTGGCGGTCGTCGGGTTCGACGACAGCAGTGCCGCGCTGACGTCCGAACCCGAGCTCACGACCGTCCGCCAGCCGATCACCGACATGGCCGCGGAGATGGCGCGTCAGCTGCTGCGCCAGATCACCGAGCCGCGTTCCCCCACCATGTCGGTGATCTTCGAACCCTCACTCGTGGTGCGCGACAGCGGTTGATCAGGTGGTGCGCAGGCGCACCGGCATGTCCCGGGCGATCGCCCACGTCGCCGCCAGTGCGACCAGGAACGCCGCCAGCGACATCAGGTGCCAGCCGGCGCCCAGGTAGGACGGGACGTTGCGGATGAACGGCAGGTTGCCCGAACCGGGGATCCGCGCGGTCGTGACCGCGACCAGCACCACGCCGATCGGCACCGAGAAGATGCCACCCGCGCCGAACCTGCCGAACGCCGCCGCGCAGAACATTCCGGCCGCACACCACACCAGGAACATCAGGAAGTACGCCTGCGGCAAGCCGTGCTCGTCCGCACGCCAGTCCATCAACGAGTAGATCCCGCCCTCGACGAGGAATCCCAGCCAGGCGAACAACGTCATCAGCAGCGCGAGCACGACGGTGAAGGCGAATCCCGCCGCGAGGAACTCGCGGCGCGTGCGACCGTGCGCGACGGCGATCGGCAGCAAATTGTGGATCACGTAGATGCCGACCCAGAACAGGAACCAGCGCGCGATCTGCGACGTGACGACGTTCCACGCGCTGATCTCGACGCTGCGGAAGGCCGAGACCACGAAGGTGAGCACGAGGACGAACGCGAAGGCCACCGCGGCGACCATCGCGCAGAAGACGAGCAGCGAGGTGGTCAGGTGACGGAAGATCTTCACCGCTTCCCTCCGACCGGATCGGTGAGGTGGACGAACAGGTCCTGCAACGCGATCGGGCCGAGTTCCAGCCCGAGCTGACGGGCACGCACCAGTTGCCCGTCGTCTAGCGCGCCGTAGACCATCGCGGCCTTGGTGCGCCCCAGCGACTTCTCACTCAGAACGGTCAGTCCGGCGGTGAACTCGTCGACGTCGGCGGCGTTGCCGGTGACCTCGGTGCCACGTGAGCGCAGCACGTCCGCCTCCTCCTGGAGCACCAGCCGGCCGCTGTCGATGATCAGCACCTCCTCCAGCAGCGAGGCCAGCTCCTCGATCAGGTGCGTGGAGATGATGATCGTGCGCGGGTGCTCCATGAAGTCGTTGAGCAGTGCGTCGTAGAACGCGTACCGGGTCGGCGTGTCCATGCCGAGGTGCGACTCGTCGAGCATCGTCAGCGGCGAGCGGCTGGCAAGCCCGATCACGACGCCGAGTGCTGAGCGCTGCCCCAGCGACAGTTCGCCGACCTTGGCCTTCAACCCGATCTTGAACAGGTCGGTGAGTTCCAGCGCGTAGTCGTTGTCCCAGGTGTCGCGCCACGCGGCGCCGTACTCCAGCACGTACGAGACCTTGTCGCCCTTGTCCGCGGCGTCGGCGGTGTGGCGGACCAGGCACACCTGACGCATGGCGGCGGCGTTCTCGAAGACCGGCAGGCCGTCGAGCTGAACGGATCCTGAAGGCCTGCGGTAGCCCGCCAGCGCCGACATCAGGCTGGTCTTGCCGGAGCCGTTGCGGCCGAGCAGCCCGTAGATCTTGTTGCCGGACAACGAGAAGCTCATGTCGTCGACGGCCGTCACGTCGCCGTATCGAACCGTTAAGCCCTGCATGTCAACCCGCATCACACGCCCCCGTTGTTCTCGTGCTGTTCGATCCGGCGGATCACGTCGGCGAGCGGAATGCCGATGGCCAGCGCCTCCGCGACCATCGGGTCCACGACCTCGCCGAAGAAGGTCTCCCGCCCCTGTGCCCGCAGCATGTCGCGAGCCTGAGCGCTCACGAACATCCCGATCCCCCTCTTCTTGTAGAGCACCTGTTCGTCCACGAGCTGCTGGAAGGCCTTCGCCGCGGTGGCCGGGTTGATCCGGTAGTAGGCGGCGTACCGGTTGGTCGACATGACCTGCTCGTCTGCCTTCAACGCCCCGCTGAGCACGTCCGCCTTGATCCGGTCGGCGATCTGCCGGTAGATCGGGCTCCGGTCGTCGAACATCGCTAGTTCCTTGGTTCGTTACTCATGTAATGAACCATAGCAGTGACGGCGTAGCATGGGCCACGTGGTCGGGGTCGCGATTCTCTGCGCGGTGCTCGCGGCCGGGTGCAGCGCACTCGGCGCGATGTGGCAGCACGCCGGTGTCCGCGAGACAGGCGATCTGAAGCTGACCTCCGCGCTCCAGCTCGTGCGGTCCCGTCGCTGGGTCTACGGCTTCCTGGTGCTCTTCGCGTGCGCGGTCCTGCAGGTCGTCGCGCTGTCGCTGGCCCCGGTCTCGGTCGTCGCGCCGCTGAACGCGCTGGCCATCCCGATCATCGCGGTGTGCCGCGCGCGACGGCCGTCCGGCCTGCTCGCCGTCGCCGTGCTCGTCGCGACGGCGGGCATCGTCGCGTTCGTGTCCATCACGGCGGGCGAGGCGGTGCCGACCCAGGTGTCGCCGAAGGTCGCGCTCCAGGCCGGGCAACTCGTCGTCGCGGGCGTGCTGGTGTGCGTCGTCGCCGCCACGTTCACGCTGGGCGCCGTGCGGGCCCTGGCGCTCTCCGTGGGCGCCGGGATCGCCTACGGACTCGTCGCCGTGCTGGTCAGGGACGTCACGACCGGGCTGCCCGTGATCGAGTGGATCTCGCTCGGCGGGCTGGTCGTCGCCTTCCTGACCGGGGCGTGGTTCATCCAGCTCGGCTACGCCGCCGGGCCGCCGGATCTGGTCGTGGCCGGGCAGACCGTCGTGAACCCGATCGTCGCGGCGTGGATCGGCATCAAGCTGCTCGGCGAGGGCACGGGCATGAGCGGGCTGTCGCAGGCGGGCCTGGTGATCAGCGGGGTCGCCGCGGTGTCGGGCACCGTCGTGCTGGCCTACTACCACCGTGTCACAGTGAGGGCATGACCTTCGTCGTCACGGGTGGCAGTGGCTCGCTGGGCCGGCACGTCGTCGCCGCGTTGCCGGGCGCGCGCTCGGTCTCGCGTTCGAGCGGCACGGACCTGTTGCGCGGCACCGGCTTGGGGGCTCTCAGGGCGGACGTGGTCGTGCACTGCGCGACGTCGTTCCGGCACGAGGTGCGGATGGCGCGGACCGTGCTGGCCTCGAAGCCCGCGCACCTGGTCTACATCTCGATCGTCGGCTGCCACGAGGTGCCGCTCCCCTACTACCGGCAGAAGCTCGCCGCCGAGCGGCTGATCATCGATTCGGGTGTGCCGCACACGATCCTGCGGGCCACGCAGTTCCACTCGTTGCTGCGCAGGATGTTCGACAGCGCGTCGAAGCTGCCGCTGATGCTCGTGCCGGGGTTCCGGTTCCAGCCGGTCGACGAGGCCGAGGTGGGCCTGGAACTGGCGGCGCTGGCGCAGGCGTCGCCGGCGGGCAAGGCACCCGAGATGGGCGGGCCGGAGATCCGCGAAGCCGTCGACTTCGCCCGGACGTACCTGGCCGCGACGGGGAAGCAGCGCACGCTCGTGCAGTTGAAGGTGCCGGGGGCGACGTACCGAGCCTACCGCGCGGGCGGGAACCTGACTCCCGGCCGCGCGGTGGGCACGCGAACGTTCGAGGACTACGTCACCTGATCGAGGCCGGGCGCAGGTCCGTCCAGTTCTCCTCGACGTAGGCCAGGCAGGCCTCGCGGCTCTCCTCGCCGTAGACCTTGGTCCACCCGGCGGGCACGTCCGCGAAGGTCGGCCACAGCGAGTGCTGCTGCTCTTCGTTGACCAGCACGAAGAAACGGCCCTGCGGGTCCTCGAACGGGTTGGTCATGACAGGTCCTTCCTGGTGGAACTACTTGACTGCCTGGAGCTTCGGTCCGGTGTGGTGCTGCTGCACCCGTCGCAGCACCGAGTCGAGGATCTCGCCGACGCGCACGGCCGTGTTCGACAGCAGCGACGACGTGATGCCGTGCGTGTGTTCGGTGCCGCCCTGCAGATAAATGCCGCCGCGCAGGCCGTTGTCGGTGACGACGCGGTAGTCGCGGGTCACCTTCAGCCGGCCGCTCTCGTCGCGTTCGCAGTGGCCTGCGAGGTCGCCGAGGAGCCTGACCGGGTTGGCGGGCCGGTAGCCCGTGGCGTAGACGATGACGTCGGCGTCGATCGGCAGCTGGCTGCCGTCGGCGAGCGACTCGACCACGCACTTGCCGTCGGTCGTCACGTCGATGAGCTTGGAGGTGTTGTGCAGCAACAACCTCTGCCTGCCGACGACCTTCTCGCGGTACACCCGCCGGTAGAGCTCCTCGATCAGGTCGCCGTCGACCACGCCGTAGTTCGTGTTGGCGTGGTAGCCCATGAGCCTGCGCTTGACCTCTTCCGGCGCGGCGTAGAAGTCGTCCACGGCGGCGGGGTCGAAGATCCGGTTCGCGAACGAGCTGTCGTCGGCGGGGCTGTAGCCGTAGCGCGCGAAGACGCCGTGCACCTCGGCCTGCGGGAACCGGTCGTGGAAGAAGGCCACGGCCTCGGCCGCGCTCTGCCCGGCGCCGACCACGACGACCTGGCGCGGGTCCTGGAGAGTGTCGACGCGCGTCAGCAGGTCCTTGTTGTGCCAGATCCGGTCGCTCGTCTCGATGCCGTCCGGCAGGTTCGCCTCAAGGCCGGTCGCCAGCACCAGGTTGCGCGTCCTGACCTGCTGCTCGCCGACGGTGAACTCGAAGCCGTCGTCGACCGCCCGGACTCCGGAGACCTCCGCGCCGTACGACACGTGGTGCCCGACCCGTTCCGCGGCCCACTCGAAGTAGTCGTGGAACTCCTTGCGCAGCGGGAAGAGGTTCTTGTGGTTGACGAAGTCGATCAACCGCCCGCGATCGCGCAGGTAGCACAGGAAGCTGAAACTGCTGGTGGGGTTGCGCAGCGTGACAAGATCCTTGAGGAACGACACCTGCATGGTGGCGTCCTCCAGCAACATCCCCCGGTGCCAGCCGAAGCGGGGCTGCCTCTCGAAGAAACGAGCTCGGACGGGCAGCTCGTGTTCCTCCACGGCGATCGCGAGAGCGAGGTTGGACGGCCCGAAGCCTATTCCGGCCAGGTCTAACACCGGTTCCATCGCGATCCTCTCCTGGCACTCACAGGGCGTAAAGTAACCCTAACTTAACTAAGGTATGCCTTAGCTAGTGCATTCGGGCGTGATCTACGCCGCTGGACCGGGAGAACGGTCGTACGCGAGTGCGGCTCCACCGGGATCGAGCCGTGGAAGTGGAACCGGCCCGGTCGCCGTGGGGGCGCAGAGATTCCACGACGACCGGGCCGGAGACCGGGCTGGACCAGGTGTTACGTCCGAGATCGCGTGATCAGGTCGCGGAACCACCGCGCGCTCTGCTTCAGGGTCCGATCCTGCGTCTCGTAGTCGACGCGGACGATGCCGAAGCGCTTGCCGTAGCCGTAGCCCCACTCGAAGTTGTCCATCAGCGACCACGCGAGGTAGCCGCGCACGTCCGCGCCGGCCTGGACGGCGGCGGCCACGGCCTCGATGTGCGACTTCAGGTACTCGACCCGGTCGGTGTCGGCGACGTGGCCGTCCACGACGTCGAGGTCGTCGAAGGCCGCGCCGTTCTCGGTGATCACCATCGGCACGCCGTAGTCCTGGTGCAGCCGGACCAGCAGCGAGGTGAAGCCCTCCGGCACGATCTCCCAGCCCATCGCCGTGACCGGACGGCCCTGCGGCACGATCTCGGACACGGCCGGGTCGCCGGTCGCCTTGTGGACGTGCGAGGTGTAGTAGTTGACGCCGAAGACGTCCAGCGGCGTCGAGATGATCTCCAGGTCGCCGGGCTGGACCGGGATCGCGGCACCGCGCGCGGCGATGTCGGCCAGCACGTCCTCCGGATAACGCCCGTGCACCAGCGGATCCAGGTAGATCCGGGTGCCGAGGCCGTCGGCGCGACGGGCGGCGTCCACGTCGCGCGGGTCGTCGGACGCCGGGCTGTGGGTGCCCATGTTCAGCGTGATGCCCAGCGACGTCACGCCGCGCGTCCGGAGTTCCTGCGCGGCCAGGCCGTGCGCCAGCAGCAGGTGGTGGGTGGCGCGCACGGCCTCGGCGAAGTTCGTCCGCCCAGGCGCGTGCCGGCCGACGTCGTAGCCGAGCATCGCGGAGCACCAGGGCTCGTTCAGCGTCGTCCACGTCGGCACGCGGTCGCCCAGCGCGTCGTGCACCAGGCCCGCGAACTCGGCGAACCGGTAGGCGGTGTCGCGGTGCGGCCAGCCGCCCGCGTCCTCCAGCTCCTGCGGCAGGTCCCAGTGGTAGAGCGTCAGCCACGGGTCGACGCCCTTGTCCAGCAGCTCGTCGACGAGCCGCGAGTAGAAGTCGACGCCCTTGGGGTTCACCGGGCCGCGGCCGCCGGGCTGGATGCGCGGCCACGACACGGAGAAGCGGTACTTGTCGACGCCCAGGCCCGCGATCATCGCCACGTCGGACGGCATGCGGTGGTAGTGGTCGCAGGCCACGTCGCCGGTCTCACCGTTCTCGACGGCGCCGGGACGGCGGGCGAACGTGTCCCAGATGGACAGCGTCCTGCCGTCCTCGTCGTACGCGCCCTCGATCTGGTACGCCGAGGTCGCCACGCCCCAGAAGAAGTCCGCCGGCAATCCCGCGATCAGGTCAGACACGCACGTCCTCCAGCCAGCACGCCACGCGGCGGCTCTCCTCGACGGACTCCAGCGAGGGCATCCGCTCGCCGCACACGTCCATCGCGGACGGGCACCGCGGGTGGAACGGGCAGCCCGACGGCATCGAGCGCAGGTCCGGTGGTGATCCCGGAATGCCCTTCAGCTCACGGCGCGGGCCGCGCAACGCCGGGAACGACCCCAGCAGGCCCTGGCTGTACGGGTGCCTGGCGGCGCGGTAGATCTCGCTCGCCGGCGCCTCCTCGACCACGCGCCCGCCGTACATGATCGCGATGCGGTCGGAGAACTCGACCAGCAGCGAGATGTCGTGGGTGATGAAGACGACCGAGAAGCCGAGCGTCTCGCGCAGCCGCATCATCTGGCCGAGGATCTGCCGCTGCACCACCACGTCCAGCGCGGTGGTCGGCTCGTCCATGATGACGATCTCAGGTTCCAGCGCGAGCGCCATCGCGATCATCACGCGCTGCCGCATGCCGCCGGAGAGCTGGTGCGGGTACGACGACAGCCGGTCGGTCGGGATGCCCACCAGCGACAGCAGTTCACGGCCGCGCGCGGTCCGCTGCGGGCGCTTCATCTGCGGCCGGTGCGTGCGCAGCACGTCGTCGATCTGCGTGCCGACCGAGATGACAGGGTTCAGGGCGTTCATCGCGCCCTGGAACACGATCGCGATCTCGTTCCACCGCAGCACCTGCAGCTGCTTGTCGGTCAGCGACAGCAGGTCCTGGCCCTTGAACAGCACCTCGCCGGACGGCACCTTGCCCGGCGTCTGCAGCAGCCGGGTCGCGGCATAGGCCAGGGTGGACTTGCCACTGCCGCTCTCCCCCGCCAGGCCGAGCACCTCGCCCGCGTTCAACGTCAGCGAGACGTTGTGCACGGCCCTCAGGTTGCCGTAGTCGACCGAGAGATCGCGGATCTCCAGCACCGGGCTCATGCGCGCACCTTCCGCAGGCGGGGATTCGCGTACTCGTCGATCCCGAAGTTGATCAGGGCCAGCGCCGTGCCCAGCAACGCGATGCACAGGCCGGCGGGGACGAACCACCACCACGCGCCCAGGCCGAGCGCCTGGTTGCTCTGCGCCCAGAACAGGATCGTGCCCCAGTTCCAGGTCGACAGCGAGATCACGCCGACGAACGACAGGGTGATCTGCAGCATGACCGCGAAGATCACCGTGCCGACGAAGCCCGACCCGATCACGGCCAGCAGGTTCGGCAGCACCTCGAACACGATGATGCGCCAGGTCCGCTCCCCGGAAGCCCGTGCGGCCTCCACGAAGTCCCTGCGCCGCAACGACATCGTCTGCGCGCGCAGAATTCGCGCACCCCAAGCCCACGCGGTCAGGCTGATCACCGCGGCGATCAGGACCGTGTCCGCCGACGGCAGCATCGAGGCGACGATGATGATCAGCGGCAGTGCCGGGATCACCAGGAAGATGTTGGACAGCATGGACAACGCCTCGTCGGCGGCGCCGCCGAGGAACCCGGCGGTCACCCCGACCAGGATCGACAGGAAGGTCGCGAGCACACCGCACACCAGCCCGACGACCATCACCCCCCTGGTGCCCACGAGCACCTGGGAGAAGATGTCCTGCCCGGTCATGGTCGTGCCGAACCAGTGCGCGCCCGAGGGCGGCGACAGCGCGTCGTCGCTCATCGCGGACGGGTCGTACGGCGCGATCCACTCGCCGACCACCGCGATCAGCGCGAAGAACGCCAGGATGCCCAGGCCCAGTTTCGTCTTGAGGTTCATCGGGGAATCAGCCCTCCCGCCGGGTGCGCGGGTCCAGCAGCAGGTAGCCGATGTCCGCGAGCAGGTTCGCCACCAGCACAGCCAATGTGATCACCAGGAACACGCCCTGCATCAACGGGTAGTCCTTCGCACCGATGCCCTGGAACAGCACGTAGCCGAGGCCCGGATAGGAGAACACCATCTCGACCAGCAGGGCGCCGCCGACGATGAAACCCAGCGAGAGCGCGAAACCGGAGATCGACGGCAGCACGGCGTTGCGCGCGGCGTAGGCGAACATGATCCGCTTCTGCGTGAGGCCCTTGGCCCGAGCGACGAGCACGTAGTCCTCCGCCGTCACGGTCACCATCATGTTGCGCATGCCGAGGATCCAGCCGGCCACCGAGCTCACGATGATCGTGACACCGGGCAGCACGGCGTGCTCCAGGACGCTGCCGATGAACTCGCCGGAGAACTCCGGCACGAGGCCCGGCGCGTAACCGCCGGAAGCCGGGAACAGCGGCCACGTCACGGAGAACAACGAGATCGCGATCAGCCCGAGCCAGAAGTACGGGATGGACGACAGGAACGTCGTGATCGGGATGAGGTTGTCCATCCACGAACCGCGCTTCCACCCCGCGTAGACACCCAGCAGGGTGCCCAGCAGGAACGCGATGACCGTGGTGACACCGACCAGCCCGAGCGTCCACGGCATGGACTGCGAGAGCACGTCGGCGACGGGGGTCGGGAAGAACGTGAACGACAGCCCGAGGTCGCCCCGCACCAGGGACGCCCAGTAGTCGACGTACTGCTCCCAGATCGACTTGTTCTTGTCGAGCCCGAAGAGGACGTACAGCGACGCCATCGCGTCGCTGTTCAGCCGTCCGCCGAGCTTGGTGATCATCGCCTGCACCGGGTCGCCGGGAAGAAAGCGCGGCAGCAGGAAGTTCGCCGTGATCGCCGCCCACAGGGTGACCAAGTAGAACAAGGCACGGCGTAGCAGGAAGGTCATGCCGCCGCCTCCACGTACAGCCAGCAGGCCGCCCAGTGCCCGTAGGAGTCGACCTCGGTGCGCGGGGGCGCCTCGGTCCAGCAGCGGGACTGCACCTTCGGGCAGCGCGGCGCGAACTGGCAGCCGGTGGAGACCTCGGCGGTCTCCTCCAGCGGCGCGTCCAGCGCGATCACCGACCGTTCCGGGTCGGGCGCGGACTCGATCAGCAGCTGCGTGTACGGGTGGGCCGGCCGCTGCGTCACGGACTCGCTGTCGCCGCCCTCGACGATCTGCCCGCCGTACATCACGAACGTCTCGTCCGCGAAGTAGCGCGCCGACGCGATGTCGTGGGTGATGTAGAGGACCGCGAGCTTGAGCCGTTCCTTGAGGTCCAGCAACAGGTTCAGCACACCGAGCCGGATGGAGACGTCCAGCATGGACACCGGCTCGTCGGCGAGCAGCACCTCGGGGTCCGCGGCGAGCGCCCGTGCGATCGCGACGCGCTGCCGCTGACCGCCCGACAGCTCGTGCGGGTACCGCGCGGCGAAATCCGCTGGGAGGTTCACCCGCTGCAGCAGCTCCTCCACCGTCTCCGGCCGCTTGTGGATCTTCAGCGGCCGGGTCAGGTGGTAGCGGATCGTGTGGACGGGGTTGAGGGACGCGAAGGGGTCCTGGAACACCATCTGGACCTTGCGCCGGTACTCCCGGACCCTGCGCACCTTCTCGCCGTCCAGCAGGATCTCGCCGGAGGTGGGTTCCACGAGCCGCGCGAGCAGCTTCGCCACCGTCGACTTGCCTGATCCGGATTCGCCGACGAGGGCGGTCACGCGCCCACGGCGCAGGACGATGGAGACGTCCTGCACCGCGCGCACGCGCTTGTAGGTCTTGACCAGACCTTTCGCTTCAAGCGCGACTTCGTTCATTTAAGACCCCGCGGGCTTCAGCTTCATGACGATCTGCAGGGCGTTCGGCAGGGTGGCCTGCGGCGGACCGTACGGGTCCTCCTCGGTGGGCCAGCCGACCCAGTTCTTCGTGCTGTACTCCGCACCGATCGGGCCGGCGGAGGTCGGGATCATGGGGACCTGCTCGACCATGATCTTCTGCAGCACCGCGAGGGCCTTGGCCCGCGCCGCGTCGTCCGCCGCGTTCGCGTACTCGGCCAGCGCCGCGGTCGCCTCGGGGTTGTTGTAGCGGCCGAAGTTCACCGCCGCGGTCTGCCCGATCGGCTTGATCTCCGCCGCGTCCATGATGTTCTGGTACATCTCGTACGGCGTCGCACCGGTGTTGGTCCAGCGCAGCGAACCCTGGAACGCGCCGTTGGCGAAGTCGGTCGTCCACGCGTCCGCGGTCTGCGTGCGCACGGTCGCCTCGATGCCGATCTTCTTCAGGTCGCCCTTGATGATGTCGAGGACCGTCAGGTAGTCCGACCAGCCGGACGGGTTGGTGAGCTCGATGGTGACCGGCTTGCCGTCGGGCGCCTTGAGCACGTCGCCCTCCAGCTTGAAGCCGGCGGCAGCGAGCTTCTGCTTCGCGCCGTCGACGTCGATCTTGAACTTCGCGTCCTTGTACTCCGGCGCGAGGAAGGAGTCACCGGCGGGCAGCGGCATGCCGGTCTTCGACTCGAGCTTCGGGAACAGGCGGGCCTCACCCTTGACGAAGATCGCCTCGCGGTCGATCACGTCGCTCATCGCCGAACGCAGCGCGGCGTTGTCGAACGGCGCGATCGTCGTGTTCAGCCACAGGCCGTGGATGCCGAGACCGGCCGGGAACCAGAGCTTGTGGTGCGCCGGGTCCTTGTCGACGTAGAGCTTCTGGTAGTCCGGGATGAAGACGTACGACCACTGGCTCGCACCCGACGCCAGCGCGGTGGTCTGCGCCGTGTTGTCGTTGTAGGAGGTGTACTGGATCTCCGGAACCTTGGGCAGTTCCTGCCAGTACTCGGCACGCCGCGCGATCGTCACGGTCTGCGAGGTGAACGACTTCAGCTCGTACGGGCCGGTGCCGACGGGCTTCGGGTTCGTGTAGGTCGTCGGGTCTCCGACGGTGCTCCAGATGTGCTGCGGAACCACCATCGCGCTGATGACCTTGTTGCGGTTCACGAACTGCGGGCTCGCGAACGACACCTCGACCTTGTTGTCCGGCGTCGCCGTCGCGGTCTCGACCTTGAGCGAGTCGCGGTTGTTGAGCGCCGGCCACTTCTTCAGGATCTCGTACGAGAAGGCGACGTCAGCGGCCGTGAGCGGCTTGCCGTCGGACCACTTCACGTTCTCCCGGATCGTGAAGGTGACCTTCTTGTAGTCGGGCGTCCAGTCCCACTTGGTGGCGAGCCACGGCACCGGGTCCTGGGCCGGGCGCGTGTTGTTCACGAACGCCAGCGGCTCGTAGATCTGGTAGCGGTAGCCGAGTGAACCCGCCGCCGAGGTGGGCAGGAACGGGTTGTGGTTCTCGGTCAGGGGCCCGTTGGGCATGCCCACGGTCAGCACTCCGGCAGCCTTGGTGGCGCCACCAGAGGAGCAACCGGTCGCCGCGAGCGCCAGTGCCAACGCGACGATGACTGTTCTGCGCATGGGGGAATCTCCCGATACGACGATGTATGAGAGCGCTCTCTCATACGTACGGCGAACTCGCCAGGCCGCATGCGGTGGCCTGGCGGGTCCGTTCAGTTGTGGTGGAGCGGGTGGGTCAGGGCGCGGATTCGCGCACGATCAACGAGGTCGGCAGCACCAGCGGGTGGTCGGGCATCGGCTGTCCCTCGAGCGTGGAGAGCAGCATCCGCGCGGCGGCGGCACCCATCTCCTGTGCCGGCTGGCGGATCGTCGTCAGCCGAGGTTCGGTGTGTCCCGCGACCGGGACGTCGTCGAAGCCGACCACCGACACGTCGTCGGGGACGGTCCTGCCGGATTCCCGCAGCGCCCGCAGCACTCCGACCGCCGAAAGGTCGTTCTGCGCGAACACGGCGTCGAACGGGATTCCACTCGCGACGAGCTTGTCCACCGCGACCTCACCACCTTCCGTGGTGAAGTCGCCGTCGACGACGAGGTCCGGGTGCAGCGTCAGGCCCGCTTCCGCCAAAGCGAGCCGGAACCCGTCCAGCCTCGCCTGAGTGCACCCGAAGTGCGGAGGCCCGGTGACGACGGCGAACCTGCGGCGACCCGCCGCGACGAGATGCCTCGCGACATCCGCGCCTCCCTGCCGGTTCGTCGTCGTCACCGAGGGGAACTCCGGGTGCGAGCCGCGATCGTCGATCATGACGACCGGCAGTCCGGCCCGGTAGAGCGTGGAGATGTAGTGCAGGGCGTCCGGGGGCTCGACGACCAGCAGACCGTCGAAAGCGTTGGCGGACACGTGGTTCGCGAACTGGTTCAGCGACTCGGGCCCGCGGTTCAGCGTGTACAGCAGCAGCCCGTACCCGTCGGCTTCGAGCGTGTCGACGATGCCCTGCAGCACCTCACCCATCCACGGCCAGGTGAGCGACGGCGCGAGCATCGCGACGGTGCGGGTGCGACCCCGCGCAAGGCCGACGGCGCGGGCGCTGGGCACGTACCCGATCTCGTCGATGACCTTGCGAACGCGCTGCGCGGTGGAGGCGTCCACGTCCGGCTTGCCGTTCAGCACACGTGACACGGTCGCTTTGGACACCTGGGCGCGTTGGGCGACCTCTGCGATCGTGACACGCATGCCGAACTTCCTTCCGCCGCCTCCTGAAACCGGTTTCGGTACCGGTTCCGACGAGGTGTGACGGAGTCAACAGCCTGACGTGAGGATTAGTCAAGAGCCTTGCCGGAAGTTCGTGAGAGCGTTTCCACGGGCCGGTGCATCGACGCAGGTAGAACACTGTCAGGCGACCCGGATCGGAGCACCTCGATCGATTCGCGCCTGGTCGGCGGCTTGCGCCGAACGGAGTACCTGTTGCGTCTCAACTGATCGTGCACAATCGAGGCCATGGGGGTTGTGACAGCGGTCAGCCGCAACGAGGAGTACACGTTCACCAAGCCCGTGCGCGAGAGCATCACTTTGCTCGCCGGACTCGGTGTCGAGGGCGACGTCCACCAGGGCGTCACGGTCAAACACCGATCACGGGTCGCACAGGACCCGACGCAGCCGAACCTCCGGCAGGTGCACCTGATGCACGCCGAGCTCTTCGACGAACTGCGCGGCAAGGGCTTCTCCGTGGCCCCCGGCGAGATCGGCGAGAACATCACGACGCGGGGCGTCGATCTGCTCGGCCTGCCCACCGGCACGGTCCTCCACCTCGGCCCCGAGGCCGTGGTCGAGGTGACCGGCCTGCGCAACCCGTGCCTGCAGATCGACGCCTTCGCGAAGGGTCTGCTCAAGGAGGTCGTGGGCAAGGGCCCGGACGGTGAGCTCGTCCGGCGCGCCGGGATCATGTCGGTCGTGCTGGTGGGTGGTGTGGTCCGGCCCGGCGACGAGATCCGCGTGGAGCTGCCCGCGGAGCCGCACCGGCCCCTGGAAAAGGTCTAGCGCCGCGCCGAGGACAGGTCGCCGAGCCGTACGAGGCGAGGCGACCCCTCCGGTGGACCAGCGCCAGCCATCGCAGCAGTCCCGCGGGGTGTCACCAGGCGCCGCCCTCGCAAGGCGGCCATGTTCGAGTCCTGACGTCGTCACGACCTGAGGGACCACCCTCGCAAGGCGACGCCAGCAAGGCAGGCGACCCCCGCTGGAACGGGAACCAGCCACCTCAACCAGACCCGCGCGGTGCCACCAGGCGCCCGCCAACGCAAGGCGACCACGTACGAGTCCTGGCGTGGCGATGCGAAGCGAGCCGTCTGAACCTGGAGCCGCCGGGTAGCGGCACCCCGCTCACGGCGATTGGGGCTTTGCCTTGAGGGGAGCATCCCGCCAGACGGCTCAAGGTCAAGCCCCAATCGCAACCCCGCACTTCGTCCCGACCCGCGCGACCACCCTCGCGAGGCGACCGAACGCCAGGAACGCGACCCACCCCGCTGGAGCAGGAACCGGCCAACGCAGGCCGACCCGCGCCCGCGCCAGGCCCGGCTACCCGTTGCCGAAGTGGTCGTCGAGGATCACCGAGATCGTCCGAGGCGCCTCGACCACCGCCAGGTGCGCCGCATCCCCCACCACGTAGAGCTCGGAATCCGGCAACTCGTCCGCGGTGTGCCGCACCAACTCCGTGGGCGTCGCGTGGTCCTGAGCCGCCGCGATCACCACGGTGGGCACGTCGATCTTCGCCAGATCCGGCCGCAGGTCCATGTCCCGGACGGCCTCGGCACAGGCGAGGTAGGTCGGCAGGTCGACCTTCAGCAACTCGGCGCGGAAGTGCGCGACGACGGCCGGCGCGCAGGTCGGCGTGAACCACCGCGACACCACCGCGTCCGCGACCGACTCCATCCCGTGTGCGCGCACCAGCGCGATCCGCTCGTCCAGCCGGGCCTTGTCCGGCACCCACGCGGTGGTGCACACGAGCGCCAGCCGGGAGATCCGGTCGGTGTGCGCGGCCAGCCACATGCCGACCATGCCGCCGAGGGAGACGCCGCAGTAGTACACCTGGCGCAGTCCCAAGTGGTCCAGCAGTTCCACGACGTCGTGCGCCAGGTCTTCGATCGCGCACGGGCCTTCGACGGGCGCGCTGCCGCCGTGGCCGCGGTGGTCGAAGCGCAGCAGGCGGAACGGCAGCGAGAACTCGCGCCACAGTTCAGTCGTCGTGCCGAGCGCGTTGCCGAGCACCAGCACCGGCGCGTCTCGCGGGCCGGTCAACGTGTGGTGCAGCACGGCGTCACCTCCTCGCTGTGCCCCGACAACCGGGAGTCTGCCTGGGGTGTTCCCCACTCGCACGACGAATCCAACCTGCGAATCCCCGCTCGTCGACAACCACCGGCCTGGCCCCCGCCGAAACACTGTTACGGGGAGCAGAATGGGGGACTGCCGCAGCCACCGACCTCACCGGGAAGCCGATGAACTCCGTTGCCCCGTTCGCACACGAAGCCCTGTTCTACCGGGACGAGGACACCTTCCTCGCCGGTACGGCGAGATTCGTCGCGGAAGGTGTCGACCGGGGCGAGCCGGCGCTGGTGGCGGTACCCGAGGTGAGCATCGGCCCGCTGCGCGAACGGCTCGGCGACGTGGCGGAGCAGGTCCACTTCATCGACATGACCGAGGCCGGTCGCAACCCCGGCCGGATCATCCCCGGTGTGCTGATGGCGTTCGGCGCGAGCACGCAGCTGCGGTTCCGCGTGGTCGGCCAGCCGATCTGGCCCGGCCGCACCGACCTGGAGTACCCGGCGTGCGTGCAGCACGAGGCGTTGATCAACACGGCGTTCGAGGGACGGCCGGGCGTCATCCTGTGCCCGTACGACGCGACGGCGCTGCCCGGCCACGTGCTGGAGGACGCGCGGCGCACCCATCCCGTGGTGATCGAGGACGGGCGGCGCATGGCGAGCGCGTGGTACTCGGACCCCACCACCGCGCTGGCCGACATCTACAACGTGCCGTTGCCGCCTCCGCCCGCGGACGCCGAGGAGCACCCGTTCTCCGTCGGCACGCTCGCGCACATGCGCAAGATCGTGTCGGCGTTCGCGCACTGGCTGCGCCGCGAACAGGTCGAGGACCTGGTGCTCGCGGTGAACGAACTGGCGACGAACAGCATCCTGCACGCGTCGGGCCGCGGGGTGCTGCGGCTGTGGCGGGAGGGCGGCACCGTCGTGTGCGAGGTGAGCGACTCGGGCTCCGGCTTCCCGCCGTCGTTCACCGGCCTGTCCGGCTTCGGGATCGTGATGGTGAACCTGCTGTGTGACCTGGTTCGCACCCACACGAGTCACAGTGGTACCACCGTTCGAGTGTACTTGGGGCGGTAGGGAGTCACCGCCATCTCATCGCAATGCGCACGACACGATGACCTGTTTTCCTTGCACAGATATGACAGACCACCTCTCTCCCCTCGACATCGCTTTCCTCGCGATGGAGGGCGACACCAATCCGTTGCACCTCGGTGCCGTCGCGACCTTCGCACCGTCCACTCCGGTGCATCCGGCCCGCATCGCCGCCGTGCTCTGCGAACGGGCGCAAGAGATTCCGCGCCTGCGCCAGCGCGCACGCACCTCGTTGCTCGGTGGCGCGCGCTGGGTGGAAGACCCGGGTTTCGCGCCGGAGGACCACGTCTTCACGCACCACGCGCGCGGCCGTGACCGGTTCGCCAGCCTCGTCTCGCACCTCATGGCGCAGCCGCTCGACCTCGCGCGACCGCCGTGGGAGCTGCACGTCATCACCGGCCTCGCGGGCGGCCGGTTCGCCGTCGTCGCGAAGCTGCACCACTCGCTGTGCGATGGCATGAAGGCCGTCGGCCTGGGAATTCAGCTCTTCGACCCGTCCCGGCTGTCCATTCCGGACGCTGTGGAGCCGGCGGTGAAGTCGATCCTCCCGTCCCTCCCGTCGCTGCGCGGGATCAAGGACACGATCGACATCGCGTCGAGCGTGCTCATGAACACCCGCCCGCCGACGCTGAACTCGCCGGTGCTCACCTCGTCCACCCGGCCACGCCGCGTGGTGATGTCGCGCCTGGATCTCGCGGACGTGCACCGGATCCGCCGCGCGCACGGCGGCACGGTGAACGACGTGTTGCTGGCCCTCGTCACAGGTGCGTTGCGTCACTGGCTTTCCGCGCACGGCAGCGCCGGTCCCGACTCCGTCGTGCGCGCCCTGATCCCGGTTAACCAGCGCTCACGCTCCGGCGACGGCGCCTCGGGCAACCAGATCTCCGGCTTCCTGGTCGCGCTGCCCGTCGGCGAGACGGACCCGGTGAGGCGGCTGCGGAACATCCGCTCGCAGATGGAGGCCGCGAAGGCGGCGGGCCCGGACCGGGGTGCCGGGGCGCTGCCGCTGCTCGCCGACAAGGTGCCGCCGCTGGTGCACCGCCTGGCCGCGCCGGTCATGGGTCGCTGCGCTCCGCTGCTGTTCGACACGCTGGTCACCTCGGTGCCGCTGCCGTCCGTTCCGCTCTCGCTGGACGGCGCCGCGCTGTGCGAGATGTACCCGGTCGCGCCCGTCGCACCCGGTCACGCCGTCGGCATCGCGCTGTCGGTCTACAAGTCGTCGGTCCACGTCTGCCTGAACACGAACCAGTCGTGGATGTCGGACGCGCACTGGCTCGACAGCGTGCTGCGGCGCGAGCTCTCCTCGTTGCAGGAGAGCAGGGAGCTGGTGGGTTTGCCGAGGTAGAGCCGCGGGCAAACCTGTTTTCATGAGCAACACCGTGGTCCTCGACGTGGACGGAACCCTGGTCGACACCAACTACCACCACACGGTGGCGTGGCTGCGCGCCTTCCGCACCGTCGACGTCACCGTGCCCGGATGGCGCGTGCACCGCGCGATCGGCATGGGCGGCGACAAGCTGGTGGCCGCCGTGGCGGGCGACAAGGTCGAACAGGACCACGGCGACAAGCTGCGGCAGGCGTGGGAGCGGTACTTCGACGAGATGCTGGACGAGATCCAGCCGTTGGAGGGCGCACACCGCCTGATCCGCGCGGCGACCGACCTCGGACTGACCGTGGTCCTCGCGAGCTCGGGCAAGCGCAAGCACGTCGAGCACTACCTGAAGCTGCTCGACCCCGGCGACGTCGCCTGGACGACCTCGGACGACGTCGAGGACAGCAAGCCGGCGCCGGACCTGATCGAGGTGGCCCTGCGCAAGGTCGAGGGTGAGCGCGCGGTCGTGGTGGGCGACTCGGTGTGGGACTGCGAGGCCGCCGCACGGGTCGGGTTGCCGTCGATCGGGCTGCTGACGGGCGGGTTCGGCGAGGACGAACTGGTCGACAGCGGAGCCTCGGCGGTCTACCAGGACCTGGACACGCTGCGAGCGGAGCTGAGCGACCTGCCGTTCGCCGTCGTGGAGGAGCCCGACGCCTGAAAATCCCTTGCCGGGCCGTCCGGGCAGCCGATACCCAGACCGCATGTTCTGCTGGATGGACCTCAAGACCCGCGACCTGGCCGGCACCACCGCCTACTTCTCGCAGACCCTGGGCTGGCGCTTCGAGGTGGACGAAGAGGACTGGCGCAAGGCCGTCAAGATCTCCGTCCACGGCCACCTGATCGGCGGCGTGAGCGACCTCGCCAACCCGGTGTACCCGCCGGGAACACCCGCCCACATCGCCTACTACCTGGCGGTCGACGACGTCGGCCGCCGCACCGCGACGGCCGTGGCGAACGGCGCCCGCGTCGTCGTGCCGCCCTTCGAGGCGGGCGACCAGGGCCGCCTGGCCACGGTGATCGACCCGTTCGGTGCCGCCTTCTCGCTGTGGCAGCGGCACAGGTTCGCCGGCTGGACGTTCCCGCCCGGCCTGCCGGGTGCTGCGCGCCGCATGGTCCTGGCCTGCGCCCGGCCGGACGAGGCCAGGCACTTCTACGAGGAGACGACCGGCGCCCCGCTGCCCGGCGCGGACTTCGTCACCTCACCGGGCCTCACAGCCCCTCAGTGGGAACTCGCGATCGAGGCAGGCGACCGGCCCGGTCCCCGTGGCGGGCGGGTGAGCAGTCCGGAAGGCCTGACGTTCCAGGTCTACGGCTGAGGAACGACCGGTGGAACCGGAACGTCCGAGGGCTTGCCGCGGTCCCTCTTCTCCTTGCTCGGCCTGGTCGTGTCCCCGGCCGGCTCGTCCCCGGTGGTCTCCACGACCGGAGCCGACGACGGCACGACCCCACCGGCCCCTGGCTGCGGCGCTCCGGGCACACCCGGCGCGTCCGAGACCCCCGGCGCGTCCGAGGCCCCCGGCACGCCCGACCCGTCCGGCGTCTGCACCACGGTCACGGTCGACGGCGTCACGGTGACGACCTGGGTGTGCGCGTCCGGCACCACCGGCCTGTCCGCCGCCGGCGCCTCGTTCCCGCCACCGCCGAGGTTCGCCACCACGACGGCCACCGCGGTGACGGCGACGGCCGCGGCCGCGATCGCCACGCGCTTGCCCCGCCGGGAGCGGGGCTCGGGCACGGCCGGAGGCTCGTCCGGGGCGACGGCCGCGTCCGGCAGCAACGCCGGCAGGCCCCGGCTGGCCTCGAAGGCGGCCTGCAACGACCGGGAGCACTGAGCGGCGGACGGCCGGCGCGCCGGGTTCATGTCCGTCATCGCGGACAGCAACGACACCCAGGCCAGCGGCAGGTCCACGGGAATCCGCGGCGACCGGGCGAGGCGGGCGAGGGCGGCCTCGGCGTCGCCGCCGGGGTACTCGGTCCGCCCGGTCAGGCACTCCAGCAGCACGAGGCCCAGCGAGTAGACGTCGGCGGGCGGGCCGACCTCGGCGCCGCGCACCTGCTCCGGCGACAGGTAGCCGGCGGTGCCGACCAGCACGCCGGACGTCGTCACCCGCGTCACCTCCGCGACCAGCGCGAGGCCGAAGTCCGCCAGGTAGGCCTGCTTCTCGGTGTCGTCGAGCAGGATGTTGGACGGCTTGATGTCGCGGTGCACGACGCCCAGGTCGTGCACGTGGTCCAGCACCGCGGCGATCTGGCTGCCGATCCGCGCCACGAACCGGGGCGGCAGCGGTTCGCGCATGCGCTGGCGCAGCGTGCCGCCGGTGATCTCGCGCATCACGAAGTACGGGCGGCGCGACACCGTGCCGGAGGCGTAGACCGGGATGATGCCGGGGCAGTCCAGCGAGACCAGCATCGAGGCCTCGCGCTGCAGGCGTAGTTCGTCGTCGGGCAGGCCGGGGCCCGAGAAGATCTTGATCGCCACCGAGGACGTCGTCGACCGGTCGTACGCGCGGTAGACCTCCGCCATGCCGCCGGACCCGAGGAGCGTGCCGACGACGAAACGGTTGTCGATCACCGCTCCGGTCAGATCGCCGTCCCAAGGTGCGCTCATGGGCCTCCGCTCGCCTGCGCAGCAACCTAACGGGTCACCTGGAATTCCGGTACCCGCCCTACCTGAAGATCAAACTACGATCATCCCGCATTCGATCTCCCGGACCACCGCCACCTCGTGTTCCAGCCGGTACGACCGGTCGCCGCCAGCAGCGAGTTCCCGCACGAGCACCTTGTCGTCGCGGAGGTTCGGCTTGTTAACGCAGCGGCGAATTTTCGGGCCTGCACGGTGCAGCCACGCGGGTGACTCTGTGTCGATCGGGTCGAGACGACCGTCACTCGAACCGCAGCTTCTCCCGGACGTCGGCGGTCACGAGGCAGCCGGAGGTGGCCTGCCAGACCCGGCTCAGCCGGACCCGGAGGTCGGTGCCGCCGGTCAACGCCTGCGCCACGAACTGCAACCCGAGCAACTCGGCCACGATCTGCTCGGCCGCGTGCCGCACGTTCACCTCCGGCAACAACTCGCCGCGTTCGGACGCCAGCGACAGCAGGTCCCGCACCACCGTCACCCAGCCGATCACCTGCGCGGCCGCGGCGACGTCGAAGAACACCGCCTCCCGCAACAGCTTCGCGCTCACCCGCACGGTGAGATCCGTCTCGAGCCGGCCGACGAACTCGAACGACATCTCGATCAGCGCCTGCACGGGTGACGACTCGACCGAGAGCACCTCGTCACGCAGCCGGTGCCACAGCAGGGACTGCTCCTCGATGATGGCGACGCCAAGGGCTTCTTTGGAACGAAAGTGGCAATACAGCGCACCTTTGGAAACGTCCGCCCGCGCACACACGGCCGTGAGGCTCGACCTGGAGAACCCTTCTCGGTCGAAGACCTCCGCCGCGGCTCGCAGCAGTTTCGCGCGCGTGTGCGCCGACTTCTCGCGTTTGGAACTCATCACTTGATCCGTGCGACGCCGGTCGCGACGGCTGTGGCGAAGGTGTCCGGCATCTGCCAGTACTGCTCGATCTCCCCCAGGTGCACCGAAAGCACCGCGGCGAAGCGCACTTCCACCGGTTCGCCGCTGGCACGGACCCGCCAGCGCGCCGAGCCGATCACGGCGGCGTCTCCTCCGTCGACGATCACCTGGCGCACCGAGAGCTGCTCCAGGTCGAACGTGGCGAACAGGGTCAGGAACTGGGACTCGACCTCACGGCGGGTGCGCCTGCCGAGTGCCCAGCGGACGCCGTTCGGGTCGGGCGCCTCCCATTCGACGGCCGGTGCGCACAACCGCGCGATGCCAGGTGCGTCCTGTGCCGCGAGTCGTGCCAGGAAGACCTGCACCGCTTCGACCGTCGAGTACATTTCACTCACCTTCTCATCCCGGTCATTGCTGCGGCAATGAACTCGGTGCAGTCACACTAGCGAGGCGCTCGAAATGCGAGTGCGCACACCCCATTGGACCAGCTCTGTTTCACCCAAACATCCGATCGGACGATTCCGTTGGTACCTGAACTTTCAACGACCGTCGGTATCACCGCAATGCACGGCACGAACTGCTGGACTTTGAGGCATGGTTGATGGCGCACCCGTCAACTCACTGAAACGGAGCAGAACCGTGCTCAAGGCAGCCACTCAAGCCCACGAGCACCAGGTCACCCCGCCGATTACCGCCTTGATTCCACAGGCACGGCGAGAACAAGGGCTCACTCAGCGCGCTCTCGCGGACCTGTTGTGCGAGATCTCACAAAACGACAGCGTCACCCGTGAAGAAGTGTCGAGGTGGGAACGCGGCAAACGCATTCCCGGCCCTTACTGGCGTGCCTGGATCAGCGAGGCCCTCGACGTGCCGCACGCGGCCCTCGACCGAGCTGCCGTGATCGAGCGGGAATGCCGCAGGGCGAAGGAGGAAGACCACTCCTGCTAGCGGTGCGCGGGCAGACGGCAGGGGTCTGCCCGCCCGCAGGGGCGGTGCCCACAGCGGCCGCCGCAGGGCACCGCCCTACCACAAGCCCCAGGCAGGAGGGACCTTTGGCCCCCTGTGCGTCCGCGCACAGGGGGCCAGACTGCGTGACGTGACAGCCTTCGGACATTCCGTCGCAACGTTGCTTCTACTCGCCGGTAGCACGATCGGCGGCACACCGGGCGTTTCCCCCGTCAAGGTCAACGAGATCGCACTGGGCCCCTCCGGATTCGTCGAACTGCGCAACACGGCCTCCACCACCGCAGACATCGGAGGGTGGACCGTCCAGACCTGCGCCGGCGGCACCTCCGAAATCCTCGCCACCATCTCACCAGGCACACCCCTGGCTCCGGGCGAATACTTCGTCATAGTCGGTGCCGCGTTCAGCGGAACAGTGCCGAACGGCCTGATCGTCGAGACCGTGGACGGAAGTGGCGTAATCGCCAGGAACCGGCACGGCGCACACACCGACAGCGTCGGCCTCAGCTCCTCCTCGCCGTGCCGGGAAGCCGGACCCGCGACACCTTGCGCAGATTCATCGCTCGGCCGCGACGGCTCCTCGCGCGACACGGATCACAACTCGGCCGACTTCAGCTGCCGCATTCCTTCTCCTGGAGAAAGCAATCCCTGATCATTCGGCAATGGCCCCTTTCGAGGCCGAACGAATGCGAGCAAAGTCAGTCCCAGCGGCAAGACAGGTCGTTCCCCCGGACCACCTGGCCGCTACGAGGAATATCCCGAATTCACTTTCCCGAAGGGACAGGACAATGCGTCGACTGCTGAGCGGAGCTGCCGCCCTGGCAATCGCGAGCACCATCGCGTTCGCCGGACTGGCAACGGCCGCCGAGGAGCCCGAGTCTCCCGAGGTCATGCAGCTGCCGGCAGTGCTGATCAACGAGGTCTCCACCATGGGACCGAACGGCCCGCTCGACGAGGCGATCGAGATCATCAACACCACGAGCGAGCAGGTCGACCTGAGCAACTGGGTCATCAGGATCTACAACCAGCGCAACGAGGTCATCCAGACGATCCCGTTGGTCGACCCGCTCGGCGGGCCGCTCACGCTGGCCCCGGCGAACAACGTCGGCAGCACGCTGGTGCTGACGGGCGCGGAGTTCTCGGGCACCACGTCCACGCCGAACGTTCTCCCGGTGCGATTCACCGGCGCCGAGGGCATCCCGTCCCTCGGTGGCGTGGCTGTCTTCGGCAGCCTGGCCCCGACTGCCTTCAAGATCGACGGTGTCGCATTCTCGGCGCCGGTGAGCGCCGCGAAGGAAGGCGTGCACGCCCAGCCCGAGAACCAGCGGACCGCGCAGCTCAACGGTTCCAACACGCGCAACCTGCTGAACCAGGACACCAACAACAACCAGCGGGACTTCTCGCTGCAGGAACGCACCTTCTGATCAACTCGATCTGACCGTCAAGCGGGTGCACCGAACGAAGTGCCCGGACCACCTCCCCTCGGTGGTCCGGGCACGCTCGTGTGTGGCGTGAAGTCGCCAACGGCGACTAACCGCCGCTTTTTACTGTTTCCCAACGATTTGCGGCCCCTCATCCTGCTGTGACCTGATCACCGAGGGAGGGCGCCGTGATTCGACAAGTTCTGGCACTTGCCGTAGCTGCCGCAACGCTCGTCGCACCAGCCGCGTCCGCCGCGTCACCACCGCCGCAGACGCAGACATCCGAGGCCTCACACCGGATCACGCTCATCACCGGTGACGTCGTCGACTACACCGAACGTTCGGACGGGCGGCGGTTCGCCCAGATCCACGCCGCACCACGGGATGGCGAGCAGCCGATCTTCCACACGATGACGACGGCAAAAGGTCTGCACGTCTACCCGTCGGACGCGATGAGCGCCGTCACGTCCGGAACGGTCGAGCGCACTCTCTTCAACGTCACCGATCTCGTGCGCACCGGCCAGTCCGACGACCGCACGACCACGGTTCCGGTGCTGATGACCGGTGGCTTCTCCGCCAGCGCCCACACCAGGATCAGCAGTCTCGACGCCTCGGGCATCCGGGTCGAGAAGTCGAAGGCGCGGGAGTTCTGGCGTTCCCTGGACATGAGCGCGAAGTCCGGCGTGCGGCTGAAGTACGACCGCCCGGTCCGCGTCGCGCTCGACCAGACCACCCGGCAGATCGGTGCCCCGGAGGCGTGGAAGGCCGGCCTGGACGGCACCGGTGTCACGGTCGCCGTCGTCGACACCGGCATCGACGCGCACCACCCCGACGTCGCCGGCAAGATCACCGCTACGGAGAACTTCTCCGACGAACCGGACATCGTCGACCGGCACGGCCACGGCACGCACGTCGCCTCGACCGTCGCCGGCACCGGTCAGGGTTCCGCCGGCAGGTACAAGGGCGTGGCCCCCGGCGCGACGCTCGTGATCGCCAAGGTCTTCAACGGCGCCGGCGAGGCGGACACGTCCCAGGTGCTCGCCGGCATCGAGTGGGCGGCCCGCTCCGGGGCGAGGATCGTCAACCTCAGCCTCGGCGGTGCCGTCACGGACGGCAGTGACGAGATGAGCGCGCTGGTCGACAGGCTCTCCGCGGAGACGGGCGTGCTGTTCGTGGTGGCGGCGGGCAACAACGGCCCGGCCGGCCGCTCGGTCACCTCACCCGGCGCCGCGGCCTCCGCTCTCACCGTCGGCGCGGTCGACCGGCAGACCAAACCGGCGCCGTTCAGCAGCACCGGCCCGCGCATCGGTGACGCCCACGTGAAGCCGGAGATCACCGCGCCCGGCGTCGGCGTCGTGGCCGCCCGTGCCGCGGGCACCTCGATGGGCGCCCCGGTCGACGACCGCCACACGGCCGCCTCGGGAACGTCCATGGCGACGCCGCACGTCGCGGGCGCCGCGGCGCTGCTCACGCAGCAGCACCCCGACTGGGACGCGCAGACGGTGAAGAACGCCCTCGTCACCAGCGCCACCGATGCCGGCATGTCCTGGTACGAGCAAGGCGCCGGCCGCCTCGACGTCGCAAGGGCCATCACGCAGAAGGCCACGGCCACCGCGTCGGCGAGCTACGGCCGTCACGAACGCGGCAAGGGTGGAGTGCTCACCAGGGAACTCCAGTACGTCAACACCTCCGGCACCCCGCTCACCCTCGACCTCAGCGCGACGATCAAGGGCTGGGACGGGAAGTCGACGACCGGGTTCACCCTCGGCACCACCCGGTTGACCGTTCCCGCCCACGCCAAGGCGTCGGCCACCCTCACCCTCGACCCGGAGGTGGGCCCGGCCGGCGTGTACGGCGGCGTGGTCACGGCGACCGGAGCCAGCACGACGTTGCGCACCCCGGTCAGCGTCTACGAGGCGCCCCAGACGTTCCCGGTGTCCGTGCGGGTCCGCGACGGCGCCGGCGAACCGCCCGCACCGGCGATGGGCCAGCTGATCGACGACACCAACGGTGGCGACGACGTCAACGACCCGTTCGACGAGACCCTGAGCTACTACTTCGACGTCGTCAACGGTGAAGGCGTCGCGAACGTGCCGAGCGGCCGCTATTCGGCGGTGACCTGGGCGACCGAGAACACGGCGGGAGTCCGGCGCTGGTCCGCACTCGCCGCACCGGAGCTGACGGTCAGCGGCGCCTCCAGCGTCTCACTCGACGCGCAGAAGACCGTGCCGATCGAGGTCGTGCCACCAGGTCCGGCCGAACAGCGCGACCGCACCGTCACCGTGCGCCGCGTCCTCCCGGCGGAAGGAGACAGGCTGCCGCTGATCACCGAGATCGCCGCCGCGCTCGGCAGCGCACCGTGGGAGATCCGCGCGACGCCTTCCGCGGCGGCGAAGAAGGGTGCGATCTCGTTGCAGGACAACGTGACCCTGCAGACCGCGACGGTCACCGCGTCCTCGGGAGGCCGGACGCTCGCGACGGACGGCGACGTGGGCGTGCTGTCCGCGAAGTGGTCCGGTGAGCGCGACCTGACCCTCGGCGGGGACACGGCGCTGGTGAAGATCAAGGCGGACACACCGGCCGCCATGGTCAAGGCGGCCAACACCGCCGCCACGGCCGCGGCCCAGGCCGGCAAGAAGGCGATCCTGTCCTATGTGGACGCTCCGGGTGCGCTCGCGCTCACCGGGCTCTCCAGCGCCTCTCTCCCGGCGCTGAGCGTCAGCAACGCGGACGGCGAGTTCCTCGCGAAGCAGAGGTCCTTGAGGCTGACCGTCAAACCCGGCCCGGAGTCGGTGTTCAACCTGAGCTTCCTGGACGCCAACGGGATCCCGGCCGACCACCGCCGGACGGTGGACCCCTCCAAGCTCGTCCAGCGGCAGACCGCCTACCACGCCGACAAGCCGGGCCTGACGGTGCAGAAGACGTGGTACCCGTTCCCGACCG
This sequence comes from Lentzea sp. NPDC051208, assembly GCF_040682435.1. Lineage (NCBI taxonomy): Bacteria > Bacillati > Actinomycetota > Actinomycetes > Pseudonocardiales > Pseudonocardiaceae > Lentzea > Lentzea sp. NPDC051208. The sequence goes on along the minus strand of NZ_JBFBAW010000021.1, from coordinate 67,209 downwards.
GCCTGTGGCAGACGCAGATCCTGCGCGGCACCACGTTCACCCCGCCGGCCGCGTGGAAGGAGTACATCGGGCCGGGAGACGAGCGGATCGTCTGGAAGCGGCACGTGACGCTGAGCGGAACCGACGCCAAGGGCCAGCGCGCGGCCATGACCATGTTCCAGGAGAACGTGTTCCGCGAGGGTGCGGCTCCCGCGCCGGAACGGTGGTTCGCGGGACCGATGCACAGCACCGCGATCGCGCTGCAGTCCGACCACCCCGCCCGCTACCCCGCCGCGAACGGCGCGTGGCGGCAACTCTGCTCGAACTGCCGGACGGGCGACACGTTCGTCCCCGCCCTGCAGTGGACCGACGGCAACCCCGGTCACTACACGAATCCTTACCAGAACAGCAAGTTCTTCACGACCACCAAGGTCCGGCTGTTCCGGGGCGACGCGGAGATCCCGGCCTCCCAGGAGCCACTGGCCTTCTACCCCACCTTCACGATGGCACCGGAGAAGGCGGCCTACCGCCTCGAAACGGTCGAGACGCACGCTCCGGGAGCCGTCGCGGGCGCGGTCAACCCGGTGCTGTTCACCCTCGCCCCGCGCACCGAGACCACGTGGACCTTCCAGTCCCACCGCTCGCAGAACCCTCCTCCTCCCGGATACGCGTGTCACGCGGGTCAGCCGGCCTGCCAGTTCCAGCCGCTCATCCGGCTCCGCCACGACCTGCCGCTCGACCTCACGAACTCCGCACCGGCGGGCACACCGTTCACCTACCACGTGCACGCGTCCAACAGCTCACCCATCACCCTGGTGAAGGTGCAGTGGTCGTCGGACGACGGCAGGACGTGGAGTCAGGCGGCCATCCAGCCGGGCGGAGACCGCTGGCAGGTCACGATCGACAAACCCGCCGGCGACGTGTGGCTGCGCACCGAGGCCCGGGACGGAGCGGGGAACACCGTCGTGCAGACCATGCAGAAGGCGTTCCGCACTCACTCCGGTAGCTGAGGTGGCAGCAGAGAGGTAGCACCGCGTGCTGCGGCGCGCAGACCCGCCTGGAACCGGGTCTGCGCGCCCAGCTCGTCCATCAGCCGGTGCAGCCGCCGCTGAAAGGTCCGATAACTCAGCCCGAGCTGCTTCGCGATGCTGCGATCCGGCAGCCCGGTGGCCAGCAACGCGAGCAGTCGCGCGTCCTCGATCGAGATCTCGGTGCTCGCGGGCTGCCCCGGCAACGACAACGGCACCGCGTCGTCCCACAGCCTGGCGAACAGCGCGCCGAGCGAGTCGAGCAACGCCGACCGGTGCACGATCACCGCGCTCTCCAGCGTCGTCTCGGTGCCGTGCAGCGGGATGAGCCCCAGATGGGCGTCCGCCAGGATCATCTTCGTCGGCGCGACGGCGACCACCCGCGCCTCCTCCCCCAGCGACAGCCCCATCTCCAGGTCGGCGCGCAGGTCGTGCAGCTCCAGCGCCTGGCGTTCGTAGATCCCGCGGAACCGGATGCCGCGGTTCAACAGCTCCTCCTCCACCGGGTGCAAGGACGTGGGCGCCTTGGCATAGGGCGGTTTGTCCACGAAGCAGACCTCCCGCCGGGCGGTGCGCATGACCTGGTCGACGCGCCGCGAGATCGCCTCGGTCCCGTGCACGACCTCGACGAGATCGGCTGGCGCGCGCACCCCTGCCGCGCGTTCGTACCGGACCTGCAGCTCGCCGGCCAGCAACCGGTCACGCCGCAGGTCGTCCTCCCTGCGCAGGAAGTGCATGGCCAGCGCGACTTCCGGGGCCACAGCCGTGTGCAGCCCGTTGACCTGGTGGACGAACCCCAGCTCCGTCAACGACCTCAGCGCGGGGCGGACGGTCGACTCGGCCATGTCCGTGGCGAGGCAGAGTTCGGCGACACCGAGCTGGTAGGAGTCCACGAGCACCTCGTACACCGCGAATTCCGCCGGACGCAATCCGAGCACGCGAGCAGTATGCCGACTTCGGGCACGCGTTGACGCGGGGCCAGAACCAGGTCGTGCGCGACGACGTGGAGTTCCTCTTCGACAACACCATCGTCGCCATGAACGAGCACTCCGGCGGCGTGGACCTGACGTTCCGCAGCGGCCTGCAACGCACCTACGACCACATGATCGGAGCCGACGGACTGCACTCGGTGGTGCGCGAGCAGACGTTCGGGCCGGAGGAGCGGTTCCACCGCTACCTCGGCTACTGCTTCGCAGGCTTCACGCTCCCGGCCACCTCGGCCCCACGCAGGAAGCCCTGTGTGGAACGAACCCGGCCGCGCCGCCGCGCTGTACGCCGTCGGTGCGAACGAGACCGCGCACGGTTTCCTGAGCTTCGCGCGCGCCGAGGCGCCGTTCCCCCGACCCGCAGGCCCAGCGCGACCTCGTGGCGGAGGTGTTCGCCGGTGACGGCTGGGAGGTGCCGGGGCTGGTCAAGGCGATGCACGAGGCCAACGACCTGTTCTTCGACACGGTCAGCCAGATCCGGATGCCGCGCTGGTCGTCCGGCCGCGTCACCCTGGCCGGGGACGCCGCGCACGATCCGGCCGTTCGTGGAGGCGAACCAGAACCTGGTCGACGTCGGTAACGCGGAACTGTTCCCCGGCACCGCCGAGGCACTGGCCGCGCGCAACGCCGCCCTGCGCTCGCGCGAGACGATGCCCGCCGAGGCCGCGCGCCCCGAACACTCCGCGCTGACCCTCCCGGACTTCGAGCTGCGTGCGTGAGTTCGAGTCGCTATCTCCTCAACAGCTCGTCCACAGGCGACTCACAGGAATCGGCCGCAATCTGGGTCGCATGACGGACAACCACGACCGCGGCCTCCAGTTCGACCTCGCCACGCTCATCGGGCGCAGGCGGGCGCTGACGCTGCTCGGCGGCGCAGGCCTCACGCTCGTGGCCTGCGCCCCGTCGACCACCACCGCGACCTCGACCACCACCGGCTCGACCACCACCACCGCCGACGGCACCCCGCTGGACACCATCCCGGCGGAGACCGCCGGCCCGTACCCCGGCGACGGCTCCAACGGCCCGAACGCGTTGACGCAGAGCGGAATCGTGCGTTCGGACATCCGGTCCAGCTTCGGTTCGTCGAGCCGCACGGCCGAGGGCGTGCGGCTGACCATCGACCTGACGGTCCAGAACGACGACGGCAAGCCGTTCGCGGGTGCCGCGATCTACCTGTGGCACTGCGACATCAACGGCGACTACTCGATGTACTCGGACCGCGTGAAGAACGAGAACTTCCTGCGCGGGGTCCAGGAGGCCGACGCGAGCGGCAAGCTGACGTTCGTCAGCGTCTTCCCCGGCGCGTACGCGGGACGCTGGCCGCACATCCACTTCGAGGTCTACCCGAGCCTCGCCGAGGCGACCAGGGCCGGCAACAAGATCACGACCTCGCAGCTCGCGTTGCCCGAGACGACGTGCAAGGAGGTCTACGGCACGGCCGGGTACACGCAGAGCGTGCAGAACATGTCGCGGACCTCGCTCAAGCAGGACATGGTGTTCCGCGACGGCGTCGACCACCAGATGGCGACGATGTCGGGAGACGTCCAGTCCGGTTACACCGCCTCACTGACCTTCGCGGTGCAGGGCTAGCCACAGTTCCGCGCGCAGGCCGGGCGAGTCGAGCGAGCGGTTCAGCGCCTGCTCGGCCTTGCGCACCCGGTTGCGCAGCGTGTGCCGGTGCACGCCGAGTTCCGTCGCGGCCGGGTCCCACGCACCGTGGTGCGCCAGCCACACTCGAAGCGTCGCACGGGTTTCCGCGTCGAGCGGCTTCAGCAACGCGTCCGCGAACCCGTCCGGCAGCGGCAGGTGCCCGGCGAGCTCCTCGAACGTGCGGAGGCCGGCCCGACGGGCCTGGCGGGCCTCGCGGTAGCCCCTCGCCACGTCGCTCTGGTCCACTTCGGACGATGCGACACCGTCGAACTCGTCGGTGAGCACGACGACGTCGCCGTCGTGCTCGGCCCAGAACACGTCGTCGTCCGGCGGTCCGGCGGCGAGGAACGCCCGGAACCGGGCGGGCAGTCCGTCGACCGCGAGCCCGGCCAGCAGCATCCGGAACTGGGCGGCGCGGAGTTCCCTCCTGGCCGCGTCGACCGAGTCGTGCTGGGCGAGCGCGAGGACGAGCAGCGACGCGGCCGTGTTGACGATCCCCGGATCCGGCCTGGCGGTACCGACCGCCAGAACCCCTCGGGCGCGGCTGCCGAGGACCTGGAGGAACACGTGCACGCCGTCGAGCTCGAACGCGGCGCTGGCCAGTCCGCCCGCGGTCTTCAGCCGGGCGAGCTCGGCGGTGAGGTCCGGAACGAGGCGGGGGTTGTGGGCGTGCACGGGCTGGCCGGCCGCGTCGAGGAGCACGGCCCAGCCGTCGATCCACTGGCCGAGCCTGCGCACCACTCCCCCGACGCCGGCCCGGACAGCGGCTCTGGTGAGCGCGCGCTGAGCCTCGCTGGTCCTGGTCAGCGCCGCGTACTCGTCGGCGGCGAGCGCCTTCGACACGGCCTTGCTGATCGCGATGAACGGCACGTCGCGCGGCACCTCGACCAGTCCCAGCCCCGCCTCCGCCGCCGCTTCCACGAGTGCGGGCGGCACGACGTCGTGCCCCAGGCCGGTGCCGAAGCCGAGCCCGACGACCCCCGCGCGCACCAGCCGTTCGACATAACCGTCGCGCAGGGCGTTGAGGCCCGTGGTGAGCAGCAGCTCACCGCCCTCCAGGAACGGGGTGGGGTCCGCGAGCTCCGTGCCGTGCACCCACCCGACCGGCTTCGACACGTCCCCGGCCAGCACCGGCAACGCCAGCCTCCCCGCCAACTCCCGCACCGTGATGGGCATGTGCCAATTTGTACAGTCCCAGCTTCGAAGAGCGCCATTTCAGACACTGCGCAGGCAGCTGACCAGGTCCATGCTGTGCACATGACCCGACTGCGTACCGCGATCCCCGGTCCCGAGTCGCTGGAGCTCCAGGCGCGGCGCAGGGGTGCCGTCGCCGCCGGAGTCGGTTCGACGCTGCCCGTCTACATCGACTCCGCCGACGACGGCCTGCTGATCGACGTCGACGGCAACCAGCTGATCGACCTCGGTTCCGGCATCGCCGTGACGAACGCCGGCAACCCCGCGCCCGCCGTCGCCGAGGCCGTGCACGCGCAGATCGACAGGTTCAGCCACACCTGCTTCATGATCACGCCGTACGAGAGCTACCTCGAGGTCTGCGAGCAGCTGAACGAGCTGACGCCCGGCGGCCACGAGAAGCGGTCGGTGCTGTTCAACTCCGGCGCCGAGGCCGTCGAGAACGCGGTCAAGATCGCCCGGCACGTCACCGGCAGGCAGGCCGTCGTGGTGTTCGACCACGGCTACCACGGCCGCACGAACCTCACGATGGCGTTGACCGCCAAGAACATGCCCTACAAGCACAGGTTCGGCCCGTTCGCGCCCGAGATCTACCGCGTGCCCGGGTCCTACCCGCTGCACGACGGCCTGACCGGTCCCGAAGCGGCGGCCAGGGCGATCGCCGCCGTCGAGAAGCAGGTCGGCGCGGACAACACCGCCGCTGTCGTGATCGAGCCGATCCAGGGCGAGGGCGGGTTCGTCGAACCCGCCGAGGGCTTCCTGCCGGCGATCGCGCGGTGGTGCTCCGAACGTGGTGTGCTGTTCGTCGCCGACGAGATCCAAACCGGCTTCTGCCGCACCGGTTCGTGGTTCGCGCTCGACCACGAGGGCGTGGTGCCGGACCTGATCACCACGGCCAAGGGCATCGCGGGCGGACTGCCGCTCGCCGCCGTCACGGGTCGTGCCGAGATCATGGACGCCGTGCACGTCGGCGGCCTCGGCGGCACCTACGGCGGCAACCCGGTGGCGTGCGCGGCGGCCCTGGGCGCCATCCGCACGATGCGCGAACGCGACCTCAACGCCGCCGCCCGCCGCATCGAGGAGAAGGTGCTGGGCCGGCTCAGGGCGATCGCGGAGAAGACCGACGTCATCGCGGACATCCGCGGCCGTGGCGCGATGCTCGCCATCGAGTTCACCGAACGCACCCCCGACGTCGCCGCGCGCGTCGCGAAGGCGTGCCATGAACAGGGTGTCGTCGTGCTGACGTGCGGCACGTACGGCAACGTGATCCGCCTGCTGCCCCCGCTGGTCATCCCGGACGACCTGCTCGCCGAAGGACTCGACGTGCTCGAAGGAGCTCTGCTCGCATGATTGGCTTCCACACCCCCGAAGACGTGGAGAACGCGGTCGCGAAGGCGCACGCGGTCGCTCCCGAACTGGCCGCGCTGCCCGCGCACCGCCGCGCGTCCGCCTTGGACCACGTGTCGCGGCGCCTGGCCGAGCGCGCCGAGGAGTTCGCGCAGGCCATCAACGACGACTCGGGCAAGCCGCTGAAGTGGGCGCGCGTCGAGGTGACGCGGGCGATCTCCACGTTCCGCTGGGCCGCGGAGGAGGCCCGCCGGTTCTCCGGTGAGCTGCAGCGCCTCGACACCGATCCGGCCGCCGAGGGCCGCCTCGCGCTGGTGCGCCGGGTGCCGCGCGGTCCGGTGCTGGGCATCGCGCCGTTCAACTTCCCGCTGAACCTGGTGGCGCACAAGGTGGCACCCGCGCTGGCCGTCGGCGCGCCGATCGTGCTGAAGCCCGCGCCCGCCACGCCGAAGGTCGCGTTCCTGCTCGGCGAACTGCTGGCCGAGACCGACCTGCCCGGCGGTGCCTTCGCGATCCTGCACCTGTCCAATGAGGACACGGCCGCGCTGGTCGAGGACCCGCGCCTGCCGGTGGTCTCGTTCACCGGGTCCGGCCCGGTCGGCTGGGGCATCAAGGAACGCGTGCCGCGCAAGCACGTCACGCTGGAACTGGGCGGCAACGCGGCCGCGATCGTCGCCCCCGACTGGCAGGACCTCGAGTTCGCGGCGCAGCGCATCGCCACGTTCGCGATGTACCAGGCCGGTCAGTCGTGCATCTCGGTGCAGCGCGTCTACGTCCACACCGACGTGTACGACGCGGTCTCGGACGCCGTGGTGCAGCACGTGAACAAGCTGGACGTGGCAGGCGACGTCGGCCCGCTGATCAACGACGCCGCGGCCGACCGCGTCGAGTCTTGGGTGCGCGAAGCCGGTGCCACGGTGCTGACAGGCGGAACCCGCGAGGGCCGCACGTACGCGCCCACCGTGCTGACCGACGTGCCGGAGGACTCGAAGGTCAACGCCGAGGAGGTGTTCGGCCCGGTCGTGACGCTCACGCGGGTGGACAGCGTCGAGGAGGCGTTCGACCGCGTCAACGCGTCCCGGTACGGCCTGCAGGCGGGTCTGTTCACCACGGACGTGCGGCTGGCTTTCCGTGCCGCGCAACGACTCCAGGTCGGTGGCGTGATCGTCGGCGACGTGCCGAGCTACCGCGCCGACCAGATGCCCTACGGCGGCGTGAAGGAGTCCGGCATTGGCCGGGAGGGCCTGCGCGCGGCCATGGACGACCTCACCGAGCAGCGCGTCCTGGTCCTGACCGGACTGGAGCTCTGACCGGCAGACGTCCGACGAATGGGTCGTTCTTGACCGTGACTGCGATGATCTGCCGGTGGCCGTCACGATCAGGGATGTCGCACTCCAGGCTCAGGTCTCCGTTTCGACCGTCTCGCGTGCGCTGAGCGCGCCGGGTCTCGTCAAGGAGGCCACCCGGCAACGGGTCCTGGACGTGGTCGCCGGGCTCGGCTACCAGCCGAACCGGGCGGCGCGAAGCCTGATCACCGGCCGCACCGGGAACCTCGGCATCGTGGTGCCCGACCTCCTCAACCCGTTCTTCCCCTCGATCCTGCGGGGCGTGCAGACGAAGGCGGGCGAGGCGGGCACCTCGGTGTTCTTCTGCGACAGCAGGGAGGACCCGGACACCGAGGCCGAGCTCGTGCGGACGATGGCGGCGCAGGTCGACGGCGTGGTGCTGTGCGCGTCGCTGCTGTCCGACGACACGATCGTCGCACTGGCGGCGGTGACCCCGCTGGTGCTGATCAACCGGATCGTGCCGGGCGTCTCGTCGGTGCTGATGGACAGCGCGTCCGGCATGGACCAGGTGGTCGCGCACCTGGAGTCGCTGGGCCACGAGGACTACGCCTACCTGGGCGGCCCCGCCGCGGCGTGGTCGAACGGCCGCAGGATCGGGGGCCTCGCTGGCCGCGCCCGGCTGCTCGGCTCGTTCGAACCGAACTTCAACGGCGGCCACGCGGCCGCCGAGCAGGCGCTCGGCACCGGTGCGACGGCGTTGATCTGCTACAACGACCTGATGGCACTGGGTGCGCTCGCCTACCTCGCCGCGCACGACGTGAAGGTGCCGGAACAGATCAGCGTGACCGGATTCGACGACATCCTCTACGCGACGATGTGCTCTCCCGCGCTGACGACGGTCCACATGCCGACCGAGGCCGCGGGCGAGGTCGCCGTCGACCTCCTGGCCTCCCTGCTCGACGGCGGACCGGCCGAGCACCGGGAACTCCCGACGACGCTCGTGGTCCGCGCGAGCACGACCAGGCGTCCGGGGGCCTGACACCCGGTGCGAGAACCGGGACGGCCTGGACGCATTCCTCGCGGCGATCGAACAACCGGCGGCGCCGGTTCACTCGGGCCGAGGGAGTCGCTTCGGGGTGACTCCCTCACGCAGCCGATGAGTGATCTCTAGTCGTAACCGCGAACGTGCCCGTCCTCGTCGGCGAGAATTTCGTAGCCGTCCATGGCCAGCTCCTTCCGTTGGTGTCGACCCCATAAACCGTAGAGCCTCAGACGCGTCCTGTGGAGTGAATTTACATCGCAACCGGGGTAGCCGCCGATAACCCAGAGGAGTCGTGGTGACGGCTCTATCTCGATTCCGAAGTGTCAAGAACGGCGCAAGAATGGGCCGATCATCCGGGCGTAACAAACGCTTTCGGACGTGAACTGAAATCGATCCAGTGATCGTGAAAGTCCAGGAAGACCGGTATGGCGAATCGCGCCGTTACGACTACGTCAAAGAGTCGGCGTGACCCGTCTCGGTGACCGCCCTCAGCGCCGCCACCACGGCCGAGAACGGCGGCAGGAACGGCTTCGCGGCCGGCACCTCGCCGAGCCACCGCACCCCGCCCCCGTCGATCCGCGACGGCGGCAGCGGCACGAGGGTCCCCAGCCGGTGCGTCAGCGCACCGCGCGCCCGCAACCGGATCAGGTTCACCTGCGACGCCTCGTCGGCGGACTCGGTGAGGATGAGCCATCGCCCGGGAGCGCCCCCGACCGAAGGCAGCACCACCACCGGCCCGCCCAGCATCCGCAGGGACAGGTAGTGCCGCACCTCCCCGCCGATCCCCGCCGCCATCTCCACGGCGGAGACCGCGTGATCGGTGGTGAGCAGCAGCCGGTTCTCCGACCGCAGCACCAGCCACCCCCACTCCGAGCACCGCTCGAGCGCACCGGCGAACGTGTCGAGTTGCGGCAGAACTCCGGACGGTAGTACTCCCTTAGGCGAGTTCATCGATCTCACCCTCACTTGGTTCAAGTCGGTGTAACTGCAATCACACGATTTGACTCTCCGCCGCCATGAACTCACTATCGGCCCGCCATCGGCACACTCGAACGGGGCTGGAGAGCGTGACTCACCTGCGGGAACGGCATGTCACCATGATCGCGCTGGGAGGCGTGATCGGAGCGGGCCTCTTCGTCGGGACGGGCGCCGGCATCGCGCTCGCCGGACCGGCCGTGCTCATCTCGTTCGCACTCGCCGGAATTCTGGCGTTGCTCGTCCTGCGCATGCTCGCGGAAATGGCGGCCGAGCACCCGAGCGGCGGCGCTTTCTCCGTGCACGCCGAAAAGGCGATCGGGCCGTGGGCCGGTTTCACGGTCGGCTGGACCTACTGGGCGGCGGTCGGCGTCGTGCTCGCGGTCGAGGCGACCGGGGCGGCCAAGATCGCGTCGGGCTGGGTTCCCGCGGTGCCGCAGTGGGTGTGGGTGCTGATCTTCATGAGCGCGCTCACGGCGGTGAACCTCGTGGGCGTCCGCAACTTCGGCGAGTTCGAGTTCTGGTTCGCAGGCCTCAAGGTCGCGGCGATCGTCCTCTTCCTCGCGCTGGGAACGGCGGCCATCGCGGGCCTGCTTCCCGGCGTCGACTCACCCGGCACGCAGAACCTGAGCGACTTCCTCCCCCACGGCTGGGGCGGTGTCATCGCCGGGTTCATGGCGGTGGTGTTCGCGTTCGGCGGGCTGGAGGTCGTCACGATCGCGGCCGCCGACGCCGAGAACCCCCAGCACGCCGTCAAGAAGGCCGTCCGGACGTCCATGACCCGGCTGCTCGTGTTCTACCTCGGCTCGATGGCCGTCGTCGTGACGCTCCTGCCGTGGAACGACTCCGAGGTCGGCGCCAGCCCGTACGTCGCGGTGCTGAACCGGATCGGGATCCCGGCGGCCGGGCAGATCATGAACGTCGTCATCTTCGTGGCCCTGCTGAGCGCCATCAACGCCACGCTCTACGGCGCCGCGCGCATGCTGAGTTCGCTGGCCGAACGCGGCGAAGCCCCGAAAGCCCTGCTGGCCAAGAAGAACGGCGTGCCGCGCAACGCGGTGCTGGCCTCCACGGCGTTCGGGTTCTTCTCCGTGCTCCTCAACTACCTGTGGCCGGACACGGTGTTCCTGCTGCTGCTCAACGCGGTCGGCTCGGCGCTGCTGGTCGTCTGGGCGTTCATCGCGATCTCGCAGATCCGGCTGCGCCGCACGATGGAGAACCCGGCGGTCCCCATGTGGGGCTACCCGTACCTCTCCTGGCTGGCGCTGGCCGCGATCGCGGGCATCATCGTGCTGATGCTGAGCGACGAGCAGGCCCGCGGGCAGATCCTGTCCACGGGCGTGCTCGTCGCCGTCGTCGCGGCGGTGGCGCTCAGCAGGTCGGCCTTGCGCCTGCGCCACCACGACCGGGCCTGACGCTCAGCCCGTGACGTTCTTCAACCGGTAGGGCTTGTACTTGGTGTTCGTCAGGCCGTACGTGAGCGCGCGGTGGTCGGTGCCGTGGCCGCCGCGCTGCTCGTAGGCCATGTACTGCGACTTGTCGGCCTTGGTCCACTTCTCGAAGATCACGACGTGGCGGAAGTCGTCGCCGGGTTCGTCGACCGGGTCGATGAGGAGATCACCGGGTTTGAGATCGGCGATCTTGATCGGTGTCGTGTACTTGCCGGTGGCGAGAGCGACGGTGTTCGGCCCACCTTTGGGATCGGTGTTCCCCAGTGTCGCGGCCATCGAGACAAAACCCGAACAATCCTGCCGATAGCCGTCCTTCCAGTACTTGGACATGCTGTACGGCACCTGCTTGCCGTTGTTGGCGGTCAGCCACGTCGCCGCCCGCTTGAGCATGTCAACCCTGCTGATCTGCGCTTCTGGTGCAGCGTGCGACGCGGGCGCGCCGACGAGAACGAACGCGAAGAACGCGGCGAGCACAGTTGAAACGAATTTCACCATTTCCCCCTGCATCGAGAGGAGCGAATCTCGTGGCTCCACCCGAACACGGGACGCGATGGGACGTCAAGGCGGCCTGCGGAACTGCCGGTGAATTCAAACTTCAGTGGTAACTCGACCGAGCGAATTCGCCGCGATCAGGCCGATCGGCTCTGCGGCGTCAGCAGTTCGTTGATGGAATCGAGCGAGATCCCGAGTGCACCGGCGAGGGCGGCGATGGTGAAGAACGACGGTGTGGGGGCACGTCCCGTCTCGATCTTGCGCACGGTCTCGGCGGACAGGCCGGCGCGGGCCGCGATCTCGACCATGCTCTCCTCGCCGCGGGCGTCCCGCAGCAACTGACCGAGCCGCCTGCCGCGCTCCCGTTCGAGCGACGTCAGTGGGATGCGCACCATGCCTGCGGATTCTACGCGAACCAGGCGCGCGAGGTGGCGTGAGAAAAGTCCGTTGCGACGTCCGCTGATCCCGACGTAGGTTCGTTGTACACATGAGAGGAGGTGGTCCCAAGTTGTACAGCAACAGGACTCGTGAGGTGGCTGTCCGATAGGACCGCCTTTTGGTGACGCCTAGTCGTAATCCCAGGCAGCCACCCGACCCCCGGACTTCGAGCGCTGGTCCCGCTCGGCCTGCTCGCGCAGGAGTCGTCCGGGGGTTGTCCCGTTTCAGGACTCCCGCACGGCCTTCAGGTCCGCGACGAAGGCGTCGAACGCCTCGGTGAAGTTCTCCGCACGCACCACCGATGATGGGTGCACGGTCACCCCGACCTTCAGCCCGTCGTGGTCCAGCACCTGACCGCGGTGCTCGGTCAGCTTGAACGACGGCCCCAGCACCGCCTTGGCCGCCACGGCCCCCAGCACGATCACGAGCCGGGGCTTCACCAGCCGGAACTCCTCGCGCAGCCACGGGAAGCACGCCACGACCTCGCTGCGCCGGGGCTGCTGGTGGATCCGGCGCTTCCCGCGCTGGGTGAACGGGAAGTGCTTCACCGCGTTCGTCAGGTACGCCTTCGAACGATCTATGCCCGCGGCCTCGAACGCCTTGTCCAGCAACCGCCCCGCGGGCCCGACGAACACCTGCCCCGCGGTGTCCTCCCGATCGCCCGGGCACTCCCCGACCACCATCAGGCGGGCCGGTACCGGTCCCTCGCCGAAGACGGTCTGCGTCGCGTCCTGGTAGAGGTCGCAGCCGCGACACCCCGCGGACGCCGAACGCAAAGCCGCCCAGTCCGCCCCCTCAGGGACGTACCGGGCGGCGTCTGCGGCTTTGCCGGGACTCTTACTTGTCCGAGCGGAAGGCATCCTTGACCTTCTCGCCGGCCTGCTTGATGTCGGCCTTGGCGCGCTCGGCGCGGCCCTCGGCCTGCCACTGCTCGTTGTCGGTGGCGTCGCCGACGGCTTCCTTCGCGCGACCCTTGAGTTCTTCGGCCTTGTTGTCGAACTTCTCATCGGCACCCATGCAACTCGGTTACCCGGCGAGCACCGTCCGAAACAGTTGATAAGGTGATCACTCGCGGTTGAGAACCCAGCCGCAAGCCGATGTGACGGCTTGCCCTGGGTGTGCCCGCCCTTCGCAATGCAGCTCCAGAGCACCGTCGTCGCACCGGCATGCCGCTGTGACATGACGACGCGAAAGGAGCCGGCGGTGTCGTCCGCGAGAATCACCGCCCTCGAGGCCGAGGTGGCAGGGCTGCGCAAAGCTCTGGTGTCCCGGACTGTCATCGGGCAGGCCACAGGCCTGATCGCCGCACGCAAACCCTGCACACCCCAGCAGGCTTTCCAGCTGCTGGTGCACATCTCCCAGCACCACAACATCAAGCTGCACGTCGCCGCGGACCGGCTGGTCACGGCGTTCGTGCACGCGTACCTGGGACGGCCCGTCGACCTGGCCGACCAGATGCTGTGGGATCACGTCGACGCGACGACCGCGAACGAGTCCGGCGGAAGCGATGACGGGTTCGCCGAGGAGGCGAGCAGCACTTCTCCGTGAGGCAGCGGGACGGGGGTCGTGCCGAGGTTCACGACCACGCGGATCGCTCCGCGGTGCAACACGAAGCACTCCCCGTCCTGCATCACGAGGAACCTGTCCAGTCGCGGGTCGGCCAGCTCCGGGCGGGAGCGGCGCAACGCGATCAGGGCTTTGTAGGTCTCCAGGACCTTGGCGTGGTCACCCTCCCGTGCCTCGTCCCAGCGCAGGCGCGAGTTCTCGACCGTCTGGGGCGACATCGGGTCCGGAACGTCTGATTCACCCCAGCCGTGGCGCGAGAACTCACGCCGCCGGCCGGTCCGGACGGCCTCCGCGAGCTGCGGGTCCGGGAACGACGCGAAGAACTGCCACGGGGTGGACGCCGCCCACTCCTCCCCCATGAAGATCATGGGCGTGTACGGCGAGGTCAGCACGATCGCCGCCGCGCACAACAACTTCCCCGTCGACACGGTCGCGGGCAACCGGTCGCCGGTGGCGCGGTTGCCGACCTGGTCGTGGTTCTGCGTGTACGCGAGGAACCGGTAGCCGGGGATCAGCGCGGTGTCGACCGGCTTGCCGTGGTGCTTCTCACGGAACGAGGACCAGGTGCCGGCGTGGAAGAACACCTTCTCCAGCGTGTTCTTCACCGCTCCCGGCGCCGCGAAGTCCTCGTAGTAGCCGAAGGTCTCGCCGGTCAGCGCGACGTGCAGGCAGTGGTGCAGGTCGTCCGACCACTGCGCGTGCAGGCCGTAGCCGCCGGCTTCGCGCGCCGTCACCAGCCTGGCGTCGTTCAGGTCGGACTCGGCGATCAACGTGAGCGGACGGCCGACGGACGCGGACAGCGCGTCCACCTCGACGGCCAACTCCTCGAGGACGTGGGTCGCCCGCTGGTCCGCCAGCGCGTGCACGGCGTCGAGCCGCAGGCCGTCGACGTGGAAGTCCCGCAGCCACTGCAGCGCGTTGTCGATGACGTACCGGCGCACCTCGTCGGAGCCCGGCCCGTCCAGGTTCAGCCCCGGACCCCAGTCGTTGCGCCCGGCGAAGTACGGCCCGAACTTGTCGAGGTACGCGCCGGACGGTCCGAGGTGGTTGTAGACGACGTCCAGCAGCACGGCGAGGCCACGCGCGTGGCACGCGTCCACGAACCGCTTGAACCCGTCCGGCCCGCCGTAGGGCTGGTGGACCGCACCCCACAGCACGCCGTCGTAACCCCAGCCCTCGACGCCGTCGAAGCTGTTGACCGGCATGACCTCGACGAACGAGATGCCGAGGTCCACCAGGTGGTCGAGCTTGCCGATCGCGGCGTCGAACGTGCCCTCCGGCGTGAACGTGCCGATGTGCAGCTCGTAGATCACGCCACCCGGCAGCGCCCGGCCGGTCCACGCGCCGTCGGTCCACTCGAACTCGTGCGAGTACACCCGAGAGGGCTCGTGCACCCCGCCCGGCTGCCACAGCGACCGCGGATCCGGGTACGCGTGGCCCTCGATGACGAACGCGTAGTCCGCGCCCACCGGGGATTCCACGTCGGAGTGCCACCAGTCGCCGTCGCGCTTCATCTCGTGGTCGACACCGTCGACGCGGACGTGCACCGACTCGGGCGTCGGCGCCCAGACGGAGAAGCTCACTGATCCCCCTGCACCAGCAGTGCTACCGGATAGGTGTCGAGCAACGACGCCAGGTCCTCCGTCGCCGGACGTCCGGTGAGGACGTCCGTCCACTTCGCACCCGGCAGCGGCAGAACCGTGTCCTGCCAGCCCTTCTGCTCCAGCCCGACGGGCAGCCGCGTCGCGACCGTGATCACCCCGGACCGTTCGAACGCCAGCACGTGCTCGGCGGCCGGGCCTTCGGCGTGCATCGGCCGGTAGCCGTGCAGACCCCGCTTGCGCACGTGCAAAGCCTTCTGCACCACGAGGAGCTTGGCCGCGCCCGAGTCGTCGACCTCCGGCAGCCAGCCGGACTCGATGCGCGCCAACAGGTCCCTGCGCACGTCGTAGTCGACGGGCCGGCGGTTGTCCGGGTCGACCAGTGAGAAGTCCCACAGCTCGGTGCCCTGGTACACGTCCGGCACGCCCGGAGCGGTGAGCTGGACCAGCTTCTGCCCCAGTGAGTTCGACCAGCCGGGCACCTTGATCCGTTCGGCGAACGCGGCGACCTCGGGGGAGTTCAGCGCCTTCGCCGGCCACGCGGCCACCTCGGCGTCGAACTCGGCGTTCCGGTCGACCCACGACGTCTTGATCTTCGCCTCGCGCGACGCCTTCTCCAGGTACTGACCCAGCCGGTCCTCGGTGAGCGGCCACGCGCCGACGACCGACTGCCACGCCAGGCGGTTCAGCGCCGGTTCGGAGATGCCGTGCTTCTCCGTCATCGCCGCCTCGAACGCCAGGTAGGCGTCCGGGATCTCCGCCAGCACCGCGAGCCTCGCCCGCACGTCCTCCGACCGCTTCGTGTCGTGCGTCGACAGCGCGGTCATCGCGTTCGGCTCGGCGGCCTCACGCCGGGCCGCGCGCTGGTGGAACTCGCCGACGGGCAGGCCGAACCTGTCCGGCGAGCCACCGACCTCGTTGAGCGCCACGAAGTTCGTGTACCGGTAGAACGCGGTGTCCTCGGTGCCCTTCGCGACGACCATGCCGGACGTCTGCTGGATCCTGGTCGCCAGCTCGCCGTGGGGATCGGCGCGGACCTGCTCGTCCAGCGCGCGCACGGCGGGCGACCTGCTCAGCCTGACCGCGGTCTCCCAGTACCGCAGGCCTTCCGGGAGGTACGACCGGTACACCGGGAAGTTGACCATCACCTCGGCCACGGCCCGGCACGCCTCCTCGAACTCCACCCCCTCGACCAGGCGCGCGATCCGGCGCACCTCCGCCACCAGGATCGAGTCCGCGACCTGCTGCCGTGAGGCGTGCTCGACCGCGTGGAAGTCACCGTCGTAGGCGTCCGTGGGCGCGATGAACACGCCGCAGATCTCGCGCAGCGCGTCGTAGCCCGTGGTGCCGTCGACCGGCCAGCTTTGCGGCAGCGACTCGTCCGGCCCGAGGATCTTCTCCACGACCAGCCAGCCGTCGAAGTGCTCGCGCAGCCGCCGGAAGTAGCCGCCGGGATCGGCGAGCCCGTCCGGGTGGTCGATGCGCAACCCCGTGACACCCCACGACAACACCGCCCGGTGCGTCGCCTCGAACACCTCGGGATCCTCGACCCGCACCGCCGCGAGCTCGGTGATGTCGAAGAACCTGCGGTAGTTCAGCTCGGTGTTCCCGCGCCGCCAGTTGGCCTTCAGGTAGTGCTCGTGGACCTCGTCGGGAGCGTCCTCGGCCAGCACGGGCAGCAGCACCTTGCCCGACGACCAGTCGATGTCGAAGTACCGCGCGTACTTCGAGGCCTGGCCGTGCGCGAGCACGTCCTCCCACCACGGGTTCGGCACGACCATGTGGTTCGGCACGATGTCGACCACCAGGCCGAGGTCCAGCGCCTTCAGCCGGTCCTGCAGGGCGACCCGCCCGGCGTCGCCACCCAGTTCGGGGCGCGCGCGAGTCGGATCGGTGACGTCGTAGCCGTGGTTCGAACCCTCCCGTGCGTCGAGCATCGGCGACCCGTACAGCGCGCCGACTCCCAGGCGCGCCAGGTAGTCCGCGATGCCGGCGGCGTCGGCGAAGGTGAACGACGGGGTGAACTGGACGCGGTAGGTCGAGGAAGGCGCGCCCATCAGCCCACCCGCTGCAGCACGACGAGCGAGCGCGCGGTCAGCGACAGCTGCCCGGACGCGGCGATCGGCTTCTCGTTGCCGCCGACCTCCCCGGTCGTGGTGTTCACGACGACCTTCCACTCAGGACCGTACTCGGTGTCGGGCAACGTGACCTGGATGTCCTCGTGATGCGCGTTGAACGCCATGAGGAACGAGTCGTCGACCACCCGCATGCCGCGCGAGTCGAGGTCGGGAATGCCCTCGCCGTTGAGGAAGACGACGATGCACCTGCCGAAGTCGTCCTCCCAGTTCTGCTCGGTCATCTCCTCGCCCGCCGGCGTGAACCACGCGATGTCGCGCAGCTCCTCGCCCTTGCGGATCGGCCGGCCGGCGAAGAACCTGCGGCGCCGGAACACCGGGTGCGCCTTGCGGAACGCGGCGAGCGCCGAGGTGAACTCGGCCAGCTCTGCGTTGGCCTCCAGCAGCGACCAGTCGACCCACGAGACTTCGTTGTCCTGGCAGTAGGCGTTGTTGTTGCCGTTCTGCGTGCGGCCGAACTCGTCGCCGTTCACGATCATCGGCACACCCTGCGACAGCAGCATCGTCGCCATCAGGTTGCGCCGCTGCCGGCGCCGCAGCGCGAGGATCTCCTCGTCGTCCGTCGGCCCCTCGACACCGCAGTTCCAGGACCGGTTGTGGCTCTCGCCGTCCTGGTTGTCCTCGCCGTTGGCCTCGTTGTGCTTCTCGTTGTACGACACCAGGTCGTTCAGCGTGAAGCCGTCGTGCGCCGTCACGAAGTTGATCGACGCGTACGGGCGGCGTCCGTCGTCCTGGTAGAGGTCGCTGCTGCCGGTGATGCGCGATGCGAACTCGCCGAGCGTCGCGGGCTCACCGCGCCAGAAGTCGCGGACCGTGTCGCGGTACTTGCCGTTCCACTCCGTCCACAGTGGAGGGAAGTTGCCGACCTGGTAGCCACCGGGCCCGACGTCCCACGGCTCGGCGATCAGCTTGACCTGCGACACCACCGGGTCCTGCTGCACGACCTCGAAGAACGTCGCCAGCCTGTCCACGTCGTAGAACTCGCGCGCCAGCGTCGCCGCGAGGTCGAACCGGAAACCGTCGACGTGCATCTCGGTGACCCAGTACCGCAGCGAGTCCATGATCAGCTGCAACGTGTGCGGCGAGCGCACGTTCAGCGAGTTGCCGGTACCCGTGTAGTCCGTGTAGTACTGCGGGTCGTCGTCTTCCAGCCGGTAGTACGACACGTTGTCGATACCGCGCATCGACAGCGTCGGCCCGAGGTGGTTGCCCTCCGCCGTGTGGTTGTAGACCACGTCGAGAATGACCTCGATGCCCGCCTGGTGCAGGGCCCTGACCATGCCCTTGAACTCCTGCACCTGGTTGAGCGGCAACGCCGCGTAGCCGTCGTGCGGCGCGAAGAACCCGATCGTGTTGTAGCCCCAGTAGTTGCTGAGCCTGCGCTCCGCCAGCGTGTGATCGCTGATGAACTGGTGCACCGGCATCAGCTCGACCGCGGTGATGCCCATCTTGACGAGGTGGTCGACCATCACCGGATGCGCGAGACCCGCGTACGTGCCCCGCAGGCGCGGCGGGATCTCCGGGTGGTCGATGGTGAGACCGCGGACGTGCGCCTCGTAGATGACGCTCTCGTTGTACGGCGTCTTCGGCAGCCTGTCGTTCGTCCAGTCGAAGAACGGGTTCACCACCACGGACTTCGAGACGTAGGGCGCGGAATCGTCGTCGTTGCGCTCGTCCGGCGAGCCGAACTTGTAGCCGTACAGCGCCTCGTCCCACGACAGGCCGTTGGAGATGGCCTTGGCGTACGGGTCGATCAGCAGCTTGTTGGGATTGCACCGCAGACCCCGGGCCGGGTCGTACGGGCCGTGCACGCGGTATCCGTAGCGTTGTCCCGGGCCTACGCCGAGCAGGTAGCCGTGGTGGACGAAACCGTCCACCTCCGGCAGCCTCACGCGTGTCTCCGAGCCGTCCTCGTCGAAGAGGCAGAGCTCGACGTACTCCGCGACTTCGGAGAACAGGGCGAAATTGGTGCCCACGCCGTCGTAGCCGGCGCCGAGCGGGTAGGGCCTACCGGGCCAGGGTCGCACAATGCTCCTCGTCACAAGAAACTAGCTGCTGACAGACCATATCCGTGCGGCAACGTCGTGGCATCACGTCGTTGCCGCACGGCAGGTCGGGTTTTCGTCGGAACCGGTCACCCGGTGTGGAAGGACGTCTCAAGGCCACCAGCCCACGTGCAGCGGGTCTTCCGGCCGGCGCCACGTCCGGTCCGCCCGCCGGGGTTCGAGGTGCGTCAGCTCGGCTTTCACCGCACCACGATCCGAGCAGGTCTGGGACGACGGGAACGAGCGGTCTGCCACGACCAGACAACTACCCCGCCGGGACGTTTTGTACTCCTGTCGGCGGAACTCCGCGATCGGGACCGCGCGGGATCTGCGACGCGGCGCGTGCGTCGAAGCGCGCGCGGACCTCGCGGCACCACGGGCGCGGGCAGTGCCCGCGCCGGTGCCGGGTCTGTCGCGATCCGGTAGGCCTGGTGGACGATCACACCTGAACCCTACGAGCGGGCACTGACGATTCCGGGCCCGCTACAGCAAGGTTCTCACGAGAGTGGGAGCGGCTTTATTCGATCGTGTGATCGTCACCCGTCGGCGACTACCGGACGCAGTCACACTCCTTCGTGCGCCAGCACCAGCTGGCCGCGGGCGGCGGTCAGCAACGTGCGCGCTTCCTGGATCTCCACGTACTTCAGGTGTTCACACGCGGCCTCCGCGCACGCCAGCGCGTACTGCAGGGCGGTGTTGTCGTCCACGGGACCTGCGTCCCGCAGCGCGTCACGCAGGGATTCCTCCGCGCGCCGTGCCCCGACGACCGGGTCGCCGAGCGCGGTGGGCCTCACCGAAGCGAGGACCTGCTCGACGGCCAGTTCAAGCACGCCGGTCGATGTCCGGGTGCCCACGGCTGAGCTCATTTGGTACGCCACCTCCAAGAACGTTCGTCTTCCGCCGTCCGGTGACGGCACTTACAGTACTCCTCAGGTCCATGACCTGCCGTTACGCAAAAGTTTCATCTTTTGCGGCCGCGGAGCGGCCGGGTGATCTCGCGGACGCGCGGGAAGAACTCGTCCAGCTCCACCGGCAGGGGGATTCTCCAGTTCGGGTGCTCGTCGATCGTGCCCGGCACGTTCGGCTGCCGGGTTTCCCGCAGAGCGTCCTGAGGTGAAGTCAGGACCAACGCGCAGGGTGCCTGCGCGAGCAGTTCGTGGGCGCCCTCGACCCTGTCCGCGGGCTTGACGCCCTCCTGGCGCATCAGCTCGTCGAAGTCGGGGCCGTCCGGTCCGGCGAAGAACGTCGCCGCGGTCGGGAGGTCGTGCGTCGAGATGCTGGCCATCTGGTTCGGGTTCCACTGCGACGGCGGGATCAGCGGGTGACCCTCGGCGTAGTAGTCGCGCTGGAAGTAGAGGACGGCGCTGGTCAGCATGCCGTTCTCCTGCAACGTCTTCGTGACGACCGGCTCGACCGTGCCGAGGTCCTCGCCGACCACGACCGCGCCCGCCCGGTACGCCTCCAGCGCGAGCACGCCGAGCATGGCGTCCGCGTCGTAGTAGACGTACGTGCCGCGCGACGGCGGCTCGCCCGGCGGGATCCACCAGAGCCGCCACAGCCCGGCGACGTGGTCGATGCGGATGCCGTCCGCGTGCTGCAGGACGCTGCGCAGCACCTGCCGGAACGGCCGGTAGCCGGTCTCGGCGAGCTTGTCCGGGCGCCACGGCGGCAGGCCCCAGCCCTGGCCGTCCGCGCTGAACGCGTCGGGCGGCGCGCCCACCGTGACGTCGATGGCGAACACGTCGGGATCGGCGAACGTGTCCGCGCCACCGGGGTCGACGCCCACCGGCAGGTCGTGGATGACGCCGACGGCCATGCCGGCCTCGTGCGCGGCGAGCCGGACGTCCTGGAGCTGGCGGGTGCAGAGGTGCTGGAGCCAGGCGTAGAACGCGACCCGTTCGGCCGGTGGGTCGGCGCGGTCCTCCGGCCACTCGCGCCAGTCCTTGCCGTGGATCTCGGCGAGCGCGCAGTAGGTCGCGAACTTCTCCAGCTCGGCGTCCATCTCGACCTCGCCGCCGGGGAAGAGCAGTTCCAGCGCCTGCTTCTTCGCCGCCCACACGGCGTCGTAGTCGATCAGGTCCTCGTTCGCGGGCTTGAGGTTGCGGATGAGCTGCCGGGTGCGGGGGCAGGCCTGCAGGAACTCGGCCGTGTCGGTGACGCGCAGGTACAGCGGGTTCACGAACCGGCGGGTCGTCGGCGAGTACGGCGAGCGCTCGACGGGGTGCGTCGGGCTCGGGGCCTGCACCGGGTTGACCAGCACGACGCCGGCGTCGAGTTCGAGGGACGACCTGCGGGCGATCGTGGCGAGGTCGGCGAAGTCGCCCATCCCCCACGACTCCTTCGAGCGCGCGGCGTAGAGCTGCAGCATCCAGCCCCAGGTGCGGGGCACCTCCGGCAGGGTCCTGGGCGCGACGGCGAGCGTGACGGTCTGGTCCCCGGTCACCACGCGGTGCCAGCCGAGCGGCACCGAGTCCGGGACGTGCCGTTCGACGGCGAACGAGGTGCCGTCCTCGAGCTCGATGGTCGCGGGACCCCGGAGGTCGTACGTCTCGTACTCGCGGATGACGATCGTGGGAGGGAGCTTCTGCCCGGCCCTGCGCCGCTCGACCTCGGCGAGCTCGCGGACGACCGAGTCCTCAGTGGACGCGTCGACTCCGAACTGGGCGAGGATCTTCACCACGACGTCGCGATCGACCGAGACCTCTTGCTGGTCCGCGTTTTCGTACCGAGTGGCTACGCCCCAAGCGTCCGCCAGCCGCGTCAGCAACTGCTCCACACCTACAAGCTATGTCACAGCTCGGTCCGCATTACCAGAGCAAATGGTCCCTGGTCACCCGATGGGTGCAGGCCGGTCGGGACGCCCGCGCAGAGGTGCTTTCGCTCAGACATCCGATGCTTGATCCGGAATGGCGACGACGGCCTCGACCTCGACGAGGAAATCGGGCCCGAACAACGCCGCCACCTGAACCAACGTGCTCGCCGGGTTGTGCACATCGCCCAGCGCGGGACGCAGGATTTCGTCACGCACGTCGCGAATCGTCTGCACCTCTGAGGCGTCCAGCACGAACCAGGTGAACTTCACGACATCCGACCAGTCGGCGCCAAACCTCAGGATGACGTGATGAAGATTGCTCAGCGCCTGCCGCGTCTGCGCCGCCAGGTCGTCGACCCCGACCACGCACCCGGCCGCGTCGACCGCCACCTGACCGGAGACGAACGCGAGCTTCCCGGTGACCGTCACGGCGTGGGCGTAGCCGGGGGTGGTCGGCAGCGCGGCGAGCTCGGTCAGGCGTTCTTCGGCGGGCATGGCCGCCACCCTACTCAGGCGGCGGGCCCGCTGGAGTTGCGCACGACCAGCCGCACCTGGTGCTCCGCCGGTTCGATCTCCCCGCCCCTGATCAGCGTGAACAGGTCGGCGACCGCCCGCTCCCCCTGCGCCTTCGCCGCCCCCTCGACGGCGGTCAGCCCGACGACGCGGGTGAGCTCCTGCCCGTCCAGCGACACGATCGACACCTCGTCCGGCACCGCGCGCCCGTCCCGCTGCATGCGCAGGAAGATCCCCACCGCCGCGGCGCCGTTCGAGCTGATCACCGCGGTCGGCAGCCGTTCGCCGTCGAGCAGCACGTCGACCACCTGCTCGCCGCCGTCGACCGTCGGCGAGCACCAGACCGTCCACTCGGGACGCACGGTGAGCCCGGCGGCGACCAGGATCTCGTCGTACGACTCGTCGACGCCGTCGGCCAGCACCAGGGCCACGTCGCGGTGCCCCAACCCCTGCAGGTGCGACACGGCGGTCCTCAAGGCGTGGCGGAGGTCGGTGTCGTCGACCGTGACGTGCGGGACCTCCAACGACTCCAGCGCGACCTGCTCCACCGGGGACAGCGACATCGACAGCAGCAGCACACCGTCCACACGACGCCCCAGCGGCAGTTCGCCGAAGAACTTCGCACGCGCGTCCGCGTCACCCAGCACGTAGAGCAGCACGTCGTAACCGGCCTGCCGCAACGCGCCCTCCGCGCCCGCCAGCACCGGGCTGACCTCGGACGTCAGCACCGCGATCGCGTACCGGCGGCCACCGGCCAAAGAGGAGGCGTCGCGCGCGATCGCGTACTTCATGCGCCGCGCGATCTCGCTCACGTGCTGCCTGGTCGCCTCGGACACGCCCGGTTCGCCCCGCAGCGCACGCGATACGGTCGCAGCGGACACCCCTGCGGCCTTGGCCACGTCGGACATGCTGGTCACGGCCCGAGCGTATTGGAGATCCATGAAGCCCGGCGACCTCGCCCCCGACTTCACACTGCCCGACCAGGACGGCACCGACCGCAAGCTGTCGGCACTGCTCGAGGCCGGCCCGGTCGTGCTGTTCTTCTACCCCGGCGCCATGACGTCCGGGTGCACCGCGCAGAGCTGCCACTTCCGCGACCTCGCGAAGGAGTTCGAGGAGGCGGGCGCCCAGCGCGTCGGGATCTCGATGGACGACGTGGCGAAGCAGAAGCAGTTCGCCGAGCTGAACGACTTCGACTACCCGCTGCTCTCCGACACCGGCGGCGACGTCGCGGAGCAGTACGACGTGCGGCGCCGGTTCGGGCCCATCCCGGTCAAGCGGCACACGTTCGTCATCGGTGCCGGCCGCGAGATCATCGAGGTGATCAAGAGCGAGTTCTCCATGAACGCGCACGCGGACAAGGCGCTGGCGGCGCTCAGGAGTCGGTGATCGTCAGGACGCCGTAGGGCCCGGAAGCCTTGCCCTCGCGGACAGTCGCACCGTCGATCGTGTACTTGCCGTGCACCTCGGCCCCGTCCGGGCCCGCCACCACCACGAGCATCACGGACTCGGACGCGGGGTCGGCGGGCACCTCGACGGTGCGCGTCCACGGCAGCGTCACGCCCGCCTCGTTGTGGATGGACGCGCCGACGGTCGCGGTGACGTTGAACGCCTTGCCGGTGCCGGTCACCTCGAACACGACGACCCGCTTCGCCGGTGCGGCAGGCGGTTCCGGCAGCACCACCGGCGGTGGCGGCCCTGGTTCCGGTTCGGCCCGCTGAACGGCGTCGCGCACCGCATCGACCGCGCGCGGCCCGTACATCACGCCGCCCACGGCCAGCAGCGCGACGACCAGGAGGAAGATCCACGGGCCCTTGCGGGTCTTGCGCACCTCGTCGTGCAACGGCGGCGCGACGCCGTACTCCGGTGGCTGCTGCGGCAGATGCGACATGTGGACCCCCTGCTGTGGGAGTCGATCTCGCGACTCCCGCCGTTACCCGGGAGCTGGGACGCGCCACGGCACGAAAAGGATCCGTGCCGAGCGGGATCAGGCGGTCCGCACCGGGCTGGTCCGGGCGAGCCGCTCGACGTGGTCGGCGCTGAGCGGGCCGGCGTCGTGCAGCCGGTACTCCGCCGCGAGCTCGCGCGCCCGCAGCCGCAACGTCCCGCCGTGCAGCACCTCGCGCACCGCGGCCCTGATCGCCTTCTCCGACGGCGTCGACGTGCGCAGGTTCAGGCCGGCGCCGGAGCGTTCGACGCGGGCGGCGACCTCGGGCTTGTCCTCCGTCGCGCCCGCCACGACCAGCGGGACGCCCTGGGCGAGCGCGAGTTGCACCCCTCCGAGGCCGCCGTTGGTGACCATGGCGGAGAGTTCCGGCAGCAACCTGTCGTAGGGCAGGAACGGTGCGGTGAAGGCGTTAACGGGCAGGGGTCCCACGTCGTGCGCGCCGGTGCTGGCGACGACGGTGACGTCCTCGTCCGCGAGCGCGCGGATGACGGGCAGCACCAGCTGGCCCAGGTCCGTGTCCGCGACCGTCCCCTGGGTGACGTGCACGATCGGACGGCCGGCGGTGATCATGCGCTCCCACCAGTCCGGCAGCGCGGCCGCCGGTGCCGGGTCGACCAGCGCGCCGACGAACCGCACCTGCGGCGGCATGAACGAGCGCGGGTGTTCCAGGCCGGCGATGCCGTTCTGCAGGTGCAGGTGCGGTGACACGGTCGCGAGGCCGCGCTCACCCTTCGGCAGGCCCAGGCCGGTGAGGATCCGGTCGCGGTGCTCGTACACGGGCTTGAAAACCACGTTGTCCAGCAGCGCGCGCACGACCGCGTACCGCAACCGGGCGAGCGGGCCGGTCCGGTGCTTCAGGCCTGGCCCGAACGGCGGCACGTCCGGTGCGGGCAGCATCATCGGCGTGACGCCGATGCTGACGGCTCGCGGGCCGCCGAGCTGTTCGAGCAGGCCCGCCCCGAGGTACGCGGCGTCGTGCAGCACGAGGTCGGCCTGCCGTTCGGCCAGTGCCCGGCGCAGGTCGCCGACCTGCGCGGGGATCGGGTCGAGGAACACCGCGGTCATGTCGTAGCGCAGCTGCGCGATGCCCTTGAGCCGGGCGCGCTCGGGGAACAACTCGTCGACGTCGCGGCCCTGGTGGTCGATCGACGGGTCCATCGCGACGAACTCCGCACCGGTGGCGGCGACCTTGTCCGCGAACACACGGCCGGTGCACCAACGCACGTGGTGTCCGCGCTCGGTCAGCGCACGGGCGATGGGCAGCAACGGCGCGACGTGGCCGGGTATGGGCATGGTCGCGAACAGCAGGTTCAGCACGGTGCCAGTCGACCAGACCGCACTTAACGGGCACTAAGTCGTCATCTCAATCCGGCCAGCACGAAGTCGGCGATCTCCCCGGCCAGCTGGGCGGGCGTCTTCTGGCCGTCCGGACGGAACCACATGGGCAGCTGGTTCACGACGCCCAGCGCGATCCGCACGACGGTGTCCGCGGGCACGACGGAGCTGAACTCGCCGTTCGCCTGCCCCTTCTCCACGACCGCGAGGAACGTCTCGTGGTAGCGGCGGCGTTCGGCGCGGAAGTCCGTCATCCGGTCCTCGCCGAGCCGGTGCAGCTCCCGGACGAACACCGCCGTCTCGTCGACCCGTTCGGCCGTCGAGATGACGAGCGACGCCAGGATCTCGCGCACCGTCTCGGCGGCGGACAGGCCGAGGCCGATGATCCGGTCCATGTCGGCGGACTGAGCGGTGATCAGCAGCCGGTAGATCTCGAAGAGCAGGTCGTCCTTCGAGCGGAAGTAGTGGTACAGCGCTCCCTTGGTGACCTCGGCGGCCCTGACGATCTCCTGCACCGAGGTCGCGTCGTAGCCCTGCGACGCGAACAGGCGCACGGCCGCGTCGATGATCTTCTGCTCGGTCGCGCTGGGCACGGTTACCTCTGGGGTGCGAGCGCGCGTACCTGCTCGGCCTGGTCGCCCCCGGTCGGGAGCAGCGCGATGATCGGGGTGTCGACCCCGTTGGCCTGGTACTCGGCCACGCGGTCACGGCACTGGCCGAGCGACCCGTGCACGACCAGGGCGTCCACGACCTCGTCCGGGATCGCCTTCGACGCGGCCTTGCGGTCGCCCGCCGCCCACGCCTCGTGCATCGGGCGCAACGCCTCGCCGCGGCCGAGCCAG
This sequence comes from Lentzea sp. NPDC051208, assembly GCF_040682435.1. Classification (NCBI taxonomy): domain Bacteria; kingdom Bacillati; phylum Actinomycetota; class Actinomycetes; order Pseudonocardiales; family Pseudonocardiaceae; genus Lentzea; species Lentzea sp. NPDC051208. The sequence continues at coordinate 40,547 of NZ_JBFBAW010000021.1, read as the reverse complement.
TCGTGGAACGCCGCGTAGGCGGGCACGGTCAGGTACGTGCTGATGAGCATGCGGCCCAGTGCCCGCGCAGCGTCGGCGTCCTCCGTCGGGCAGACGAAGATCCGTGCCGCGAGCTCGGCGTCGCCCAGTTCGGAACGCACCTGGGCCACGTCGGTGGCGGCGAGCCAGTTCGTGATCGCGCCGTCGGCCTCGCGACCGGCCAGGCGCAGCATGTTCGGGCGCAGCGCCGCGAGCATGATCGGCACCTTCTCCGCGGGCGGGCGCTCCAGCTTGAAGCCCTTCACCGAGAACGTGTCGTAGTCGGCGGAGACCTTCTCGCCCGCCAGCGCGGCCTTCAGGAAGCGCAGCGTGTCGCGGGTGCGCTTGAACGGCTCCTCGAACGGGATCGCGTTCCAGCGCTGCACGATGGCGGGCGACGACGAGCCGATGCCCAGCACGAACCGGCCGCCGCTCACCTCCGCGAGGGTCGCCGCGGTCATCGCCAGCGTGGCCGGGCCGCGGGTGTAGACGGGCGCGATCGCCGTGCCGAAGCGCAGCTCGGAGGACCACTGCGCGGCCAGGGCGAGCGGCGTGAACGCGTCGGTGCCGGTCGTCTCGGCCGACCACACGTCCGTGTAGCCGAGCCCGGCGAGCTCGGACACCAGCGCGCGGTGCTCCAGCACCGGCGTACCGAGCAGCGGCAGCGTGATTCCCCAACGAGCCATGAACGCCTCCATGTCAGGACTTGGAGGCCACCCTACCGACCGGTCGGTATGCCCACAACCTCACCTCTTGCGAGCCATGGTCAGGCCGTCCGCGATCGGCACCAGCACCGACTCGACCCGCGTGTCGGCGAGCACGAACCTGTTGAAGGCGTCGATCGCGGCCGCGTTGCCCTCGGGCTGCTCGTCGGCCGCCTCGCCGTAGTAGAGGGTGTTGTCCGCGAGCAGCAGACCGCCCTGCCGCACGCGCGGCACCAGCAGGTCCCAGTAGTGGACGTACCCGACCTTGTCCGCGTCGATGAACACCAGGTCGATGACCGGCTCCTCCGGCAGCTCGGCCAGCGTCTGGGCCGCCGCGCCGAGCCGCAGTTCGATCCGGTCGCGCACGCCCGCCGCCTGCCACGCCTCCTCCGCGATCGTGGTCCACTCGGCGGAGACGTCGCAGGTGATGACCTTGCCGGACGGGGGAAGTGCCTGCGCGAACGCCAGCGTGGAGTAGCCGGTGTAGGTGCCGACCTCGACCACGGTCTGCGCGCCCGTGATCTTGACCAGCAGCGACAGCAGCACCGCCTGCTCGTGCGGGATCTGCATCTCCGCCGAGTCGCCGAGCTCCAGCGTGCGGGCGATCAACTTCTCCTGCACCGCGCTGGGCCGGCCTGCCTGCTCGCGCACGTAGCGGTAGATCTGCGGGGTCATGACCACGGCCTTGAAGTCGTTCACGCGCGGCCTTCTCTCATAGTCGGGTGGCGAACGTCCTGAGTGTCTCTCCGTACTCGGGGCTCAGCGGGTGTTTCGCGAGGTCGTGACCGATCGCGGACAAAACGGCGGCGCGGTGCGCGGCGTAGCGGCTGGCGCACACGTTCTCCCGGCTGACGAGGAAGAACTCGTCGAACCGGGCCCGTTCGGCGTCGGTGGTGGACTCGCGCGCACGGCCGGACTCGCGCAGCAGCGAGGGACCGCCGGGCACGAGCCTGCGCATGACCTCCATGTGCGCCACCAGGTTCGCCTTGCTCGCAGAGGTGAGCGGTTCGGCCGCCACGGACCCCAGAGCGGCACGCACCCGGCGCAGCAGGCCGGGCAGTGGCTCGTAGTCACGTGCCCATCGCCCGCTGAACGCCGGGTCGAACGTCACCATCATCGGCCGGATGACGTCCTCGTACACCTCACGGGAACAACTGCCCGAATAGGCGAGCATCACCGAGTACGCGTCGTATCCAAGCGCAGCGAGGCGGACTAGCCGCGAATCAGGCTCGCGTATCAGCCGATCGAGTGAAGCCGAAAGAAACCTCCAGACCAGAAATGCGCCGTGATGGCCGAGAAACCACCGGTGCACGGCGCGCTCGACCGGATCTTCCGGGGTGTGGATGGCGATCGGCGTCTGGAAGCAGCCGGTCGCGCACGGGATCAGGTCCGCGTCCGGCATCGGCAGCCGCAGGACGGGCAGATCCACCCAGGTGTGCCCCCACCGGGGGAGGCAGACAGGAGCACTCATCAAACACACTCCACTTCGGACACGAGACTGTCGAGGACGTCCGCCACCCGGCCCAGCGCGGTGTCGAGAGGCCGGTCCTCGGCGATCGGTGGCACCTCGTCCGCGAGCCGGTCGAACACCGCCGCGAGCCGCGTCCCCTGCGGACGGCGTGCGCCGACGTGCACGGCCTGGCGCAGCGCGATCGCGAGACCGGCGTGCAGGTACCGCAGCAGGCGCGCCTGGTCGAGCGCCGTCAGCGCGGCCTGGGTGCCGAACGGGACGACGTCCTGGTTGTGCAGGTTCGTCGGCAGGCTCTGCGTCGAGGCCGGTGTGGCGGCCCTGCGCATCGCGACCACGGTGGCGGTCGCGCAGAGCTGGACTCCCTGCAGCGCGTGGTGGTGACCGGGCAGCGGGCTGAGCATCGGCGGCAACCCGTTGCTGCGATGGGGATCGACCAGCAGGTCGAGCTGGCGTTCGGCCAGGTTGCCCAGCTGCACGAGGGCGACGTTGAGCTGGTCGGCCGCGAAAGCGCTGGGCTGACCGAAGAAGTTGCCGCCGTGCACGACCTCCCCGGTCTCCGGGAAGAACAACGGGTTGTCGCTCACGCCGTTGAGGTCGCGGCGCACCACCTCGTCGGCGTGCCGCACGCTCGTGCCGGCCGCGCCGATCAGCTGTGGTGTGCAACGGATGCTGTACGGCTCCTGCAACGGGCGCGCACCGGACGGCGTACTGCCTTCGAGCCAGTTCCTGATGGACGCACCCGTTTCAGCGACGTCCGGATGCCCGAACGCGGCCAGTAGTCCAACCGACGTGAACTCGGTGCCACATCCTAGGACGTCGGTCATCAAGGCGGACAACAACTCTGCCGTCCGGCGCGCGCGAACCGCCTGCGCGACAGCGAGTCCGAGTGCTGCGGCGGTCACCGAAATGCCGTTCACCAGAGCGAGCGCGTCACGGCCGTCCAGCACGAGTTTCTCGAGCCCGGCCAGTGCAAGCGCTTCCACGGCGGGCATCAGTCGCCCTTGGAAGAAGGCGTTCCCGTTACCGCGCAAAGCATGTGCCACGTAGGCGAGCGGCTGGAGATCACCACTCGCACCGACTGAGCCCAAACGTGGTACGGCTGGGGCGAATTCGGTGTCCAGCATGGCAGTCAGCGAGTCCACGACCTGCTCGGACACTCCGGATCGCCCTTGCGTCAACGAGAACAGCCGCGCCAGCACGGCCGCGCGGGCGACGGCGGGCGGCAGCAGTTCACCGTGGCCGACGATGAGGTGGAAGAGGGTGTTGTCACATTGAGCGGCGCTGTCCGGACGGCCCGCGAACTCGACGAGCGGGCCGAAACCCGTTGTGACGCCGTAGATCGCGCGTCCGGACGCGCTGACTTCGAGCACGAACGCGCGGCAGCGCGCGACCCGGTCGCGCACGTCCGCCGGCAGTTCGACGTGCAACGGGTCGCGGGCGAGTTCGAGGTGAGCCGGTTCGAGGTGCGCGGCCAGATTCAGGGCAGCAGGGGATGTTCCGACAGGCACGACGCCTCCTGGGGACTTGGGGAGCCACTCGCGACGATCCCCGTTGACCCGTCGGCGAGGAAGGGCCTTATGTACGCATCAAACGAGGAAAATTTCTCAGCTGTCCTTCGGCGTGATCAAGCCACCGGAGAGGTGATCGAACTCTCCGCGCACGATTCGGGCCAAAAGATCGGCCGACTGCTCCACCGGGGTGAACCTGCCCGCAGCGCGCTGAGACCTCGCCCACTCCGAGATCCTCCGCTGGTGCGGATCACCGGAGTCCATCTCGGCACCGCGGCGCATCAAGCCGATGTCGACCATGCCGGGGTCGTAGCTCAGCACGGCGATCGGCCGGTGCTTCAGTTCGGCCGCGAGGTTCTCGGTCAGCTTGATCACGGCCGCTTTGGACACCGAGTACGCGGTGACGTAAGGCCATCGGTGCACACCGGCGTTGCTCACCACGTTGATGATCCGCCCGCTCGTCATCGTGCGGATGGCGGCGTTCGCGGCGAACGCGGTGCCGCGCAGGTTCACCTCGAACGTGTGCCACCAGTCGTTCTCGTCGACCTGCCACGTCGGACCGACCGGCCCGCCGAGCGCACCGTTGTTGACCAGCACGTCGATCCCGCCGAGGCTCTCGATCAGCTTGGCCGTCGCGTGCGGATCACCGAGGTCCGCGACGTGCGTCTCGACGTCCGCGCCCTGGCCCTTCAGCTCGGCCCCGGCGATGTCGAGCGCCTCCTCGTCGCGACCGGTGAGGACGAGCTGATGCCCTTGCGCGGCAAGGACCCCGCTGAACGCCCTGCCGAGCTCCTTGGCGCCACCGGTGATCAGCACCTTCACCGCGAGGCGTCCTTCAGCAGGCGGCGAAGGACCTTGCCTGACACGGACCTCGGTATCTCTCGCACGAACTCAACCTGGCGGATCTTCTTGTACGGCGCCACCTCCGCCGCCACGAAGGCCATGAGTTCGTCCGCGGTGACGTCGCCTTGCGTGACCACGAAGGCTTTCGGGATCTCACCGTTAACCCGATCGGGCGCACCGATCACCGCGGCGTCCCGGACCGCGGGATGGCGCCCCAGCACCGCCTCCAACTCGGCGGGCGCGACCTGGTAACCCTTGTACTTGATCATTTCCTTGATGCGGTCCACGACGTGGAACCGGCCGTTGTGGACGCGCACCAGATCACCGGTGCGCAACCAGCCGTCCACGAAGGCTTCGCGCGTGGCCCGTTCGTCGCCGAAGTAGCCGTCCATGAGCTGCGGGCCGCGGATGAGCATCTCGCCCTCCGCCGCGTCCGTCGTGGTGCCCGGCTCGACGATCCGCGCTTCCGTGCCGGGACAGAGCACACCGACGCTCGAGGGGTCTGATTCCACGTCACCGTCGAATGTCTGGTGCGTGCCACCGGCTTCCGTGAGGCCGTAGCCCTGGCGGACGGGCGCCTGGAGCCTGCGCTCGGCTTCCCTGCGGACGGCGTCGTCGAGTGGCGCGGCGCCGCAGAGGACGAGCTTGAGGCTGAGCTCCGGGACCGGTTCTTCGTGGCCGGCGATGGCCGCGGCGAGTGGCGGCACCAGGAACGCCCGCGTGACGCGGTGTTCCGCGAGGCGCCGCAGGTAGGTGCCGGCGTCGCTGCGGGGCATGGTGACGAGCGTGGCGCCGCCGAGCAGGCCGGAGTTGAGGATGATGGTGAAGCCGTAGACGTGGAAGAACGGCAGGTTCGCGGCGAGCACGTCGGTCTCGTCGATGCGCCAGCCCGGCCGGTGCTGCTCCAGGTTCGCGACGAGCGCGCGGTGGCTCAGGCCGACGGCCTTCGTGAGACCCGTTGTGCCGCTGGAGAACAGGACGACGGCGGTGCCGGCGGGGTTTCCCGGTGGGAGCGGACCGGTGTCGCTCGCGGGGAGGTCGTCGAGGTCGAGCGTCGTCGTGACGTTCGCGAGTTCCCTCAGCCGCGCGATCTCCGGCGGCGTGAGCATCGGGTTGATGAGCGCGGCCGTCGCTCCCGCGGCCAGGACCGCGTGCAGGCCCACGGCGTACCGCGGCCGGTTGGTGCTGGCGATCGCGACGACGTCACCGGGTCTGATCCCGTTGCGCACCAAGCCTTTGGCCGTCGTCTCGACCTGGCGTGCCAACTCGGCGTACGTGAGCGACTCGCCCGTGACGGCGTCCACGAGAGCGAGCTTGTCGTTGTGCCGCGCCCGTTCCAGCACGTGCTCCGGAACGGTGCGGTCGGGAACGGCCACCGCGGGCAGGGGGCTGCGGTAGATCACTGGCTCGGCTCCGGTCTCCGCGCCGCCGCACCTCATGCACGGCGGCGTGGCCGGAGACTATCGAGACTTCTCGTGATCGTGTGACCGTGTTCGGTCAGAGACTCACACCGCGCTCGGCGAGCCAGCCGACGGGGTTGACCTTCTGCCCGCCCGCGACCCACACCTCGAAGTGCAGGTGCGGCCCGGTCGACTGACCGCGGTTGCCGATCGTCGCGATCTGCTGCCCGGACTTGACCTTCGCACCCTGCGGAACGTCGATGGTGTTCATGTGCCCGTAGACGGTGATGGTGCCGTCGTCGTGCTGAACGCGGACCCACAGCCCGAACCCGGACGCGGGCCCGGCCTCGACGACGGTGCCGTCCATGACGGCGACGATCGGCGTGCCGATGGCGTTCGCGATGTCGACGCCGTTGTGGCTGGTACCCCAGCGGGCACCGAACCCGGACGTGAACGAGCCCTGGGCGGGCCGCACGCACTTGGGCCGCTTCGCCTCCTCCTCGGCCGCGATGCGCGCGGCCTCGGCCGCGAGCCGCGCGGTCTCGGCCTTGGCGGCCTCCTGCCGCTTCGCGAAGGCGCCCTCGGCGGACTTGAGCGCCTCGGCGACGTGGAACTGCGCCTGGATCTGCTCGGCCTGAAGCAGCTTGCGCGCCTCGGAGCCGGTGCTGACGTCGTGGATCGTCTGCGGCCCCTGCGGCGCCCGCTGCTCGGCGGTCATCGCCGCAGCGAGGTTCTTGGTGGCCGCAACGGGGGCGATGATGCGGTCGACCGGGGTGACGGAGGTAGCCGCCTGAGCGAAACCGGCGCCGGCGATGGCGCCCGCGGCGACCACCACCGCAACAGCCTTCTTGCGGTCCAGGTCCACCTTGGTGATGACGTCCACCAGGGGACCCTTCGAACGATGCCGTGCCAAACCTGTCTCCATGCACTCGGGGGAGTTCGATGACCGCGCTTCGCCTGGCGTCGGGGGGCCTGACTGCGGGCTTAGGGGGCCCGGTGGTGGACTGGACCGCTTCGGGGGAGATCCGTGTCCTTGCGGTTATCGAACCGTGACATGCGGCGCAGAACGTAACCTCGTGTGACCGACACAGGCAAGCGAAGTGGGTGTTCAGGTGATTAGGCCCACTGCTTGTCACTTTGAGTAGTCACTCGGTTTAGGCCTTGGTCAACGGGCTTTGGACCAATCCTCGGGTTTGTGTTTGTACTGGTCAGTCGCTTTATCGTGAAAGGTTTGCTTGCTGGTGGGGCGGGGATGTGCCCTGCTGGAGTGGTCACTTGGGGTGGCTGGGTCGTTTGGGCAGGCGTTGGCTCGAGGTTTGGTGGCTTTGGGGCGACGGGCGGCTGGGCGGGCCCCGGTAGGCGCGGGCGAGTTGCGGGCGCGGGCGGTGGGTACTGGCAGGCAGGCTGCCGGTAGGCAAGCAGGCGCATTCGAGCGCCAGAAGGCTCGCCTTGCGGGTGGTTGTCGCGTTCCAGCGGGGTGGGTCGCCAATGCGCTCAGGTCGCCTTGCGCGGGTGGTCGCTCAGGCCGGGCCGGTGCCGGTCATCGCCGCTTCGCGTCGATGGCGATCGGGGCTTGACCAGCCGGAAGAGGTTCACACGCCTCGGCTCGCCGTCGCGTTGGGCGGAAGGGATGGCTCGCCTTCGGCGTTGCCCTTCAGTCCCGCGCCCTCTGCCCTGCTTTGCTCTGGGCCGATCCGCTCGGTTGCCCCTTGCTCCCGGCCAACCACACCCGACCCGCTCCACCCGGCTTTCCCCCGCCCGACGTCACCGCTCGGCCACTCCGCCCGGCCTCCCCACGCCCGAAGTCACCACTCGGCCACTCCGCCCGGCCTCCCCACGCCCGAAGTCACCACTCGGCCACTCCGCCCGGCCTTCCCACGCCCGACGTCACCACTCGGCCACCCCGCCCGGCCTTCCCACGCCCGAAGTCACCACTCGGCCACTCCGCCCGGCCTCCCCACGCCTGGTGTCGCTGCCGGAGCGCTCCACCCCGGCGTCACCACTCCGCACTCCGCCCGGCCTCACCTGGGCCGGGCCGCCCCACCACACCTGGCACCACCACCCGGCGCCGCGCCGCTCGCCGTCACCGCTCGGCTCCTCCCCCCGGCCTCACCGCCCACCCGCCCGTCGGGCCTCACCCTGGGCGAGTCCCCGGCCCACCACCTGGCCGCAGCTCCACCCGGCCCCTGGGCAGGCCCACCACACCCGGCACCGCCACCTGGCAGCCGCTCCACCTGACAGCCGCTCCGTTCAGCCACTCCACCGGCCGCGCCGCGCCCGCCCCACCCCGACCTCCACCCGCCGAACCGGGCGCCGGCCCTCCCCGCCCAACGCAAAGGGCCGCCGGACGCACGTGGCGTCCGGCGGCCCTCTGGCCGAGCGGGGCTTACTTGTACCTGGGTGCGGCCGGCGGCAGCGGTGCCACCGGGAGGCCCTCGTGAATGACCTTCATGGCGTTGAACCAGGTGGGTGCGGCTACCTGGCCACCGAAGACGCCCTGCGAGCTACCGGGGCAGAGGCGGATCGGGTTGGCGCAGATGACCTGCGGGTTGTTGCCGTCGGCGTAGGTCATGACGGCGCCCGCGTACTGCGGGGTCGCGGCCAGGAAGGCGACCGACTTGTGCTCTTCGGTGGTGCCGGTCTTGCCGATGGCCGGGCGGTTCCAGCCGGAGGCGCTCGCCGCGGTCGCTGCCGTGCCGTTGCCGGTCGTGTCGTGGGACATGCCCTGGGCGAGGCTGTTCGCCAGGTCCGGTTCCACGGCCTGCTCGCAGGGCGCTTCCTTCAGCGGGACGTCCTTGCCGTAGCGGTCGATGACCTTCTCCACCGGGCTCGGCGGGCACCAGGTGCCGCTGGAGACGATGGTCGCGGCCACGTTGGCCAGTTCGAGGACGCTGGTGGCGCCGGGGCCGAGGGTGTACGAGCCGGCGTTGTTCTGCTTGGTCCAGTCGCCCTGCGACGGGCCGTTGGAGCCGTCGGACTTCAGGGGCTCCGCGCCGCGGTTGACGCCGGTGAGGGTCTCGCGCATGCCGAGCTTGTAGGCCATGTCGACGACGTTGTTCAGGCCCGCCTGCTCCTGCAGGATCACGAAGCCCGTGTTCGGGGACGTCGCGAGCGCCTGGGTCAGCGTCATCTCCTCGGGGTAGTCGGCCGCGTTCTGGACGCGCCAGGCCGAGCCGCCGTTCGGGTAGATCCTGGAGTTGTAGACCTTCGGGACCTTGATCTTGCGGTCGATCCCGGTGTGGCCGCTCTTCATCGCCGCGGCGGCGGTGAAGATCTTGTTCACCGAGCCGGGACCGAACGGCAGGACCTCGGCGGGCACGGGGCGGGCGACCTGGCCGAGTTCGGCCTTGTTGCCGTAGTCGCGGGAGGCGACGAGGGCGCGCACGCGGTGCTTGTCGGTGCCCGGCTGGACGACGGACATGACGTTCGCGATGCCGTTCTGGGTCTTCGGCACCTGCTGCTCGGCCGACAGCTTCGCGGCCTTGGTGGCCTTCGGGTCCATCGTGGTCTTGATGGTGAGGCCGCCGCGCTGCAGCTGCTTGTTCGTGATGCCGGAGGCGCGCAGGTAGTCGAGCAGGTAGGAGCAGAAGAAGCCGTAGATCGGGCCGTCACCGGCGCCGACGCAGCCCTTGGGCAGGATCTGCAGGTCCTCGACGATGCCCAGCGGCTGGGCCTTGAACTCCTCGGCCTTCTTCTTCGCCTCGGTCTCGTCGGGGCCGAACGCGCCGTTCTCGCGCATCTTGTCGATGACGATGTTGCGGCGCTCCAGCGCCTTGTCCGGCGAGGCACCGGGGTTCAGCGACGACGGGCGGTTCGCGATCGCGGCGAGCAGTGCGGCCTGCGGCACCGTCAGCTTGTCGGCCGTGGTGTTGAAGTACGCCTTCGCGGCGGCACCGACGCCGTAGGTCTGGTTGCCCAGCGGCACGATGTTGAGGTAGCCGGTGAGGATCTCGTCCTTCGTCATCTGCTGCTCGAGCTGCAACGCGACGCGCGCCTCGCGCATCTTGCGGCCGACGGTCGCCTCGGTGGCCTTCTCCCAGGCCTCCTGCTCGTTGTCGGCGCCGAGCACGAACGCCATGTAGTTCTTCACGTACTGCTGGGTGAGCGTCGACGCGCCCTGCGTCGCCCCACCGTCCACACCGGCCTTGGCGGCGGCACGGGCGATGCCCTGCCAGTCGACGCCCTGGTGCTCGTAGAACCGCTTGTCCTCGATGGCCAGGATCGCGCCCTTCATGGTGTCCGCGATGTCCTTGGTCTCCAACGGGATGCGGTACTGGTCGTACAGATAGGCGATCGGGTCGCCGTTCATGTCCTGAATGGTGGTGACGAGCGGCAGCTCACCCTTCGCGAGATCGCCCGACGTCTGGTCGACCTGGTCGGCCGCGCGGTTGGACGCGAGCCCGAGACCTCCGACGAACGGGAACACCATCGCAGCGAGGAGGACGCCCGCCGTCAGGCACAACCCCAGCAACTTGACCAAGCCTGACGCGCGTGCGGCGAACAAACCGCAACTCCTTCCGAACAAACCCCAGAGACTCTCTACGTATTAAGTCGCGCGGGAGGCCCGTGAGGTTGCGTCCGCTGATCGACTGTTTTCAACCTACCGGAGCAACCGCAGCCCGATCGTCGGGCTGGCCCTGCGCACCTCGACGCCCGTGTGGTCGGGAAGCAGGTCGTCCAGGAACCCGTAGCGCGACAGTTCTTCGTCCGGCCGCCTGCTCACCGTCCGCCACCAGACCGCGATGTCTCCCCAGCCCGGTGCCGACAGCGAGCCACCGAAGTGCTGCACGGACAGCGCGGCGCACAGGTTCGCGAACCGCACCCGGTGTTCGAGCGGCCACCCGGCCAGAGTGCCCATCACGAACCCGGCGCCAAACACGTCTCCGGCACCGGTCGCGTCGAGTTGCGCGACGTTGAGCCCCGGCACGTCCACGCACTCGCCGGTGGCGCTGTCGACCGCGACCGCTCCCCCGCCGCCGCGTGTGACGACCACCACCGGCACGTGCTCGGCGAGTTGACGCGCGGCGGCCTCCGGGGTGTCGGTGCGGGTGTACCCCTGCGCCTCCACGTGATTCGGGAGGAACACGTCATAACCGTCGAGTCTGCGCAACAACTCCGGCGACCACGCCCCGGTGCGGTCCCAGCCGATGTCGGCGAAGAGCTTCGCGCCGTTCTCCTTCGCCGTGCGCACCCACTGCTCGTCCTCCGCCTGGATGTGCACGAAGCACGCCCGTGTCGACGGCGGCGGAGAGAAGAGGTCATCGGCGACGACGGGCGCCTTGTGCCCGTGCGTCACCATGCTGCGGTCGCGCTCCATCGCCATGGACACGGTCACGGGCGAGTGCCACCCGTAGAAGCGACGACAGTAAGAGAGGTCGACGCCTTCCTGGTCCGCCAGCACGTCCCAGCAGAAGTCGCCGTACGCGTCCTCCCCGAACGCCGCCGCCAGCGCGGTCCTCAGTTCGAGCCGGCGCAACGCCACGGCGAGGTTCGCGATGCCGCCGGGACACGACCCGAGTCCCTCGGCCCACACCTCGGTCCCCGGCTCCGGCGGCCGGGGCAGACCGGTGAAGATGATGTCGAGGAAAACGGTGCCGGTGAGCAGCACGTCGTAGGCGGGTTCCGGGTCGGCCATGCGTAAACCTTGCCACCCGAGGCCGGTGATCATGCGCTAGAAACAGCCCTCATGGCGGTTCCGCTCCGGAAAAACCTCCGTTTCCAGCTGCTGTGGCTCGGCGCCGCGGTGTCTCAGCTGGGCACGCAACTCACGACCGTGGCGGTCCCGCTGCTGATCTTCGCGGTCACCGGGTCGGTCTTCTGGGCGGGCGTGATCGCCGGGGTGCGGGCGGCGGCGCTGATCCTGACGCAGATGCCGGCGGGCGTGTGGGTGGACCGCTGGGACCGCGGCAAGGTCCTGGTCCGCAGCCAGGCCACGCAGGCCGCCGCCGTCGCGATGATGGCGGCCAACGTCGTCACCGGCCTCGACTCGATCCCCGTGTTCCTCGTCCTGGCCGCGGTGGACGGCGTCTGCACCGCGTTCGCCGGCCCGGCCCGCACCACCGCCATCAAGGAGGTCGTGCCGCCAGAGCAGCTCAAGGCCGCGTACGCGCAGGAGGAGGCGCGCACCCACGTGGCGTACCTGATCGGCCCGTCGCTCGGCGCGCTCCTGTTCGGCTTCGGCCGCTCGGTCCCGTTCGTCGGCGACGCCCTGTCGTTCCTCGTCGCCGCCGTGTGCGCGTGGTTCGCCAAGATCCCGCCGCGGACCGGGCAGCGGCCACGTCAGCGTATGAGCCAGGACCTGCGCGAGGCGTGGGCCTGGCTGTGGCACCAGCGCGGGCTGCGCAACATCGTCGCGATCTTCCTGACCCTGAACCTGCTCGGCGTGGCCTCGATGCTCCCGGTTATGGCGCTGGTCAAGGAGCGAGGCGGCGCCGACTGGCTGGTCGGCCTGGTGCTCACCGGTCTCGGCGTGGGCGGCGTCCTCGGCGCTCTGCTGTCGCCCAGGGTCACCATGACGCCTGCCCGGCTCATCGTCGCGATGCTCACCGTCTTCGGCACGTGCACGATGGCGATGGCACTCCCGTTCGGCGCGTGGTGGCCGTTCGTGCCGCTCGTGCTCACCGCGATCGGCATCCCGTTGCTCAACGTCTCCGTGGGCGCTCTGTTCACCGCGATGGTGCCCGACGACCTGATGGGCCGGATGGACGCCGTCCTGAACTTCGTCAGCCGCGGGCTCACGCCGATCGCTCCGGTGCTCGGCGCGGTGCTGGCGGATCTGGCCGGCGGCGCGGTCGCGTTGCTCGTGATCGGCGCGCTGGTCCTGGTCACGGCGATGGTCGCGGCGTTCGCGGATCTGAGGACGACGGTTGCGCAGCAGTCTTGAGCCGCGGGCCCTTCGCAGGCCCTGCAGGCCAAGGCGGCACGAGCGACCGCGGTCGAACGCCTCGGTGCAGGACACTCCCCGTTCCGTCCTGCCGGCGAGACCTCGCCGCGATCGTCGAGCGCGTCAGCCTTCCTCGGCGATCATCTCCCGCATCCGCGTGAGCGCCCGGTGCTGTGCCACCCGCACCGCGCCCGGAGTCGACGAGACCGCCAGCGCGACCTCCTCGGCGGACAGGCCCACGGCCACCCGCAGCACGAGGATCTCGCGCTGGCGGGGCGGCAGCTTGTGCAGCAGGCGCGTCACCTGGGCCATCATCTCGCCGTTGACGGCGTGCTGTTCCGGGCCCGTGTCCAGCGACGGGCAGTCCGGCAGCTCCGGCACCACCTCGGCGCGGTTGCGGACCGCGCGCCGGCGGGCGTCGGCGACCTTGTGCGCGGCGATGCCGTACACGAACGCGAGGAACGAACCGGGTTCGTAGCGGTACTTCGACAACGCGCCGAGCACCGCCACGCACACCTCCTGCGCGATGTCCTCGGCTGAGACCAGCGTGCGCTCGCGGCCGCCGACCCTGGCACGGCAGTAGCGCACGATCAGCGGCTGGATGCGGCCGAGCAGGTGCTCGACCGCCCGTCTGTCTCCGGCAAGAGCGGCATCGACGAGGTCGGCGAAATCGGCTTCGGCGAGCCACTGACTGGAGACCGGTGCCTGGTGCACCCGACGGCGTGTGGGCACCGTTGGCCGGTCCCAAGCCCCTGCGCCTTCACCGGGCACGAGGACCGCGACACCGCCACCGGCCCGCACGGCTGTGGGTAGAACCATCCCGGCGACCTCCTCCACTACAGCGACACTAGGGGCTTCACTGAAGAAGAGACCGCAGCGAGCCGATTGATACCGCCTGCTTCAAAGAGGACCACGAAGTCCGCACGGACGGGGGAACCAGCACCCTTATGGGGTAGAACGTGGTCCTAATGGCCCAGTCGTTCGGCCATGCCGAACTGCTGCACCCCGAGGTATCCGACGCGGAATCCGGCCTCCGAGTAGGCCAGGTAGAACTCCCACATCCGGCGGAACGTGTCGTCGAAGCCCAGCTCACGCACCTCGTCCCAACGGGTGAGGAACGTTTCGCGCCACCGGCGGAGCGTCTCGGCGTAGTCGAGCCCGAACGACCTCGACTCGACGATCTCCAGCCGGGTGTTCTCGCGCACCGAGTCCTCGATCGACCGCACGGACGGGATGAGCCCACCGGGGAAGATGTACTTGTGGATCCAGGTGTAACTGGCCTTGCTCGCGATCATGCGGTCGTGCGGCATGGTGATCGACTGCAACCCCACCCGGCCGCCCGGCGCGAGCACGCGGTCGAGCATCGAGAAGTACTCGGGCCAGTACTGGGCACCGACTGCCTCGATCATCTCGACGCTGACGACGGCGTCGTACCGGCCGTGCTCCTCTCGGTAGTCACGCAGCTCGACCGTCACTCGATCGTGGAGGCCCGCGGCCCTCACCCGGTCCAGCGCCAGCTTCCGCTGTTCGGCGGAGATGGTCAGCGACGTGACCGTGGCACCCCGCTGGGCGGCGCGGATGGCCAGCGCACCCCAGCCCGTGCCGATCTCCAGCACGCGTGAGCCCGCGCGTACACGCGCGTAGTCGAGCACGCCGTCGATCTTGCGCAGCTGGGCCGTGTGCAGGTCGGCGTCCCCGCCCTCGAACAACGCCGACGAGTAGGTCATCGTCTCGTCGAGGAACACCGCGAACAGCTCGTTCGACAGGTCGTAGTGCCGGTGGATGTTCTGCCGCGAGCCCGCGACGTCGTTGGTCTCGGTCTGGCGCCGCTCCGCCCACCGCCGCATCAGCTGCAGGCCGGGCGGGATCAGCGTCGAGAGCTTCGCCGCGAACACCGAGAGCACGTCGGCGAGCTCGTCGGCCTCCCAGTCGCCCACCATGTAGGCCTCGCCGAAGCCGATCTTGGCGTCGGCGCCGAGCCGGTGGAAGAACTCATCGGGCCGGACGATCCGCATCTCCGGACCGCCCGCTCCCCACGTCCTGCCGTCGGGGAACCGGACGGTCACCGCCAACGGGCGCACGGCCTTGCGGAACAACGCCTCGGCGACGCGGGCGCGCATCGGCGAACGCGGTGCCGTGAACAGCCCAGGCCAGATGCCCTGGGCGGGCCGGGGCAGGGACAACGTGCTCATCCATTACTCCTGGGGATGATCGGGACTCGCCTCAGGTAGAGCGCGATTCCGTGGCGGCGGATCAACGCGGACACGCGCTGGGGCATCAGCGGACGGCGCAGCAGCATGCGCAGTCCCGAACTGCGCTCGCCCTTCATCGTCGCGCTGAAGGTCGTCTTGTCGTTCTGCCGCAACGCGATGGTCACGGACAGCTGGTCTCCCGGCTTCGGCAGCTTCATCACGTAGTGGCCGTCGACTTCCAGGAACGGGGAGACGTAGAACTCCTTGTCCACCGACGCACGGCCCTTGTCGTCGGTGCGCAGCAGATAGCAGTGCCGTCCGCCGTAGGTGTTGTGCACCTCCGCGACGACGCACACGAGCTCTCCGGAAGCGTCGTGGCACCAGTACACGGACAGCGGGTTGAAGACGTGACCGAGCACGCGCGCGTTCGCGAGCATCAGGACCTGACCGCCGCCGAGGTCGACCCCGCGCCCGGCCAGCCACTCGTCCAAGTTCTCCCGGATCGTCTTCGACGGCGATCCGAGGTGGTCACGGGCCTCGAATTTCGCGAACGGGCGCGCCCACCAGGGCAGCCGCGGCAGTTCGGCCAGGTCGACGAGCCACATGTAGGCGCGGTGGCTGAACGCCCGGTCGATGAGCTCGCGGCGGGCGTGCGTGATGAGGACGTCGTAGATCACCAGTCGACCCCGAGGTGCTGGGCCGCGCGCACTCCCGACGCGCAGCCGTCCTCGTGGAAGCCCCAGCCGTGGTACGCGCCGGCGTAGGCGGTCGAGCCGGTGTTGATCTCGGGCAGACGTCGTTGTGCCGCAACGGACTCCGGTGTGTAGATCGGGTGCTCGTAGACCATCTTCGCGAGCACGCTGTCCGGGTTCACGTCGTGCGGGTTGAGCGTGACGACGAAGTCGCGCGGTTCGTCCAGGCGCATCAGCCGGTTCATGTGGTAGCTGACGAGCACCTGGTCGTTCGCTTCGTGGCAGGCGCGCTTGTAGAGGTTCCACGACGCCCGCGCGCCGCTCGTGCGCGGCAGGATCGAGGCGTCGGTGTGCAGCCAGGTCTCGTTGCGCGAGTACCGGAACGCGCCGAGCACCTCCTTCTCCTCGCGCGTCGAGTCGGCCAGCAGTCCCAGCGCCTGGTCCGGGTGCGTGGCGATGACGACGTGGTCCGCGGTGTGCAGCACGTTGTTCTCGTCGCGGATCTCCACGCCTGCGGCGCCGCGCGTGACGGCTCTGACGGGCGTGCCGACGTGCACGGCCTTGAGGCCCTTCACCGCGCGGTCGACGTACGTGCGCGAACCGCCGACGACGGTCTTCCACTGCGGGGTGCCACCGATCGCGAGCATCCCGTGGTTCGCGAGGAACTCGAACAGGTACCAGGCCGGGTACTTCATGCTCAGCGCCGCGCCGGACGACCACACGGCGCTGACCAGCGGAACGATGAAGTGGTCGACGAAGTAGCGGCTGTACCCGCCGATCGCGAGGAACGCGCCGAGCGTGACGTCGTGCGCCTCCTCGTGGCCGAGAACGCGCTGGGCGTGCTTGTAGAAGCGGCTGACCTCGCTGAGCATGCGCAGGTAGTCGAGGTTGATCGCGTTCTCCCGGCGGGCGAACAGCCCCGGCAGCTTCCTCGCGCCCGCGTACTCCAGGCCGCAGCCGTCGCACCGGACGCTCAGCGACATCTCGGAGTCCTGAGTGGACACGCCGAGCTCGCGGAAGAGCCTGATCAGGTTCGGGTAGGTCCGTTCGTTGTGGACGATGAACCCGGAGTCGACGGCCACGCCGCCCAGGTCGTGCGTGTGCGCGTGGCCACCGAGCCGGTCGTCGGCCTCGAACAGCGTGACGTCGTGCCTGCGTTGCAACACATATGCGGCCGTGAGCCCGGCGACCCCGGCTCCGATGACGGCGACCTCAGCCACGCGAGCCTCCCAAAGGCACGTCGAGGCCTCGCGGCGAGGCCTCCCGCATGGCATTCGCGATGTCGGGTGCCACCGGTTCGAGCCCGAGTTCACCGTGGACGAAGGAGACGACCAGCCGGGTCCAGTCCCGCGCCCTCCTGAGCATCGCGTGCCCGTCGCCGACGACGCTGAACCGCGCCACCCGGTCCGTCACGGTCTTGGCCTGCCGGGCGAACGACAGCGACCTGGCCGGGTCCGTCATCCGCTCCTGATCGCCGTGCGCGATGAGCAGCGCCTTGCCCCTGAGCTGCTCGTACGGCTCGCCGGGCACGATCCACGGCGCCAGCGCGCACACGGCGACCACGCTCGGGTGCCCGGCGACGCGCAGCGCGGTCCGGCCTCCCATCGAGTGCCCGACCAGCACGACCGGCCTGCCGGGGTGCAGCTCGTCGATCCTCTCGAGCGCCCACCGCGCGTCCTTCACCGGATCGAGGCTCGGCGCGTTCCAGCCGCGGACGCGGTAGCGCAGGTTCCAGACCTCGACGCCGGGCGCGCGCAGCGCCCGGGCCAGCGGGACCATGCGCAGGTACGCGAGGTTGTGGCGCCGGACGGGTCCGGTGCCGTGTTCACGGCCGCCGTGCAGGACGAGAACGACAGCACTCGTGTCGCCCGGCGGTTTCAGCACGTCTACATGCGGATGCACATTTGCTGTTCGTGAGGCCACCCCCTTCGGCTCGGCCGTTGAGAGCCAGGTCACACCGGTAGTGTCGAGCCCGTGATCGACCACATCAGCGTCTCCACCGAGGCAGGTTCCTTCGACGCCATCGCGTCCGGCCCCGAGGACGGCCGCCCGGTGTTGCTGCTGCACGGTTTCCCCGAGGCCGCGATCGAGTGGGAGCACCAGGTCGCGGTGCTCGGCGTGAACGGTTTCCGCGCCGTCGCACCCGACCAGCGCGGCTACTCCCCCGGCGTGCGCCCGGAGCAGGCGTCCGAGTACACGGTCACGCACCTGGTCGGCGACGTGATCGCGATGGCGGACTCGCTGGGCTGGGACACGTTCGACCTCGTCGGGCACGACTGGGGCGGCGCCGTCGCGTGGTGGACCGCGATCGAGCACCCCGAACGCCTGCGCACGCTCACCGTCTTCTCCACGCCGCACCCCGCCGCGTTGAAGGTCGCGCTGCAGTCCGATGAGGACCAGGCGATGCGGTCGCAGTACATGCGCGACTGGCGTGAGCGCAGCACCGAGAAGCGCATGCTCGACAACAACGCGCAGGCCATCAAGCAGATGTTCGAGTGGCGGATCCGGCCCTCGCACGTCGAGGAGTACGTCCAGCGGCTGAGCGAACCGGGCGCGCTGACGGCCGCTTTGAACTGGTACCGCGCCGGCAAGCCGCACGGTGCCGCGGACAAGGTCGGCGTCAAGACCATGTACGTGTGGAGCACGGAAGACGTGGCGTTCGGGTCGTTCGCGGCCTTCGAGACCGAGAAGTGGTGCACCGGGCCGTACCGGTTCGAGATGGTCGAGGACGTCAGCCACTGGATCCCGGAAGAGGTTTCCGAAGCGGCGTCCTCGCTGATCCTCGAGAACCTGAGCTAGCCGGCCACAGCACGAGTGCCGTGTACGCGCAGAGCACGGCGAACCCGGCCCAGCCCGGCAGCGGGAAGTACCCCGCAGACGGCGCGTAGTGGGCTGTGACCTGCGGGTGCTCCACCACCGTCTGCTTGACGGCGAAGCCCGCCGCCGGGGTGAGCCGCAGCAGCCAGTCGGCGATCTCGTCGGGCAGCAGTGGCACCGCGGTCACGGCGTAGGGCACAGCGACCAGCGTCAGTCCGATGAGGACCGCCGCCCAGCCGCGGCGCAGCCGCACACCGAGCCCGTACGCGAAGACCGCACAGAGCGCGAGCGCCGCGGCGACACCGACGACCACCGGGACGCAGGTCGCCGGCGGTGTCGTCTCGACGACGATCCCGGCGGCGGGCAGACCCGTGACGAAGGTGGCCGATCCGATGAGGACCGTCCGGGCGGCGAGCACTCGCCGGGGCCCGCCGCAGACCGGACGACAGGCCCCCGGTGCTGCGCACGGCCGGGATCGAACTGGACCCGGTGCGCCGGACCGTCGTGCGCGACGGGCGGCAACTCGCGCTCTCGGCGAAGGAGTTCGCCGTGCTGGAAGCGCTGCTGGAGGCCGGCCCGGGTTTCTTGAGCGCCGAGGCCGTGCTGGAGCGCGTCTGGGACGTGCACGCCGATCCGTTCACCTACACCGTCGCCGTCACGGTGGGCCGGTTGCGCCGCAAGCTCGGTGAACCGCCGATCATCGCGACGACACCGGGAATCGACTCCCAAGTCCGGGGAACGCACTAGATTCAAGGCCATGCGCGTGGCCGGTCTTCTGCTCGCCGCGGGGGCCGGCCGCCGGTTCGGTTCCCCCAAGGCTCTCGTCCCGTTGCACGGCGAGCTCTTCGTGGACTCGGCGGCCGAACTGCTCAGAGCCGCCGGCTGCGACCCGGTCGTCGTGGTGCTCGGCGCGCAGGCGGCGGAGGTGCGGCGGCAGGCCACGCTCCAGGGCGTGACCGTCGTCGACAACCCCCACTGGGCCACCGGCATGGGCTCGTCGCTGCGCACCGGTCTGCACGCGGTCGGCACCGCGGACGCCGTCGTCGTGCTCCCCGTGGACACCCCTGGGGTCACCGTCGAGGCGTTGCACCGCCTGATGGCTCTCGCCGAACCGGAAGTGCTGGCCCGCGCCACCTACGACGGCGAGATCGGGCACCCGGTGCTGATCGGGTCGAGCCACTTCGCGGGCGTCATGGCGTCGGCGGCGGGCGACCACGGCGCGCGGGACTACCTCCAGGCGAACACCGTCCGCCACGTCGAGTGCGCCGACGTGGCGGACGGTGCGGACGTCGATCGGCCCGAGGACCTCGGGCGACTTACCGGCGGAGCTTGATGTCACCACCACGTGAACGGCCTCAGGGCCTTGCCCGGACCGCCGCCCTCGCGCACCCGGCCGCGACGACGAGCAGCGCCAGTCCCACCCACACCGGCCACAGCTCGGAGTAGGTGATCGCCAGCGCGATGTTCGTGGCCGCCGCTGCCGCGAACACCGCGACCAGCACGACCCAGAAGTAGAAGTACCGCCTGATCAAACCCACCCCCTGTCCGAGAGCGCCACCGCACCCCTCATCGCGCGTATCGAGGTTTGTGGTGCCCGGGTTACTGGTGAGGTGATCTGCAATCGGGTACTACTGAGCCGCATGACGACCGACACCGTGACCGGGTCCGACTACGGCAATCTCGTGCGCACGCACCTCACGCGCGTCGAGCAGCACAACGCGGCCGCGCTCGACGACGTGGCCGAGCTCGTGCTGGCCGCCGTCCAGGCCGACGGGATCCTCCTCACCGCAGGCGCGGGACACTCGCTGGCGGCGGTCGCCGAGACCTTCTACCGGGCTGGTGGCCTGGCCTGCGTCCGCCCGGTCTACCACCCCGAACTGCTCCCGATGCACGGCGCGATCAGCAGCACGTCGGCCGAGCGCCGCTCCGGCCTCGCGGGTGAGGTCCTGCGCGAATCGGGTCTGGCCCCGCACGACGTGCTGTTCGTGTTCTCGACCTCGGGCGTCAACTACTACCCGGTCGAACTTGCCCAGGAGGCCGCGAGCAGGGGCTGCCCGGTGGTGGGTGTCACCTCGGTGGCGTCCAGCGCCCAGGCCCCCCGCCGCGCCGGCGCGACCCTGGCCGAGGTCTCGACCGTCGTCCTCGACAACCTGGTCCCGCCCGGCGACTCGACCTACCCGGTGGACGCCCCGGTCACCGCGGCGATCTCCACGCTGGCCACCACGTTCCTGTGGAACCTGCTGATGGTCCGCCTGATCGACAAGGCGGCCGAGTCCGGCGTGCGGCTCCCCCTGTGGCGCAGCGCGAACGTGGAGGGCGGCGACGCGGCCAACGCCGACCTGCTGCGCCACTACCAGACCCGCATCCCGCAGCTCGGATAGGTAGAAACCCCCACAGATTCTCAAACAACTGCCGTTAGTCTCCCACCGGGGAAAGCACTTACCTGGGGGGATTCGAACAAGTGGAGCAGAAGACACGTAGATGGATCCTGATCGGCGGCGCGCTCGCCACGACGGCTGTGGTCGGCGTGGCGGGCACACTGCTCTGGTCGGGCAGCAGGTCGGTGGTGGTCGCCGACGCACCGGTCAAGCCGGCGGAGACTCCGGCGCAGGTGGCCACCTCATTCCTGACCAGGGCGTTCTCGGGCCCCGCCAGCGCCGCCGTCTTCACCGACGCACCGGCCGCGGCGACCACGGCCCTGGAAGCCAGCAAGGCGGGCATGAGCACGTCCGCCTACCAGGCCACCGTGGCGGCGGCCGAACCACCGGCGGCTGACGCCACTACCACCGAGCTCACCGCGGCCGTCACCTGGACGATGCCGAGCGCCGGTGTGCTGAAGTACGACGTCAAGGTCCCGATGACCCGCGCCGGCGGCGCCTGGAAGGTCCACTGGACGCCCACGGTCATCCACCCGCAGCTGACCGAGGGCGCGTCACTCACCTATCGCAAGGCGCTCGCGGAGGGCGCCCTGCTGGGCCGCGACGGCAAGCCGCTGTCCCAGGGCACGGTCCCGGACGGCCTGTACAAGACGATCACCGCCACCGTCGGCGACGTGAAGGGCATCGACGGCTGGGAGGTGGGCATCACCGCGGGCGGCGCGTTCACCGTGCTGGACACCAAGAAGGCGGAGGGCGGGGAGAAGATCACCGTCACCATCGACCCGGCCCGCCAGGCCGCGGCCCAGGCAGCCGTGGACGCCCTCCCGCAGGGCGCGGCGATCGTCGCGATCGAGGCCTCCACCAGCGAGATCCTGGCCGTGGCGCAGAACAAGGCGATGAACGGCACCAACCCGTTCGTCGGCCGCTACGCCCCCGGCTCGACGATGAAGATCGTCACCGCGGCGGCGGTCATGAACGCGGGCCTGGTGCAGAGCGGCACCGCCGTTCCCTGCCCGGCCACCGCCACCATCGGCACCCGCAGGATCAGCAACGCGGACTTCGGCCACGCCAGCCTGCCGTTCCACACGGCGTTCGCGCTGTCGTGCAACACGACGTTCGGCGACCTCGGCTCCAAGCTCGACCCGAACGCCCTGCCGGACATGGCGAAGCGCTTCGGCCTGGGCGCCGACTGGGCCATCCCCGGCGCCGAGACGAACACCGGCAAGGTCCCACCGGCCACCGGCGACCAGCGGGTGGAGAACAGCTTCGGCCAGGGCAACGTGGTGGCCAGCCCGTTCGGCATGGCCCTGGTCGCCGCCACCGTCGTCTCGGGCAAGACCCCGAAGCCGACCCTGCTGCGCGGCAAGCCGTCCGAGCCGAACGACGTGGCGGCCGGCCCGCCCGCCGCCGTCCTGCCGCCGCTGCGCGCGATGATGCGCGAGGTGGTCACCAACGGCACCGCAAAGCAGCTCGCCGGCATCCCCGGCCTGGCTGGGAAGACCGGCACGGCGGAGGCGAGCGGCGGTGAGGCGCACGGCTGGTTCGTCGGCTACCAGAACAACGTGGCGTTCGCGGTGGTCGTGGAGAAGGCGGGCTCGTCGCAGAGCGCGCTGAACGCGACGGCGGCGTTCCTCAAGGGCTGAACCTCTGCCCGCGCGGGACGAGCAGCGGGCGGCGGAACGCCTCGGTGACGGCGGCCGCCCGGTCGCTCATCTCCAGCTTGGCGTGGAGTTGAGCAGGTGTGACTTGACGGTGGCCTCGGTGATGAGGAGGCCTTTGGGTACGTCGCGGTTCGTCGCCTCGTCTGCGACGAACCGCGGCACCTCCGGCTCCCGCGGGCTGAGCACCTCCGCGGCGGCACTGCGCACTCGTTCATCAGCAACCCGGCCGCGGCCAGGGCCAGTTGGTCGCGCAGGGAAAGTCGGTCGCACACGGCGAGTTCGTGGCATACGGCAAGTCGATCGCACACGGCGAGTTGGTCGCGCAGGCTGCCTTGAACAGGTAGGCCGTGGCGCCTGCCTCGATCGCCGCCATCACGTCGTTGTCGCAGGGTTCTCATACCGCGCGTCGCGCGGCGCGGTACGAGCGGCACAGGTCCGCACGGCACCGGCCCTGGCGGCCCTGGCCCACGCGGCGCGGTCCGCACGGCGCTGGCCAGCGCGGCACTGGCCAGCGCGGCGACACCCGCCCCAACAGCTGGCCCTGCCCCACCGGACTGCCCTCTGCACACCCGGCCCTGGCCATCAGACCGATCACCCAGTCAGAAGGCTGAGTCGCGCCCAGCCCCTCGGCTGAGCAGGCCACCGCCTGCGCGGCTGCCGATGCCTCGAACGCCCAGCCCGGACGCCGTCAACTCAGGCGTCCCTCCTCCCAGGCAAGCTCCGGGAGCCGCCCGCGGGCTCCCCCGCGTCGCGGACGGTCCGCCGGGATCAGTTCGTCTGCGGCACCCCGAGCCGCTCGCTGAACTTCGGCGTCGGCACCACACCGACGACCGGCGGCTCGGCGAACTGCGTGTTGTAGAGGTCGGCGTAGCGGCCCCCGGCGGCCATCAGCTCGGTGTGCGTGCCTCGTTCGACGATGTCGCCGTGCTCCAGCACCAGGATCTGGTCGGCCGCCCGGATCGTCGAGAGGCGGTGGGCGATCACCAGCGACGTGCGTCCGTGCAGCGCCTCGGTCAGCGCCTCCTGCACGGCGGCCTCGGACTCCGAGTCCAGGTGTGCGGTGGCCTCGTCCAGGATCACCACGCGCGGCTTGGCGAGCAGCAGGCGGGCGATGGTGAGCCGTTGCCGTTCGCCGCCGGACAGCCGGTAGCCGCGCTCGCCGACCACGGTGTCGAGCTGGTCTGGCAACGACGCCACCAGGTCCAGCAGACGGGCCCGGCGCAGCGAGTCCCACAGGTCGTCGTCGGTGGCGCCGGGCGAGGCGTACTCCAGGTTGGCCCGGATGGTGTCGTGGAAGAGGTGCCCGTCCTGGGTGACCACGCCGACGGACGCGCGCAACGCCTCGAAGGTCAGGTCTCGAACGTCCACTCCGGACAGTCGTACGGAGCCAGAGTCGACGTCGTAGAGCCGCGGCACGAGCGAGGCGAGGGTGGACTTGCCCGCGCCGGACGAGCCGACCAGGGCGACCAGCTGACCGGCCTCCGCCTTGAAGCTGATGCCGTGCAGCACTTCCTCGCCGCCACGAGTGTCCAAAGTGGCCACGGACTCCAGCGAGGCCAGCGACACCTTGTCCGCCGACGGATACGCGAAGCGCACGTCGGAGAACTCGACCGACACCGGGCCGTCGGGCACCGGGCGGGCGTCCGGCTTCTCCTTGATCATCGGGTCGAGGTCCAGCACCTCGAAGACGCGCTCGAACGACACCAGCGCCGTCATCAGGTCGACCCGCGCGTTCGCGAGGGCCGTCAGCGGGGCGTACAGGCGGGTCAGCAGCAGCGCGAGCGACACCACGGCACCGGCCGCCAGGTGACCGGTCAGCGCGAGGTAGCCGCCCAGGCCGTAGACCAGCGCCTGCGCCAGCGCCGAGACCAGCGTCAGGCCCGTCATGAACCAGCGGGTGGCCATCGCGGTCCGGATGCCGATGTCGCGGACCTGCGCGGCCTTCTCGGAGAACTCCTCCTCCTCGCGGGCCGGACGGCCGAAGAGCTTCACCAGCGTCGCGCCGGGCGCCGAGAAGCGCTCGGTCGACTGGGTGACCATCGAGGCGTTGAGGGCGGAGGCCTCGCGCTGCATGTCCGCCATCCGGCGGCCCATCCGCTTGGCGGGCAGCACGAACACCGGGAGCAGCACCAGGGCCAGCGCCGTCACCTGCCACGACAGGGTGAACATGACGGCCAGCGACAGGACCAGCTGGATGATGTTCGTGACGAAGCCGGACAGCGTCGAGGTGAAGGCGCGCTGGGCGCCGATCACGTCGTTGTTCAGGCGTGAGACCAGCGCGCCGGTGCGGGTGCGCGTGAAGAACGCGACGGGCATCTTCTGCACGTGACCGAACACGGCACGGCGCAGGTCGTAGATCAGGCCCTCACCGATGCGCGTCGACTGCCAGCGCTCGACCACGCCCAGGCCGGCGTCGACGATCGCGATCAGCGCGATCGCCACGGCGAGCCACACGACCACGGACGGCACGGAGCCGCGCACGATCGCGTCGACCACGCGACCGGCCAGCAGTGGCGTCGACACCGCGAGAACCGACGAGACGACCGTCAGCAGCAGGAACACCAGCAGCTTCGCCCGGTGCGGCCGGGCGAAGGCCAGAACGCGGCGGAACGTGCCCCGGCGCACCTTCGAAGGCGCGTCCGAGGTCGCTCCCATCATGAACCGCCAAGAGCTGTATCCGTCCACGCTGTCTAGAACAGCACAGCGGTCCGACAATTCCTTCGCGGACGGCTACAGCGGCGGAAAGGTTCAGCTCTGAGCGGACAAGGCCGCGAAGGACTGCAGCCGGCGCAGCTGGGCGGCGCGCTCCAGCGCGAGCTGTGCTTCGGCCGTCGGCGTCTCCGCGGCCGCAAGGATCAGCGACAGCGTCTCCGACACGGCACCGGCCATCGGCTTGAGGACGGCGGCCACCAGCTCGTCGACGGCGCCGTCGAGCCCGTCCGCGGGCACGACGGAGTTCGCGAGGCCGATCCGCAGCGATTCCTCCGCCGACACCCGGCGGGAGGTCACGCACATCTCAGCCGCGCGCGAGTACCCCACGAGTCGCACCAGCGGCAGCGTGCCGCCGAGGTCGGGCACCAGACCCAGCCCGGTCTCGGCCATGCAGAACTGCGCGTCCTCGGCGAGCACGCGGAAGTCGCACGCCAGCGCCAACTGGAAACCCGCGCCGATGGCATGCCCTTGCACCGCGGCGATCGTCACGCGTGCCGGATCGCGCAGCCAGGTGAACCCGGCCTGGTACGACGCGATGCGGGCGTCGGCCTCCGCAGCGGGAAGCGACAGGATCGCGCCGAGACCACCGGGTTCGCCGTCGACGGGCTCACCGGTGAACATCCGCCGGTCCAGCCCTGCCGAGAAGGCACGGCCGGAGCCCCGGACGACCACGACGCGGACGTCCGGGTCCAGCTGTTCGCCGATGTGCCGCAACGCCTGCCACGTGGCCGGCGTCTGCGCGTTCAGCACGTCGGGACGATCGAGCGTGATGGTCGCGCGCGGCCCCGAGATCGCGAGCCGAACGCCACCGCGCTCGAGCAGGCCAGCGTCGATGGAAGGCACTGGCATGGTCGTTACCTCCGGCGAACTAGTAGCTAGTTACCGGAGAGTAGCAGTCTGAGTTGTGGCTACTTCTTCTTCGTCCGGGTGGCGCCACCGCGACCGCGCAGCGTGACCCCGGATTCCGACAGAACCCGGTGCACGAAGCCGTAGGAACGCCCGGTGCTCTCGGCCAAAGCCCGGATGCTCGCGCCCTTTTCGTACTTCTTCTTCAGGTCAGCGGCCAGCTTGTCCCGTGTGGCGCCGGTGATCCGGGCACCCTTCTTCAGGTCAGCCACCTTGTCCCGCCTTCCGTACGAGCAGGTGGGCCGTTTGACGGCCCCTGTCGTCGCAATGATCGAACAGGATCCGGCAGAACGCCAGGTGATCAAGCAAAGAGATCGGTGAACGGTCGATTCGATCACACTGAGTTGATCACAGAACGCGCTCGGTAGTCCTTTGACGGGTGGAGATCACGCCAGCTGAACGAGGTCGAGGTAGTCCTCGGACCAGTGATCCTCGGTGCCGTCGGGCAGCAGGATGACCCTTTCGGGCTCCAGCGCCTCGACCGCGCCGGGGTCGTGCGTCACCAGGACGACGGCACCCTCGTAGCGCCGCAGCGCGTCGAGCACCTGCTCGCGCGAGGCCGGGTCGAGGTTGTTGGTCGGCTCGTCGAGCAGCAGCACGTTCGCCGCCGACGACACCAGACCGGCCAGCGCGAGCCGCGTCTTCTCGCCACCGGACAACGTGCCCGCGGGCTGGTCGAGCTGCTCGCCGCTGAACAGGAACGTGCCGAGCAACGACCGCAGCCGCTGCTCCTGCTCGTCCGGCGCCATGTGGCGGATGTTCTCCCACACCGACGCGTTGTGGTCGAGCGTCTCGTGCTCCTGCGCGAAGTAGCCGATCTTCAGGCCGTGACCGGGGACGACACCACCGGCGTCGGCCTTCTCGCTGCCGCCCAGCAACCGCAGCAGCGTCGTCTTGCCGGCGCCGTTGAAGCCGAGCACGACGACGCGGGAACCCTTGTCGACCGCGAGGTCCACGCCCGTGAAGATCTCCAGCGAACCGTAGGACTTGCTCAGACCCTCTGCCATCAAAGGGGTCTTGCCGCACGGGGCGGGCGATGGAAAGCTGATCTTCGCGACCTTGTCGCTCTGGCGCACGTCGTCGAGACCGTCGAGCAGCTTCTGGGCGCGCTTCGCCATGTTCTGCGCCGCAACGGCCTTCGTGGCCTTCGCGCCCATCTTGGCGGCCTGCGTCATCAGCGCGCCGGCCTTCTTCTCGGCGTTGGCGCGCTCACGGCGACGGCGCTTCTCGTCCGTCGCACGGGCTTCGAGGTACTTCTTCCAGCCGAGGTTGTAGATGTCGACC
Source organism: Lentzea sp. NPDC051208 (assembly GCF_040682435.1). Lineage (NCBI taxonomy): Bacteria > Bacillati > Actinomycetota > Actinomycetes > Pseudonocardiales > Pseudonocardiaceae > Lentzea > Lentzea sp. NPDC051208. The sequence continues at coordinate 13,078 of NZ_JBFBAW010000021.1, read as the reverse complement.
TCGCCGCGCATCGCGTCGAGGAACCACACCTTGTTCACGACGTCGTCGAGCAGTTCGACGTCGTGCGAGATCACGACGAGACCGCCGTCGTGCGACTTGAGGAAGCCGCGCAGCCACGTGATCGAGTCGGCGTCGAGGTGGTTCGTGGGCTCGTCGATCAGCAGGATCGTGCTCGACTTGGCACCGATGCCCGCCTCGGACGCGGCGAACAGGATGCGGGCCAGCTCGACGCGGCGACGCTGGCCACCGGACAGCGTGCTCAGCGGCTGCGCCAGCACCCGGTCGGGCAGGCCGAGGTTCGAGCAGATGCGGGCGGCCTCGGACTCGGCGGCGTACCCGCCGAGCGAGGAGAAGCGCTCTTCGAGCTTGCCGTACTTGGCGACGGCGACGTCGAGCTGGTCCGGGTCGACCAGCTCGGCCATCTTCGACTGGGCCTTCTCCATGTCGCGGAGCAGCTGGTCGAGCCCGCGCGCGGACAGCACCCGGTCCTTGGCGATGACCGACAGGTCGCCCTCGCGGGGGTCCTGCGGCAGGTAGCCGAGCGCGCCCTTGCGCATGATGGTGCCGGCGTAGGGCTGGCCCTCACCGGCGAGAACGCGCAGGGAGGTGGTCTTGCCGGCGCCGTTGCGGCCCACGAGGCCGATGCGGTCGCCGGGCTGAACGCGCAGGTTGGCGCCGCTCACGAGAATGCGTGAACCCGCGCGCAACTCCATGTCAGTTGCGGTGATCAAAAGAAACTCCGAGTAGCTACTACAACGCCGGGCATGGCAAGGGATGGCACGTCCGGTTCGGCCTACTCCAGGAGGATCACGCACCCATCCTACGGGATCACCACCATCGAATTTCCCACGTGTGGCGGGACGCATAGATTGCGGCCATGAGCGAAGACTTCTCGGGCAAGGCCGCGCTGGTCACCGGCGCGTCCCGCGGCATCGGCCACGGCATCGCACGCGAGCTCCTCTCCCGCGGCGCGTCCGTCACGATCACGGGCCGCAAGGCCGATCAGCTGGCCGAGGCGGCCAAGCAGCTGGAAGCCGACACCGGCGGCCGCGTCCTCACCGTTCCGGGCAACGCCGGCGACGACGCGTCGCGTGAAGAGGCCGTGGCGCGCACGATGGAGGAGTTCGGCCGCCTCGACGTGCTCGTGAACAACACCGGCATCAACCCGCAGTTCGGCTTCCTGATGGAGGCAGACCTGAACGCCGTCAAGAAGATCTTCGACGTCAACGTGGTGGCCGCGCTCGGTTTCGTGCAGCTCGCGTGGAAGGCCTGGATGGGCGAGAACGGCGGCGCGGTCGTGAACATCGCGTCGATCGGCGGCATCCGGTCGACGGGCGTGATCGGCGCGTACGGCGCGTCCAAGGCGGCGTTGATCCGCCTGACCGAGGAACTCGCGTGGCAGCTCGGCCCGAAGGTGCGCGTGAACGCCGTCGCGCCCGCCGTGGTGAAGACGAAGTTCGCGGAGGCGCTCTACGTCGGCCGCGAGGAGGAAGCCGCGCAGCAGTACCCGATGAAGCGCCTCGGCACGCCGGAGGACGTCGCCTCCCTCGTGGCTTTCCTGTGCTCGGACGGCGCCTCGTGGATCACGGGCGAGACCGTCCGGGTCGACGGCGGCCTGCTCTCCACGGGCACCGCGGGCTGAGCCACGCTCACGCAGGGGTCCCCCGCAGGGGGTCCCCTGCTTTCATTCTCTCAGGCACCACCGACAGTTTCGGGCACTCCGAGCACGTCCAGGAACGCCGCGGCCGCCGGCGTCAGCCCGCCCGCGCTCCACACCAGGTGCTCCACCCGCGAAGGCCCGTCCACGATCGGCACGGTCACCACCCCGCTCAGCCGGGGCGTGTACCGCGACGGCAGCACGGCCACGGCGAGCCCCTCCCGGATCAGCCCGGCCATCAACTCCGCGGTCGTCACCTCGAACGCGACCTCGCGGTGCAGGCCCGCGATCGAGAAGGCCTGATCCGACTGCGTCCGCCCCGGCGATCCCGCCGGGAAGTCGGCGAACAGCTCCTCGGCCAGCGTCCGCAGGTTCGTCGACTCCTGCCGCGCGAGCGGATGCCCCGGCGCCATCACGGCCACGTGCTCGTCGCGCGCCAGTTCCCGGCCGCGCACGCCTTCGGGCCGCACGCCCAGCGGCAACCCGAGGAACGCGAGGTCGAGCCCTCCCTGCCGCACCTGCTCGACGAGCTCGTAGCTCGACAGCATCCGCAGCGCGACCCGCACCTGCGGATAGCGCTCGCGGAACACCTTCAACGCGGCCGGCAGGTCCACGGCGGCAACGGTCGGGATCACGCCGACCACGACCCGTCCGCGCACCTCCCCCACCGCCGCGGCGACCTCGGCCGCAGCCCGTTCGGCCAGGTCGAGGCACTGCCGCGCGGACGGCAGGAACGCCGCGCCCGCCGGGGTCAGCCGCACGCTGCGGCTGGTGCGTTCGAACAGCCGCGCGCCCAGCGACCGTTCGAGACGGGCGATCTGGTGGCTCAACGCCGACTGCACGACCAGGCACTGCCGGGCGGCCTTGGTGAAGCTGCCCGTCTCGGCGACCGCCACCACGTACCGCATCTGCTGGAGCTCCACAGCATCCATCTTGAATCACGATGGATCGGATGAAAAGCATGTGTTGGACTCATTGATCGAGCGCGCCAACACTGGACGACGTGAGAAACAGCGACCTCTCCCGCACCGCGCTCGCGGCGTTCGCACCGGTGGTCTGGGGCTCGACCTACGTGGTCACGACCGAACTGCTGCCGGTGGGCCACCCGCTCTTCGCGGGGTTGCTGCGCGCGCTTCCCGCGGGACTGATCGCGCTGGCGCTGACCAGGACGCTGCCGCGCGGATCGTGGTGGGCGAAGGCCGCTGTGCTGGGCGTGCTCAACATCGGCCTGTTCTTCCCGTTCCTGTTCATCGCGGCCGAACGCCTGCCCGGTGGCGTCGCGGCCACCCTGGGCGCCGCTCAGCCGCTCGTGGTGGCACTGCTGGCGGTCGGGGTGCTCAGGGAGAACCCGTCCGCGTGGCGGCTCGCCTGGGGCGTGATCGGCATGCTGGGCGTCGGGCTCGTGGTGCTCGGCCCGGCGGCCGGGTTCGACCTGGTCGGTGTGCTGGCCGGGCTGGGCGGCGCCGCGACGATGGCGCTCGGCGTGACGCTGACGAAGAAGTGGGGCAGGCCGGCCGGGACCAGCCCGACGGCGTTCGCGGGCTGGCAGCTCACCGCGGGCGGGCTGTTCCTGGTGCCGGTGACGTTGCTGTTCGAGGGCCCGCCACCCGCGATCGGCCTCACCGCGCTGCTCGGCTACCTGTGGCTCGGCGGCGTCGGCGGCCTGCTCGCCTACGTCCTGTGGTTCCGCGCGGTCACCACGTTGCCGGTCACGTCCGTCTCGATGCTCGGCCTGCTGTCCCCGATGGTCGCCGCGCTGCTCGGCGTCGTCGTCCTCGGCCAGACCCTGGACCTGGTGCAGCTCACCGGTTTCGCACTCGCCCTCGCCGCGATCGTCGCCAGTCAGCGACCGGCACCCGTTCTCGCCAAAGGAGTTCTCCAGTGAAGATCGCAGTCGTCGGCGCGTCCGGCATGGTCGGTTCGCGGGTCGTCGCCGAGGCGGTGCGGCGCGGGCACGACGTGACAACGGTGTCCCGCGGTACCGGCGACGTGCGCGGTGACGCCACCGACCGGGAACTGATGGACAGCGTTCTGTCCGGAGTGGACGGTGCGGTGGTGGCCACCGCGGGCGTCACCTCGACCGTGCTGCTCGACGCGGCACTTGCAACACGTACACGGGTCATCGTCGTCGGAGGCGCCGCACCGCTGCGCACACCAGATGGCGCGGGCCTCGTGCTCGACGACACCCGGTACGTGCCGGCGCACATCCGTCCCGTCGCCGAGGCGAGCATGCGCCAGCTGGAGGAGTGCCGCGCCCACCGGGCCGACTGGGTGTACCTGAGCCCGCCCGCGCTGCTCGAACCCGGCGAGCGCACCGGCTCCTACCGGCGCGGCACGGACGAGCTGCTGACCGGTCCGTCCGCGATCTCGGCGGAGGACCTCGCCGTGGCGGTGCTCGACGAGCTGGAGACTCCCGGCACGGACCGGCACTTCACGGTCGCGAGCCGAGGTCCAGCCGCAGGATGACCTCGCCGTCGTCGTCGACCTCCCCGGTGGGCACGAACCCGAACCCGCGGTAGAACGGCTCGGGCGACCCCTGCCCCGGCACGCAGCTGGTGAGCAGCTCGGTGGCCCCGGCGGCCTTCAGCAACGCCACGACCTCGTTCAGGATCGCGCGGCCGTAACCGCGCCCCTGGTGCCCGGCGCCCACGAGCAGCCGCCACAGGAAGTACGGCCCGAGCAGTCCGGGCCCGGGAACGGTGTTCCAGCTCAGCATCACGAACCCGACCGGCACGTCGCCGTCGTAGACCGCGCGGAACCACGGCTTGGCCTCGGGGCTCTCCCGCGCGTGCACGAAGGACTTCTCGACGGATGCGACGAACCGCTCCTGCGCGGGATGCACGCGCACGGCCACCACGGCGTCGCGATTGGCATCGGTGATCTCGACCAGGCGGATCTGAGCGCTCATGGCCGGATCATGCCGCTCAGCGAGAGGTCTGCGGCACCGAATGAATGCTGGAGGACGACGAGGTCGGAGGCACGGACGTCGGCGGCGTTCCCGGCTTCGACGCCGGGCCTGCCGGCGGCGTCGTGGAGCCGAGCGGCGTCGTCGACCGGACCGGCGGTGTCTGCGGCGCATGCGAACTGGACGGGCTCACCGTCGGCGTCGGTTCCACGGAAGGCTGCGACGTGGTCGGCGGAACCCTCGACGTCGTCGACGACGGTCCCGGTGTCGCCGGCTCCGTGGGTGCGGCGGCCGGCAGCACGGCGAGCGCCACCGCCACGACCCCCACGGTCGCGAGCCCGCTGCCGACCACCGCGATGGTGCGGCGCCGGGACCGCACGGCCTGGCCGCGCTGGATCACCTCGGCTGCCGTGGTGGCCCGCGGCGGCGCCTCTTCCTGGTGCAGAGCGGAGAAAGTCGCCCGCAGGTCGTCCTCGCGAACCATCACACCTCCAGCCTCAAGTGGTCGAACTCCGGCCCGAGCTTGCGCCGCAACGTCTCCAGGCCCTTGCTGGTCTGCGACTTCACCGTGCCCGTCGAGCAGTTCAGCGCCGCCGCCGTGTCCTCGACGCTCAGATCGTGCCAAAAGCGCAGCACGAGGACAGCGCGTTGCCGTGCGGGCACGGCGGTGAGCGCCTGCCACACCACGAGCCTGTCCTCCGTCCCGGCGACGGAGGACAGGCCCTCTGGGGGTGCGTCGGTCAGCTTCTCCCTGCGCCACCGCACCTTGCGGCGTTCCGCGAGGAACGTCCGCACGACGATCTGACGCAGGTACGGCTCCAGCCCCGACCGGTCCGAGAGCTTCGGACCGGCCAGGTACAGCTTCAAGAACCCCGACTGCATGAGGTCTTCCGCCTCGTGCCAGTTCCCGCACAACAAGAACGCGGTGAACCGCGTCGAGTCGGCGTACCGGTCGAAGCAGTCGGTGAACTCGGCCTCCCAGTTCAGAGGAGACTCCCTACCGGGCCGTGGTCGACGGGACCGGCGTCGTGGCGGGCGGGGTCCAGGTCGTCGGGCCGTGGCTGACCGTCGGCGTCGGCAGGACCGACGGGGGCGCCGTCGTCGGCGCGTGCACCGGCTTCGACGACGACGTCGGCAGCACGGTCGTGGGCGGGTACTGCGGCGCGGTGGACGACGGCGGCACGGCGGTCGGCGTGACCTCGGGCCTGGACGACGTCGGCGGCAGCACCGTGGTCGACGGCGCCTCGGTCATGGTCGAGGTGGGCGGCTGCGGAGCCGACGTCGTGGGCTGAGGCGCACGGTCGCCGCCACTCAGCGCGAGGGCGGGCACCGCGATGCCGATGGCACCCAGCGCGACCGCTCCGGCCACGATCACCATTCGTTTGCGCACTTGCAGCTCCAGCAGGTCGGTGGCGCCAGGATCAGGCACCCTCACCCGTATCCATGCGGCCGGGCTCCCGTCCGGTTGTCCGTGTGTCCTGGATCACGATCTCGACGCAGCGGGCGCGTTCGGCGGCCTCGTCGAGGACCGTCCGCCGGGGCTCCGGCACGTCCAGCACGCGGTCCTCGGCCTTGCTGAAGACGCCCGCGAGCCTGCGGTCGTCGCGCAGCACGTCCAGTGCCTGCCAGTCGCCGCCCAGCACGACGCTGTCGAGTTCGGCGAGCCGCGGCACGAGCACCCTGGCCACGTCGTCCGCGGCGGCCTGCAGCGCGACCCTGGCCTGTCCCTCGCGGCGCCGGGCGAACCGCTGCTGCGACCACCCGCCGGCCCGGATGCGGCCGTGGACCTGCTTGCGGTCCGTGGCCGACACCTCGACCTTGCCGCCGGACGCCACCCCGACGCTGTGGCCGCCGAGCCGCACGAGAACCAGCCCGATCCTCCGGGGCTCCGTCAACTTCTCGACCACTTCACGCAGAGAGGTGCCACCGCGCGTCGTGAACGTGGCCGTCGCGCCGTCCTCGGCGGTGATGACGACCTCGGCTTCGGCCACTCGGACGGTGATCGCGCCGTGCCGGTCCGTGAACCGGTCGATCCAGCCGAGGACCCGTTCCGGCTCGACCTCGACGGCCCGTCCACCGGGCACCGGACGCACCCTGCTCACCTGGCCGCCACCCCCTGGCCCCCGTGACCGAGGCCGATCATCGTGCACGCAGTAGAACCGGTCCGACACAGGCCGTGAACGGCACACAGATGTTACTGATGGGTTCGATTCACTTGACAGATGAGTCTCGAAAGCGTGAACTCATCAACCGTATGGATTAACCATTGACTCCATCCGGCTCCGACCAGCGATGTTCACGGACGGGTAGGGTCACTGGGGCGTGATCTTATGACAGCGGGGAGTCACCATGACGACTGCTGCCGGTCGACCAACACTGACCGTTGACGACACTGACTCAACGGGCCACGGCAGCCTTACGCAACTCTTGACGACGGGACCGTTCCCGGAAGCGTTGAGGGCGGCGATCAAGGCTAGCCGACTCAGTCTCGACCGCATCCAGCACCGGTTGGCACTGCGCGGAGTGACGATCAGCGTCGCGACGCTCAGCTACTGGCAGTCAGGACGACGAAGGCCTGAACGCCCTGAATCACTGGAGGCGCTGCGGCACCTCGAGTCGGTTCTGGGAGTGCCTCAGTCGGGTCTGTCGGCGTTGCTCGGTCCACCTCGTCCGCGAGGTCGCCGTTGCCGCCCGACGACCATGATGCCGATCGACGCCCTGTGGGCGCGAAGGGAGCGGGTCGCGAACCTGCTCTCGAAGGTCGACACGTCCTCTGACCTCAAGCTCGGCCGGATCAGCCAGCACGACCGCATCGAGATCTCTGCCGACGGCGGGCAGAAATCCGTGTGGGTGCGGCAGATCCTCCGCGCTGAGCAGGACGGGCCCGACCGCTGGGCGCTCGTGTTCGAGACCGAGGAGTCCGACGTGCTCCCCGAAATCCTGAACGTGCGCAACTGCCACCTCGGCCGCATCGCCCGTGACCACGAGGCCAACATCATGGTCGCGGAGATGATGTTCGAACGGCCGCTCACCCGCGGCGAGACCCTCATCATGGAATACCAGCTGGTGTTCCCCGAGGGCCACGCCCCCAAGGGCAACAACACGTTCGCGCGCAAGTTCCGGCTGCCGGTGCGCGAGTACGTGATCGAGGTCAGGTTCGACGAGACGAACCTGCCTTCGCGTGTGCAGCAGTACAGCGTGCCCGCGGGTGACGAGACGCCCTCGCGGCGTCGCAACCTCACCCTGGACTCGGGTGGCGGCGTGCACGCCGTGGCGCTCGGGTTCGGTCCTGGTGTGTTCGGCATCCGGTGGGAGTGGCCGAACCGCTAGCAGTGCTCGGACAGGCTTGAGGGGCGCTTCCCGATCCGGGAGGCGCCCCTTTCGTCGTTCAGGTTCCAGTTCGGCATGAAGAAGGCCCCCGGCTCGCGAGCCGGGGGCCTTCCGTTCGGTCGAGCTCAGGTCATCAGACCCAGCCGGCGACGCTGAGGGTCACCGAGCGGATCGAACCGCGGTCGGAGCCCACGACGTCGGCGACCTTGAACACCCACGTGCCGTCGACGGGGTCCGCGGTCAGCGAGGACAGCGGCGCACCCGCCTTCCACGAGCCGGTGAACGGCGCGTTGGCGCTCGTCACGCTCGAGAACGGCGTCGTGGCGGCGTCGTCGAACACGGCCTGGCAGATGTTGTTGCCGGTGCCGCCCGCCCGCGAGAACAGCGTCACGGACTTGCCGGACGGCGAGGTGAGCGTGCCCACCAGGTCGCCGACGAAGGTGTGGTCGACGCCGACCGTCGTCGAGCCCTCGGTGGTCGAGCACGTCGCGCCGTCCACGGAGAACTTCAGGTTCGACGCCGCGCCGACGCCCGTCACCGGCAGCGGGATGGAGACGCCGGTCTGGTCGTTGTCCGGGATGGCGACCGGCGCGCCGGTGTACGCGAACGACTTGAAGTCGCGCGCCGGCTCACCCACGCGGAGCGTGAACGAACTGGTCGTCGGGGACGTCGAGCCCGCGTACGTCACGCGTGCGTCGAGCTTGACCGCCGAACCGAGCGCGGCCGAGGCCGGCACGGTCACCTTGTAGGTGTTGCTGACGGTCTGGCCCGGGTCGATGTTGCCGTAGTACTTGGAGCGCGGCGCGATGGTCACGCCGGGCGACGTCGTCGACAGCACGACCGAGGTCGACGCGGCCGAGCCGTCACCGTTGTTGGCCACCGGCACCGTCACCGTGGCAGTCGTGCCCGGCTTGAGGAAAGCGCTTCCGTCGGCGTCGTTGACGATCGTCGGCTTCTGCGCGCGGGCCAGTGCCTGCGGCGACGCACCCGTGTACTGCAGGGCGCGGTCGGCCATCACGATGCCGGCGCCGGTGCGGTTGTCCACACCGGACTCGACGATGTCGATCGCCGTCGTCACAAGGGCTTCCCTGACCTCGGCGGGCGTCAGCGTCGGGTTGCCCGACAGGATCAGACCGGCGATCGCGGCGGCGTTCGGAGCAGAGGCTGACGTGCCGTAGAACGGCGCGAAGCCCGGCACCGACGTGGTGACGCCGTCGGCCGCGGTGATGTCCGGCTTCTGCCGGGTCTCGGCGAGCGGCGAGCCGTCCGGTGCGAAGAACGTCCTGCGCGGTCCGTCGGAGGTGAAGCGCTCCGGCTTCTGCGTGCCGTCGAAGGCGTTGGGGTACGGGCCCTTCGGGTTGGCGGGGTCGCCCGGTTCGAGGTCGAACGGCAGTGCCGCCGCGGCGGGTGCGGCCGCGACCGAGATCGCGCCCTTGGCCGACGAGTGGCCGCGAGTGGTGCCCGGCGTGACGTACTTCTTGAGGCCGTCGTTGGTGTCGGCGAACCGGCCACCGAACAGCGACAGCGCGAAGTACTTGTCGTCACCGCGGTACTTCACGACCGCGAGGCGCGTCCCGGTCGAGCTCGACGGGGTGTTGATGCGCTCGTACGGGTCCTGCGCCCCGTCCTGGTTGTTCTGGCTGAACGTGACAACGTTGCCTTGGGCGTTGACCAGGTAGAGGTCGTAGTCGTTGGCCGACTGGCCGAGCGGGTCGGCCCAGTGCAGCACCACCGGGGTGTCGCCGGAGAAGTTCGACAGCGGGTTGAACAGCTGCTTGGCGTTGGTGTCCGGGTTGAAGTCGTGCGCGGAACCGGCGAACTTGCCGACGCCCACACCCGAGTCGACGAACTCGCCCTCGTAGTGGCCGGAGGTGCCGTCCACGACGTTGCCCTGGTTGCCCGCGCTGGAGAAGAACATAGCGCCGTCGGCGACGACCGCGTCCACGGCGCGCGCGATGATGCCGTCCTGGAACGGCGACTCGTTGAAGTAGATGACGTCGTCGACGATGACGTCGCAGCCGAGGTCGAAGCGCAGCTTCTTGATGTTGTCCGCGAAGCTCGCGTCACCGTTGAACGCCGTGGCGAAGCCGAGTTCGGCGTTGGGCGCGAGGTCGTGGAGGATCTCGAGCATCGCGGTGCCCTCGTCACCGGAACCCGCCTGGCCCGGCACGATGTCGACGGCCGGCAGTTCGCCGGAGGCCTGCGACACGGCCAGCGAACCCACGCCGTCCGACAGCGCGCAGAGCTTCACGCCGACACCGGTCACGCGGAAGGAAGCACGTGCCGCCTCGGCGTTGTGCGCCTTGTCGCTCTCCGCGACCTTGGCGGCCTGGACGGAGAGCTGCTTCTCCGAGAGCCGGCGCTCGATCTCCCTGGACTTGTCCTCTTTGGACGGAGCCTGCCTGCGGGCCTTGTCGTCCCGCTTGTTCTTGACGTCCTGCGTCATCGCGTCACTGCCCGGCTCGACGCGGGCGACGTCGGAGCGCCCGGCGATCTCGGCGATCTTCGCGACCGGGACCTCCGCGCGCACGGTGCGGTGCTCGGGCGACACTGCCCGGATCTGTCCACCCGCCGCGCGGACAGCGTTGACCAGGTCCTCCGAGTACTGCTTGACACGGATGTCCACGAGCGTGGTGGCCTTCGGCGTCACGGCAACGCCGGTCTGCACCTGCGGAAGGGCGCTCGTGGTACCAGTTGAGACGCGCTTGCGCGCCTCAACCACGAGTGCGCTGTCCACTTTGGACTCAGCTGGGGTGAGCGACTTCTTGATGCTCTGCAGCGCGGAGATCTGCGCCGCCGTGCGGTCGCTGATGGACTTGGACGCCTTGCCCGGATCGGCGGACGCCGGCGTGACTGCGGTGAGAGCGGCCAGAAGAACTGCGGTACCTGCGGTGACTAAGGTCGTGCCTCTTCGAGATCGGCGCACAGGAGTCTCTCCCCCGAACGTTGGCGTGCCCCCGAGCACGCGGCGTGCGACCGGCGATTCCCGGTCGAGGCGCCAACGTATGGTGCTTGCCTGATCACAGTCAGCATCCGATTGGGCTACTTCCCACTTAGCAGACGCAATCACACTTCACAGAACAAACGCGTCAGTCCACAACTGACCGGTTCGCCCGGAAAGTGCTTCCAGCAGTGCGGCTGCCTGGTTGTCGGTGAGCGACGCGACGAAGTCGACGACCGCACGCCCACGCGCCAACCCCCTTACGGCATCAGGACCAACGGGCAGCTCACCGGCGGCACCGACCAATGTGGACGGCTCCGTCCGGGCGAGCGCCGCGTACTCCGTTTCGGCCAGCTCCACAAGGTCGTGCAGCCTGCGCGGCAACCGATCCGCCTCGGCCCGGTCGGTCACCCACTGCTCCAGCGCGTCCACGAGCGACCCGAGCAGACGCGCCTGTCCACGTTGGTGCAAAGCCAGATCCGGCCGCAGCAGCACGAACCGGCGGTGCACGAACTTCAACACCTGCACCTCGTGCCACTGCGGGACCGCCAGCACCACGTGCCCGGACCGCGGCGTGGGCTCCTCGATCACCCCGACCGCGTCCACGAGCCGGCGCGTCCACCGAGCACTGAACCCGGCAACCGCCTGCTCGGCCTCGACAGACCCGTCGAACGGCACCGACAGCAGCCCGTCGACGAGTTCCTTGCTCACCTTCCGCACCGCCATCGCGAACGCCTCGTCGCTCATCACCCAGGAGTCCTTGAGGTGCATGCGCCTGCGGAGCGTCTCCAGCGACCGCCCCGGCATCCGGATCTCGGCATTCAGCTCAGCGTCGCTCAACCCGGCGAGGTCGAGCGCCTGCGCCTGCCACGTGCCGAGCTCGGCGGCGACCGTCGCGTGCTGCAACACCCCGACCCGATGGAAGTCCTCCAGGTCGTGGATCGCGTACGCGATGTCGTCCGCAGTGTCCATGACGCTCGCCTCGACGGTCTGCTGCCACGACTCGACGCGCCCCTCGAACGGCTCGCGCGCCTGCCGCAGGTCGTCGATCTCCGTCACGTACGCGGAAAACTTCGAACTGCCGGTGCCCGGCATGTCGTCCGGCTCGGCCGCACCACGCGGCGCGACCGGCAGGCCGAGCGGCTGGTGACGCGTCCACGGGTACTTCAGCATCGCCGCCCGCACCGCCACGGTCAGGTCGAGGCCGAGCGCCTTGGGCCCCCGCACGTCCGTGGTCGTGACGATCCGGAACGACTGCGCGTTGCCCTCGAACCCGTCCGGCAACCCGAACCTGTGCCGGGCCAGCCGGTCGAGCACCTGCTCCCCCAGGTGCCCGAAGGGCGGGTGCCCCAGGTCGTGCGCGAGGGCGGCGGCCTCGACGACGTCGGGGTCGCACCCTCCCAGCTTCTCGAGCACCGCGGTCAGCTCGGGGCGGGTGGTCAGGCGTTCGGCGATGGCGCGCGCGGCCTGGGCGACCTTGAGGCTGTGGGTGAGGCGGTTGTGCACGAGCAGGCCCGAGCCGGTGGAGCTGACGACCTGGGTGACACCACCGAGCCTCGCGAAGAACGGGGAGCTCGCCACACGGTCGCGGTCGACCCGGAACGGGTTCGTGGCGAGGTCTGCGGTCCTGCCCACTCCAGCTGATCGGCGGGCGGTGCGTTGCTCGTTGTGCATGGTGCAGAAGGTACCGGGCGGCCTCTAGAGGTACTGGGCAGCCAGGAGCCTCGGCGCCCCACGCGTCCTCCTCATTGCGCGGCGAAGATGACCATGGTTTTGTGACACCCCCTCGGATATTTGACTACTAGAGGGAGCAGGAGCCGAATCAGGCCATCGATCACCCGATTGAGTGAGAGCCCTCGGTGGATGCCATTGGGCAGCTGGTCTCAGATAGCTGGTGAGCATGTTGCTCGGATGGCCCCGAGGAGCTCGACTGCGGGTTTCGTTGACTGCCCGCCAAGGGGCTGGCGGGGCCGTAGGCGCCGCTGGATGCGCGTTAGCGAGTTCTGCTGGGATGCGTGTCAGGGAGTTCGCCGACGCGACCTATTGGGTGCGTCGAGCACGCCAGTCAGCAGGGTCATCCTGGATGGTGGTCGCCGAAGGGCTGGCCAGGGCGCCGGCGCTGAGGATCGTGCCGGGGTCGGCGAACGCAAAAAAAGCCCTGCGGGGAGCGCTTGTGGCGCTCAACCCGCAGGGCAAATTAAGTTCGGCGGCGACCTACTCTCCCACACCGTAACCAGTGCAGTAC